>DASWSC010000094.1:0-2280 GCA_036402855.1 Candidatus Elarobacter sp. | reverse complement strand
AGGTACTGCGCGGGCAGAATCCCGCTGAAGGTGAACCGGCCGAGACCGTCACTGACGCTGGGGCCGAGCCATTGCGGCTGTTTGGCCAGCGGATATCGTGCGATGTAGACCTTGGCACCGGCGAGCGCGGGCGCCTGAGCGCGGCCCGGAAGATACTGGTACAACGCGCCCGCCAAGGATGTGCCGCCCTGCTGTGCCGTCACACCGCTCGGAGCCAGCGCGAGCATGGCGAGGGCGACCGCGCACGCGGCTGCTCGCATCACAGGTTGACCGGGTCGGCGACGGCCGCGGTGATGGCGCCCGGCTGCGGGAGCCGCGACGGCACCGAGGCGAGGCCGGCGGTCTTCGCCAGCGTCAGCGATATCGGCGGATCGAGCGTCGTGGCGTTGTCCTTGATGTCGGCCATGCACACGGGCTTGCGCGTCGCATCGGTCGGAAAGGTGACCTCGAGACAATGGCTCTCGCGCAAGTAGCGTACGCTCAGCGTGATCGGGCGGACCTCGCCGTTGAAGATCGTGTACTTGAACGGCCGCGCGCTCTTGTAGACCGGCACGGTGACGTCGGTAGGGAACCGTTCTTCGGGAATCGTGACGGAGACCTCGGAGTGATCGACGGGCTTCACCGGGACGGTCAGTTCGATCGGGGTCTCGTCGGTGGTCGCGATCGGGTGATTCACCTGCGAGATGTAGTAGCCCGGAATCGAGACCGCGCAGACCAGCGCGACGATGAAGAGCCCGACCACCGGATAGACGGTCTGGACCTTGAACTTGTCGTACGCAACGGAGAGCGCCGCCGGCGCATCCTTGAGCGCGCTGATCGCGAAGCTGCGCGACGCCTGAAGATAGGTCGCCAATCCGGCGAACGCGAGTCCGGCCCCGACGTACAGAAACGCCAGCGGCATCGGGACGCTGATGACGTCCGCCAGCCAGAGAGATTGCACCACGATAGCACCCCCGCTGCCCCTTCGGGCGAAGGCATGTTCGCGGGCGGCGACGGGCGCCCCCTTCTTCAGCTCATCAAAGGGGCCGAACCCTGACCTACTGCGCGGTCAGGCCGCCGTCGATCACCATCTCCGCGCCGGTGACGAACGCGGACTCGTCGGAGAGCAGGTACACGATCAGGTCGGCGATCTCGCGCGGCTGCGCGACGCGTCCGAGCGGAACTTGCGCGATCAGCGCGCTGCGGATGTGCTCGGGATCGCGCGCGGCGCCGACCGTGTCGCGGAACATCGGCGTGTCGACGAACGTCGGGTGGACGGAGTTGCAGCGGATCCCGTACTTCTTGCGCGCGCAGTGCAGCGCGACCGATTTGGTCAGCATGCGCACCGCGCCTTTCGAGGCGTTGTAGGCGATGACGTTGTGCCCGCCGACGATGCCGCTGACCGACGACATGTTCACGATCGAACCGCCGTGGTCTTTCATCGCCAGCACCGCGTGGCGGCAGCCGTAGAACACGCCGTCGACGTTCACCGACATCGTGCGGTGCCAGTCCTCGGCCGAGAGCCGCTCGATGTCGCCGATGAGGAACAGCCCGGCGCTGTTCACCACGCCGTCGATGCGGCGGTAGCGCGTCTTCACGTCGGCGATCGCGGCCGCCCAGCTCGCCTCGCTGGTGACGTCGAGGCGAACGAAGTGCAGGCCCGGGGTCTCGCGCGCGGCCCGCTCGCCGGCGGATGCGTCGACGTCGGCGATCGCGACGTGCGCGCCGTTCTCGAGCGCGCGCTGCGCGGTCGCAAGGCCGATCCCGCTCGCACCGCCCGTGATCAGCACCGTCTTCCCGCCGAGCCGTCCGTCCGTCATGGCGGCGGCGTTCCCGCCGCGGCGCGCGGCCCCTTCGCCCCGCGGCTAGGGCTTGTGATCGCTCAGCGTTCCTGCTCCGTCGGCCGGATCAGCATCTCGTTGATCGCGACGTGGCGCGGCCGCGTGACGACGTACGCGATGGCCTCCGCGATGTCCGAGGCCTGCAGTGGCGACTCGACCGCGAGGCCGCGCGCGATCTGCTGCTGGATCTCCGGCCGGTTGTGGCTGCGCAGCTCCGTCTCGACGAAGCCGGGCTCGACCAGCGAGACCCGCACGAACGTACGCGTAACCTCTTGGCGCAGCGCTTCGCTGAACGCGTTGACCGCCCACTTCGACGCGTTGTACGCGCCGGCTCCGGCGCGCGCGACGCGGCCCGCCACGGAGCTGACGTTCACGAGGTCGGCGACCCGGCGCGGCCCGTCCGCCGCGGCTCTCTGCAAGAACGGCAGCGCCGCGTGCGTGCAGTTCATCAGCGCCTCGG
>DASWSC010000093.1:0-13952 GCA_036402855.1 Candidatus Elarobacter sp. | reverse complement strand
GCGAGTCGACGTGGGCGCGTAGCTCAGTGGGAGAGCATCCGCTTCACACGCGGGGGGTCGTTGGTTCAATCCCAACCGTGCCCACCATCTCGTCGATGGCGTTGTAGCTCAGTTGGTTAGAGCGCCGCCCTGTCACGGCGGAGGTCGTGGGTTCGAGCCCCATCAACGTCGCCAGTACCGGGCGCCGGATCTCGTACGAGGTCCGGCGTTCGCCGTTCCGAACAGGCGAGCCGTGGCGCCGATCGCCGTCGAGCACCTGACGAAGACGTACTCCAACGGCACCGTCGCGCTCGCCGGCGTGGACCTCCAGATCGCGGACGGCGAGTTCGTCGCCGTGGTCGGTCCGAGCGGCTGCGGCAAGAGCACGCTGCTCCGCATCCTGGCGGGGCTCGATCGCGCGACGGGCGGGCGGATCGTGACCGGCGAGGCCGCTCCGCACGCCGCCGAGCTGCCGAGCGCGACCGTCTTTCAGGAGCAGTCGCTCTTTCCGTGGATGCGGGTCGGCGACAACGTCGCGTTCGCGTTCGACTCGCTCGCCGTTCCGCGCGTCGAGGTGCGGCGCCGCGTCCGCGACGTGCTGTCGCTGGTCGGGCTCTCGGAGTCGGAGCGGGCGTGGCCCCATCAGCTTTCGGGCGGGATGAAGCAGCGCGCCGCGGTCGCACGCGCCTTCGTCACCGACCCGCCGGTGCTCTACATGGACGAGCCGTTCGGCGCGCTCGACGAGCAGACGCGGGTCGGTCTCGCGAACGAGCTGATGCGGCTGTGGGAGCGCTCGCCGAAGACGATCGTGTTCGTGACGCACGGGATCGAGGAAGCGGTCACGCTCGCGGACCGCGTCGTCGTGCTGAGCGCGCGACCCGGCCGCGTGAAGGAGATCGTCCGGATCGCGTTTCCGCGGCCGCGCGACGCGGTGGCGATCCGCGGCGATCCGGCGTTCGGCGAGCACGTCGTGCGCATCTGGAACCTGCTGCGATGAGCGGGACGGGCTGGGTCAAGATCGCGGCGCCCCTCTCGCTGATCGCGCTCTGGCAGATCGCGGTCTCGACGAGGTTCCTGAACCCCGGGCTCTTTCCGCCGCCGACGGCGATCGCGGCGAACTTCGTCCAGTACGCGGCGAGCGGCGAGCTGGCGACGAACGCATCGGCGACGCTCTCCCGGCTCGCGATCGGGCTCGTGCTGGGCGGCGTCCCGGGGACGCTGCTGGGGCTCGCGATGGGGATGAGCCGCTGGGTGCGGGCCTACTTCGGACCCGTCATCGGCTTGCTCTACCCGATCCCGAAGATCGCGATCCTGCCGCTGTTCTATTTTCTGTTCGGAACCGGCGACGCCGCGAAGTGGGCGGCCGTCGCGGTCGGCGTCTTCTTTCTGATGGCGATCAACACCGAGGCGGGCGTCCGGCAGATCGAGGAGATCTACCTCGACGTCGCGCGCGCCTACCGCATCCGGCCGGCGTCGTTCTTCCTGCGCGTGCTGCTGCCCGGTGCGCTGCCCAACATCTACGCCGGCGCGAAGCTCAGCATCGGGATCGGGATCGTCCTCGCCGTCGCCGCGGAGTACCAGCTGACGCGAAGCGGTCTCGGCTACGCGATCTTCAACGCCCAGCAAGTCCTCGACGTCGAGCGCCTGTACGCGGCGCTGGTCGCGGTCTCGCTGCTCGGATTCGGGCTTTCGGTGTTGCTGGACCGGATCGAGACGCTCGCGATCCCGTGGCGTTCGGGGCGCCGGGCGTGACGGGGCGCACCATCCGGCTCTGAGCGGCATCGGAGGTCTCGCCAGCTCGCTCGCCGGGAAAGAAAGCGACGTGGAAGTTGACGGAGCGACGATCCCACGAAAACACGCGCGCGCGGTCCTGCTGACCGCCGATCGTGACGAGGCTGCGCTATGGGTCGACGCCGCGTCTGACGACCTCGAGCTGCGCGCGCTCCCGGCCGCAACCGTGCACGAAGCGGCCGCTCTCGCGCGCCGCGGCGACGTGGACGTCGTGCTGCTCGCGGCGGGCGTCGCGGACGGCAGCTTCCGCGACGGCCTCCGCGCCTTGCATCACGTGCGCGAAGACTTGCCGGTGATCGTCGTCGGTCCGCTCGACCACGACATGCTGCGCGAAGCGTTCGCGCTCGGCGCGGCCGACGTGGTCACCCCGATCACGCTGACGCGGCTCGGCGTCGCCGTCTCCCGCGCGCTGCGTGACGGCGAAACGGCGGCGTCGCTGCGGCGGCTTCGCAGCGAGGCGGCGCGGATCGCGCGCATCGTGCAGGACGAGGACGACCCGGTCACCGGACTGCCGCAGCGCGGCGCCTTCGAGCAGCGTGCGAAAGAGGTCCTCGAACGGTGCGAGCGTGCCGAAAAATCGCTGGCCGTGCTGTTCCTCGACGTCGACCACTTCCGCGTCGTGAACGACCTCGGCGACCATACCGCCGGCGACAGCGTGCTGCGCGAGCTGGCGCACCGCCTGCGCGAAGCGCTCCCCGAGGCGTACGTCGGCCGCTTCGGCGGCGACGAGTTCGTGCTGCTCTGCTGCGAGGAAACCGCCGGCGAAGCGCGCGCCGCCGCCGACACGGCGGCCGCGGTCTTCACCGAGCCGTTCGTCGTCGCGGGCAAGCCGGTACATCTCACGGCGAGCGTCGGGATCGCGAGCGCGCCGGAGGACGCGCCGGACGTCGGAACGCTGATCGCGACCGCCGAGGCGGCCGTCTTCGAAGCGAAGCGTTTCGGCCGCAACACGATTCACTGGTACCGCTCGCCGATCGCGACGACGTCCCAGGAGCGCGTGCTGACGCGCCGCGATCTGCACGGCGCGATCGAACGCGACGAGCTGGATCTCTATTACCAGCCGATGTACGACCTCGGCACGCGAGCGATCGTCGGCGTCGAGGCGCTGCTGCGATGGCGCCACCCCGTGCACGGCATCGTTCTGCCGGATCGCTTCATCCCGATCGCCGAGCAGTACGGGCTGATCGAGGAGATCGGCGCCTGGGTGCTGGAGCGCGCGCTCGCGCAGGTCCGCGCCTGGTCGGATGCCGGGATCCCCGGCGTGCGCGTCAGCGTCAACGTCTCGGCGCGCCAGTTGTACGGCGACGCGCTGCCCGCCCTCGTCCGGCGCCTGCTCGCAACGTACGACGTCGCCGCGTCGTCCCTCGAGATCGAAGTCACGGAGTCGTCGATCATGCACGACACGGCGGCCGCGCTCCGTCTGCTTCAAGCGCTGCGCGCCCTCGGCGTGCGAATCTCGATCGACGACTTCGGCACCGGCTACACGTCGCTCGGCTTTCTCAAGAGCTTCCGCGCCGACGTCCTGAAGATCGACCGGAGCTTCGTCGCCGATGTCGCCGACGGCGCCTTCGACGGCGCGGTCGTACGCGCGGTGACGACGCTCGCGCGCGGCCTCGGCGTGCGAACCGTCGCGGAGGGCGTCGAGGCGCAGGCACAGCTCGACCGCCTGCGCACGCTCGATTGCGACGTGGTCCAGGGCTTCCTTTTGTGCCGGCCGCTGACCGAGGCCCGCTGCACGCCGCTCCTCGCCGCCGCGCGCGCCTGAGGGAGGGCCGGCGCCCGACCCGACGAACCCGGGTGGGTCGCGCCGAGATAGCTCAGTTGGTAGAGCACAGGTCTGAAAAACCTGGGGTCGCCAGTTCGATTCTGGCTCTCGGCACTTTGATACACCCCGGCCATGCAGGCGCGGGGTTTTTTATTCGGATGAAGCGTGCGGAAGCGCGCAGAGGCTCCGAAGGTGCGACGTGTGAGGCGAGCTTCGTTGGGTACGGTGGCGTACAAGACCGAAGCTCTGCCGTTCCGGCTCCGATCTCGATTACGTGAACGGCATGGAAGCCGGTGCCGATGTCTTCTAGTGACCGGAGTTGGACGCTTGACGGTCTTGGCGGCGAGCATGCGCCCGAATGGTCGTTCGCTGCGTCTGATTCTGCCACCGCGATCGACGTTCGGCGCGCCTTTCGCGCGCACGTCGAGCGGTTCGCCGAACCGCAGTCCGACGTCGGGGCAGCGGAGCTGATCTTCGCCGAGCTGCTCTCGAACGTTGTGCGGCACGCGGGCGGTCCGCTGTGGGTCCGTCTGGGCTGGCGGCGTGCCGAGCCGGTGCTCGTGATCGCCGACCGCGGCCCCGGCTTTGGTAGCCGGCCGGCGTGTTCGTTGCCTGCCACCGTCGATGATGCGGGACGGGGCCTTGCGATCGTGCGCGCGCTCGCCCTGCATCTCCGTCTCGGCAACCGCCGCCGGCGCGGGGCGTACGTCTGCGCGGTACTGCCTGTTTCGCGGGCCGTGCGCGCCGGCTGAACGAAGCGGCCTCCGCCGGCCGTGTTATCATGGTGGTCCTGACCCGCTTCACGCGGGCGTGGACGAGCTCCCTTATCAAGCGCTCGCTCCAGCCTCATCGGGCGTCTTTCCCCGGCTGATCTCCGGGCGCCACCGATTCGAGGCTCCATGGTCCGACACCATCGCGACGGCACTTCACGCCCACCTGTACGGAACGCATTGCTCGCGTCGCTGACCGCGCAAGAGCGCCAGCGGCTCGAGCCGTTCCTGGAGGAGGTCGAGCTCAAGACCCGCCTCCACATTTGCTATACCGGGCAGCCGATCACGCACGTCGTCTTTCCGCACGACGCGGTCGCCTCGACGCTGATCGAGCTGCCCGAGGGTGACTCGGTCGAGGTCGGGCTGGTGGGACGAGATGGGTTCGTCGGGCTCGACCTCGTCTTCGGATCCGACATCGCCGTCGCGACGGTGATCATCCAGGTTCCGGGGCACGGCGTGCACATGACCGCCGAGGCGTTCCGGCGCGAAGTCGTGGAGCGCGGCGGGCCGTTCTCGAAGCTGCTGCTCAAATACGCCCGCATTTTCTACGGCGCGGTCGCCCAAACGGGCGCCTGCAACGCCAGCCACGCGGTGGAGCAGCGTTTGGCGCGCTGGCTGCTGATGGTGCAGGATCGCGTCCAGACGAACCGCTTTCCGCTCACCCATGAGTTCATCGCCCTGATGCTCGGGGTGCGCCGCGCCAGCGTCACCCAAGCCGCCAACGCGCTCCGCCTCGCGGGGGCGATCGGGTACGACCGCGGCGAGATCACGATCGTCGACCGCGAGCTCCTCGAGCAGAACGCCTGCGGCTGCTACCACATCGTGGCCGGCCTCTCGCACGATTCGGTGGCCGAGCCGGGCGCCGCCTAGCGGCGCGCCTCCGCCGCCCGCGCGTGATTCGGCCCGCGCGGTGGGCACATGGATGGGCGGGACAAAGCCCACTGTCCTACGCCCCGGGCTCTCTTGAAGAACCGGGGCGTTGTCTTGCTCGGGGTCGGAAGCCTGCGCGGCGAACAGGCGGGGCCGATGGGGGATTCCTTCTCCGCGGAGCTCGACGCACTCGAGGCCCAGGCGGTCGCGATCGTCCGCGACGCCTACCGTCTCTTCGCGCCGTGCTCCATGCTGTGGTCGATGGGCAAAGACAGCACCGCGCTCCTGTGGCTGATGCGAAAGGCGTTCCTCGGCGCGGTTCCCATGCCGGTGGTCCAGCTCGACACCGGGATGGAGCTCCCCGAAGTCTACGAGTTTCGCGATCGCATCGCCGCCGAGTGGAGCCTCGACCTGCGCGTCGAGCAATGCCCGCCCGAGGAGTCCTGCGATCCCTCGCTGCCGCCGCAGTCACGCGCCGCGGCCCGCAAAACCGAGGGGCTCCGCTCGCTCCTCGCGCACGACGGCTATCGCGCCGTGTTCGTCGGGATTCGCCGCGACGAGCAGGCGACGCGCGCCAAAGAGCGGGTGGTGTCGCCGCGCACCCTCGACGGCGGGTGGACCGTTCGCGAGCAGCCGCCGGAGTTCTGGGGGTACACCGTCAGCGAGGTTCCGCACGGCTCGCACGTGCGCGTTCACCCGCTGCTCGCGTGGACCGAGATCGACGTGTGGCGCTACACGGAGCGCGAAGCGATTCCGTTCGTGCCGCTGTACCTCGCCCGCGGCGGTACGCGGTACCGTTCGCTCGGCGAGAAGAACATCACGGTACCGATCGCGAGCGAGGCGTCGAGCATCGCGGAGATCGTCGCCGAGCTCGCCGCGACGCGTGAGCCCGAGCGCGCCGGTCGCACGATGGACCATGAGAGCGAGGCGTCGTTCGAGCGGCTGCGCGCCGGCGGATACATGTAGTGGCGAGCACGGGAGCACCGGTGCGCGTGGTCGTGCTCGGCCACGTCGACCACGGAAAGTCGACGCTGATCGGACGGCTGCTGCACGATACCGGTTCGCTTCCGCAGGCGCGGATCGACGAGATCGTCGCCGGCTCGCGCCGGCGGGGGCTCGCGACGGAATGGTCGTTCGCGCTCGACGCGCTGCAGGACGAGCGCGATCAGGCGGTCACGATCGACACGACGCGCGCGTGGTTCTCGATCGGCGAGCGGCGCTACGTGCTGATCGACGCACCGGGCCACGAGGAGTTCTTGGCCAACGCGATGACGGGCGCGAGCGACGCCGAGGCCGCCGTGCTGGTCGTCGACGCGGAACGCGGCGTCGAGGACCAGACGCGCCGGCACGTCTATCTGCTGGGTCTGCTCGACGTCGCGCAGGTCATCGTCGCGGTGAACAAGATCGACGCGGTCGCCGACGCGGCGCAGCGCTTCCGGACCGTCGGTGAGGCGGCGCGAACCGCGCTCGAGGCGGCCGGTGTGACGGCGCAGGCGATCGTCCCGGTCTCGGCGCGCGACGGCGACAACGTCGCGAGCCGGTCGGCGCGCACACCGTGGTACGCCGGGCCGCCGCTGAGCGAGCTGCTCGCGGAAACGGTCCCGCGGCGCGAGAGCGCCGAGGGCGAACCGCTGCGCGTCTGGGTGCAGGACGTCTACCGCCGGGGCGACGAGCGCATCGCGGCCGGCATCGTGCGCGCGGGCCGCATCACGGTCGGCGACACCGTGCGGATCTCGCCGTCCGGGAAGGTCGCGCGCGTCGCCGCGCTGCGCGCGTGGCCGAACGACGTCCGCTCCAGCGGCCCGGGCGAAGCGGTCGGAGTCGTCTTCGATACGCCGGTCTACGTCGACCGGGGCGATCTGCTCTCGCACCCCGGCGCGGTGCCCCCGGTGGTCCGCTCGCTCCACGTGCGCGCCTGCTGGTTCGACCGCGAGCCGCCGCACGTCGACGAGACGCTGCGCTTGCGCGCCGGAACCGCCGACGTCTCGGCGCGGGTCGTCGCGGTGCTCGGCGCGACCGATCCGCGAACGCTGCAGCCGCCGGAGCACGGCGTGGCGACGCGCGGGACGGTGTACTCGCTCGCGCTTCAGACGACGGTCCCGCTCGCGCTCGACCCCGACGAGCGGTGCGCGATCGCGCGCCGCGGCGTGCCGATCGCCGCCGCGCACGCGGTCACGCTGCAGCCGCTCGGCGCAAACCTGTTCACGTCGTCGCATCTCGTGAACGCCCCGGCGCGCGCGGCGCGCAACGGCCATCGCGGCCTCGTGCTGTGGATGACCGGTCTCCCCGGCGCCGGCAAGACGACGGTCGCGATGCGCGTCGAGCGCGAGCTCTTCCAGCGCGGCTACCACGTCTACGCGCTCGACGGCGACTCGATCCGCACCGGCCTGAGCAACGACCTCGACTTCTCGACGGAGGGCCGCCGCGAGAACATCCGCCGCGTCGCCGAGGTCGCGAAATTGCTCGCCGACGCCGGAACGATCGCGCTCATCTCGCTGGTCTCGCCGGCCGCGGCCGACCGTGCGCGGGCCCGGGAGATCGTCGGCGAGGCGTTCCACGAAGTCTACGTGGCGGCGTCGCTCGCGACGTGCGAGGCGCGCGATCCGAAGCATCTCTACAAGCGGGCCCGCGCCGGCGAGATCGCCGGCTTCACCGGCGTCGGTGCGCCGTACGACGTCCCCTCGGCGCCGGAGCTCGTCCTCGACACCGAACGAAACGACGTCGACCGCACCGTCGCCGATGCGGTCGATTACGCGGTCAGCGCGGCGCGGATCGGCGCCGCGTCGGCGGTCAGCGGTTCGTCTTGACGCTGATCGAGTCGAACTCGTAGACGTCCGACCCCGGAATCGACGCGACCGTGCGAAGGACGCCGTTCTGGAGCGTTCCGGCGACGTGCAGCGGGTGGACGTCACCGATGTCGAGCCAGATGTCCTTGCCGGTCAGGCCGCCGGTCACCGTCTTGATCCCGCCGTCGAGCGGGCGATAGTACCCGCGCACGATCCCGTCGGGCGCGATCGTCACCGTGAGCGTGCCCTGGTGTTCGCCGGCTTCGTAGCGCCCGGCGAGCCGCGTCTGGAACGTGTACGACTGCGGCTGCGCGGAGGTCGACGTTGCGGCGGGTGCCGCAGCCGGTAGCGCGAGAGCGGCGAGCAGCCCTGCCGTCGCCGCGGCGGTACGGATCATCGTGGTCATGGCGTTCTCATGACACACGCGTAGACGCGGCTGTTGCGCTTCAGCGTTTCTGGTAAGGGAGCGGCCCGCCGCGGTGCTGCTCACCGGGCGGCTCCGTCACCGGCCGCGACGGCTGGTGCGGTGCCTTGTCGTGCTCGGTCGTAGGATGATGCGGCGCGTGCTCGAGGCGCTCGAGGCCTTCCCGGTGCGCCTCCGACGGGTCTTTCGCATGCTGGTCGTCGGTCATACGAGGACCGTACCCGGAACGCGTACGCCGGCCCGTCGACCCGCACGACGTTCGAGCATGCCCAAACCCGGGTATTCGGGATGCAAAGGAGGGACTGCCGATGGCGACTCGTTCCAGCAGCACGCGCAAGAAAACGGGTGGTCGCAAGAAGAGCACCGGCGGCCGCAAGAAGACCACGGGCACCCGCAAGAAGACCACGGGCGCGCGCAAGAAGAGCACCGGCACGCGGAAGAAGAGCACCGGCACGCGCAAGAAGAGCACCGGCACGCGGAAGAAGAGCACGTCGCGCAAGACCAGCACGTCGCGGAAGAAGAGCACGTCGCGGAAGACGAGCGCGTCGAGCTCGCGCAAGAAGGCGGGCGGGCGAAAGAAGAGTTCGACGGGACGGAAGAAGAGCGGCGGCGGCCGGAAGTACAGCCGCGGTGCCTCCGACGACGTCGGCAAGGAGATGCGCGAGTACAAGCGCGGAACGGCGCGCAGCGGTCGCAAGGGCGGCAAAGTGAAAAGCCGCAAACAAGCGATCGCGATCGGCCTCTCCAAAGCACGCCGCTCCGGCAAAAAGGTCCCCAAGAACCCCAACCGCTAGCATGCCAGCAATGTCATCCTGAGCTTGTCGAAGGATGGGCGGGCGGGCGCGTGGTTTAGGGGAGGTCGTAGTCGATCGTGACGGGGGCGTGGTCGGAGAAGCGCTCGTCACGATAGATGGAGGCGGTGCGCACGTGCGGGGCGAGGTCGGGCGTGATGAGCTGGTAGTCGATGCGCCAGCCGAGGTTGTTCTCCCAGGCGCCCTTCCAGCCGGACCACCAGGTGAACTGTTTGGGCGCGTCGGGCCGCGCGACGCGGAAGCCGTCGACCCAGCCGACCCGGTCGATGACGTCGTCCATCCACGCGCGCTCCTGCGGCAAGAAGCCGGTGACGCCGGCGCAGCGGGCGGGGTTGAAGACGTCGATGTCCCGGTGCGCGATGTTGTAGTCGCCGCACACCATGAACGGATGTCCTTCGCTCTTCATCTGCGCGAGGTTCGCGATGAAGCGGTCGAGGAAGTACTCCTTGACCGCCTGGCGCGCCGGCCCGGTCGTTCCGGACGGGACGTACAGCGACGCGACGGAGAGGCCGCCCTCGAAGTCCATCCGCACGAAGCGGCCTTCCGCATCCATGTCCGGCATTCCGAGACCGCGCACGACGCGCAGCGGCGGCCGCTTCGCGTAGACGGCGACGCCGCTGTAGCCTTTCTTCTCCGCGTCGACGAACGCGGAGTGATAGTGCGTCAGCTCCAGCGCCTCGGGCGGAAGCTGGTGCTCCTGCGCCTTCGTCTCCTGGAGGCAGACGACGTCGGGCTCCTGCGCCTCCATCCAGGCGAAGAAGCCCTTGCGGGCCGCGGCGCGGACGCCGTTTAAGTTACAGGTGATGACGCGGAACACTGGGACGAGGATTGAGCCCGGAAGCTTCCCGATCCCTCGCGACCGGGAGGCGGCGGTCGTTCGCGCCGACGGGAAGGACGTCGCGCTCACCAACCTGCGGAAAGTCTTCTTCCCGCAGACCGGCGCGACGAAGGGCGATCTCCTCCAGTACTACGCCGACGTCAGCCCGTTCCTGACGCCGTACATGCGCGACCGCGCCCAGGTGATGAAGCGCTATCCCAACGGCGCCGGCGGCGAGTTCTTCTACATGAAGCGAACGCCGTCGAACGCGCCGCCGTGGCTGCGCACGTGCTCGATCGAGCACGGCTCGGGGAGCGTCATCGCGTTCCCGATGATCGACGACCTGGCGACGCTGCTGTGGCTGATCAACCTGGGCTGCATCGACTTGAACGAATGGTACTCGCGCTGCGACGACACCGATCGGCCGGACTACCTGCACTTCGACCTCGATCCGGTGAAGGACGGCTCGACGACGTTCGCCACGGTCCGCACGGTCGCGCTCTACGTCCACGAGGCGCTCGAGGAGCTCGGAATCCCGGCGTACGCGAAAACCTCGGGCTCGGCCGGGATCCACGTCTACGTTCCGATCGAGCGCGGCCCGTTGCAGAAGGAAGTGTGGACGTTCGCCAAAGCGTTCGCGCAGACGATGGAGCGGATGCATCCCGATGTGGTCACCGCCGAATACCGGATCGCGAAGCGCCCCTCCGGGCGCGTCCTGGTCGACTACAACCAAAACGCGTGGGGGAAGACGTTGGCCTCGGTCTATTCCGTGCGCGCGAAACCGCTCGCGACGGTCTCGACGCCGGTGACGTGGGACGAGATCGCCGCCGGTTTCGAGATCGAAGACTTCCGGCTCGACAACGTTCGCGAGCGCTTCGCGCGGGTCGGCGATCTGTGGGCCCCGATGAAAAGGCAGACCGGCCGGCTGAACCTGGATCGCTTCATCCCGCAAACCGCGAAGAAGCCCGCCCGCAAGAAGCAGTCGGCCTAGGCGCGGACGCTCGGCCGCTCAGGCTTCGACAGGCTCAGCCTGACATCGGAGGTGGGCGCCGTGTCGGGGGCGGGGCCCGTTGCATTGTGGGCGAGGTGTGGTGCGGCGGTGGCGGGGCGGGTTGTGGCGGGGCGGGTTGTGGCGGGGGGTGGAGTTTCGGTGCGGGTGAGGTGGAAGCGGCTGACCAGGGCGCGCAGGCGGGTTGCGGTCGCGTGCAGGTTGAGCGCTTCGGTGCGGACGCGGGCGACGTCTTCGTCCATGCGGGCGGCGGACGCCGAGACCTCGCTCGTGTTCCGGGCGTTTTCCTCGGCGGTCGTGGCGATCGCGCCGATCGCGCGGGCGAGCTCGCCGGTCTGCGAGGCCATCTCTTCGGTCGCGGACGAGTTCTCTTCGACCACGGCGTTGATCGAGTCCATCGTCGCCCCGACGTTGCGCGCGCTGCCGGCCATCTCGCGCATCGCTTCGGCGATCTCGCCGACGCGCTCGACGGTGCGGTCGACCGCTGCGATGATGTCGTCGAGCGCCGCGCTCGCCGCGCCGACTTTCGCGGCGCCGCGGTCGGCGATCGATGCGCCCGACTCCGCGGCCGCGACCGCCTCGCGCGTGCGGCGCTGCACCTCGACGATGAGGCCGCCGATCTCTTTCGTCTCGCGTGACGACGACTCGGCGAGCTTGCGGACCTCGTCGGCGACGACGGCGAAGCCGCGGCCGTGCTCGCCGGCGCGGGCCGCTTCGATCGCGGCGTTGAGCGCGAGCAAGTTGGTCTGATCCGTCAGCGCGTCGATCGTCTCGACGACGGTGCCGATCTGCTGCGAGAGGACACCGAGCTCGCGAATCTTCGCGGCCGCCTCGGCGACCCCACGCTGGATCGCGCGCATGTCGTCGATCGTTTCGGTGACCGCCTTGGCGCCGCTCTGCGCCGTGCGGTGCGTCTCGTGGCCCGCGCCGGCGAGGCCGGAAGTGATCGAGGCGACGCGCTCGACCTCGCCCGCCATCCGCTGCGCGTCGCCCGACGCCGTGCGCACCTGCATCGCCTGGTCGACCGCGCCGCGCGCGATCCCGTCGATCGCCGACTCGAACTGCCGCACGATCACGTTCGAGGTCTCGGCCGAGCCCGAGAGCTCCGAGGAGCCCGCGGCGAGCTCGCGCACCGCCACGCCGACGCCGCCGACGATCTCCGCCGAGCGCGATGCGGCGCGGTCGAGCGCCGAGGCGTGCTCGGCCAGCTCCGCCGACGACGCCTGGAGCGCGAGGACGACCTCGCGCAGCGTCTCGGTCATCTTCGCGATCGCGTGGCCGAGACGGTCGGTCGCGCTGGCCGTCGCGATGCGGCGCGAGAGATCGCCGCCCGCGATCGCCTCGGCGTGCTCGGCGAGCGCGCGCTGGTACACGACGATCCGCGCGAACGAGCCGGCGACGCGCCCGAGCTCATCCGAGCCGGGCCGCGTGACGACGTCGTCGACCCGGCCTTCGGCGAGCGCCTCAGCGTCTCGGGCGAGCGCGCCGGCGTTGACCGAGAGCGGCCGAACGATGAACCACAACGCCAGGAGCACCACCAAGACGGCGCCCGCGGCGGTGAAGAGGATCGAGAAGAACGTGCTCGTGACGGCTTGATCGACCGCGTCGAGCGCGATCCCGTCGAAGAGGACCGCGACCGTCTGGCCCAGGTCGTTGCGGATCAGCGCGTAGTGCGCGACGAAGGCGCGGCCCTCGAGCGTCGTGATGCCGTCGAAGTCGCGGTCGGCGCGAAAGGCCGCGAGCGGACCGCCCTGCAGCGCCTCGCCGACGACCCGCTTGTCGCTGCGCATGAAGGTCGTCGCGACCGCGGCAGTGGTGCCGGCGGTCACGCGGTAGACCACCGCGTCCGCGCCGGTCAGCTCCTTCACGCGGTCGACCAGGGCGTTGTTCTCGTCGGCGATGGTGGTCCCGAAGGCCAGCCTGCCCTCGCGGGTGACGCGCGGCGTTCCGGCGGCGTCGGCCGAGCCGCGCAGCACCTTGGCGCCCGTCGTGACGCGCTCGCCCACCTCGGCTTGCACGGTCCGCGCGACGTCGCGCCGGACGACGAACAGCAGCACTGCGGCGAATGCGAGAAAGACCGCTGCCGTCACCACCAGGATCCGCGCGGCGCGCGAGCGCCGCCACCAACCGAACGCGTCCAAACGTATCCCCCTTTTCGTCCATCGGCCGGAAGGCGGACCCGTTTGACGGGTAGGACCTGCCCGTGATCCCGTTCGGCTACCCTCCGATGGAGATGCGCGCGGTCTCCGACGTCCCCGAAGGCCCCAAGTGGCAGTACGAGCCGAAGTGGGACGGTTTCCGGTGCCTGGCGTTCCGGGAGGGCGGCGAGGTGCAGCTCCAGTCGAAGGCGGGCCAGCCGCTGGGGCGCTACTTCCCGGAGATCGCCGGCGCGCTCGCGGCGCGGGGGACGAAGCGCTTCGTCCTCGACGGCGAGCTGGTCGTCCCGCTCGCCGGCGCGCTCTCCTTCGACGCCCTCCAGCAGCGCATCCACCCCGCCGCCTCGCGCGTCGCGATGCTGGCGAAGAAGACCCCGGCCTGGTACCTGGTCTTCGACCTGCTCCACGAAGACGGCCGCGATCTGGTCGAGCTGCCGCTCTCCGAGCGGCGGGGGCTGCTCGAGACGTTCGCGCAGCAGCTCGACGGCGAGACGCTGCGCCTCTCGCCGGCGACGCGCGACCGCGCCGTGGTCGACGACTGGTTCGCGCGCGTCGGCGGAGCCCTCGACGGCGTCATCGCGAAGCGCGCCGACGCGCCGTACGCGAGCGGGACGCGCGACGCCGCGGTCAAGGTGAAGCGCGTGCGCACCGCCGACTGCGTGATCGGCGGGTTCCGGTACGCGAAGGGATCGACGACGCAGATCGGTTCGCTGCTGCTCGGGCTCTACGACGACGACGGACTGCTCGACTACATCGGGTTCTGCAGCGCGTTC
>DASWSC010000092.1:0-9569 GCA_036402855.1 Candidatus Elarobacter sp. | reverse complement strand
GGCGTCGTCCACATCAACGGCGACCACGGCGACATCAACTACATCGTCGACGGCGTCCAGATCCCGCAAGAGCTGAACCGCATCGTCGGAAGCGAGTTCGACTCCAACGACATCGCGTTCGTCGAAGCGCTCCAGGGGGCGTATCCGGCGCAGTACGGCGAGCGCTTCGCCTCGGTGCTGAACATCAACACGCGCACCGGCTCCGGCCCGCCGGGACTCATCGGCGATCTGAGCTTCGGCTCGTACGCGGCCGTCGATTCGACCTTGGGATATCACACCAGCATCGGGAAGGGTTCGCTGGTCGTCGCACTGCGCGACCAGCGCGGCAACCGCGGCCTCGATCCGCCGAACCTCGACTCGCCGCACAACGCCTTCAGCAACGCCAACCAGTTCCTGCGCTTCACCCTGCCGGCCGGTCCGAACTATCTCAACCTCACCGTCAGCCGGTCGCTGCAGACGTATCAGATTCCGAACGACGTCGCGGGCGGACAGCCGGCGACCACGGACGACAACGAGGTGCAGAACGACCTCTTCACCGCGCTGCAGTTCCGGCACCCGATCGGCGACCACGGCTCGCTCTCGTTCGGACCGTCGTTCAAGCGTTCGCGGATCCGCGACTTCGGCGATGCGAGCAACGACTTCATCTACGGGATGGCGAACAACCCGGGCGCGCCCGGCGATTGTGCCAACGCGCTCGCCGCGACCGGACCCGTCGCGGGCGGCCTCGTGACGAGTCCGCAGCCCAACCCGGCAGTGGCCTACACGAACGGGACGTGCGCGTTCTCGCTGAACGGCGACCGCACGGCGATCGATGTCGGGGCGAACCTCGACTACGAGAACCGCAGTGCGAAACACGCGGTCGCGTTCGGCGGGCTGTACGACGCGACGCACGTGACCAAGTCGTACGCCGTCACCCTGCAGCCGGGTAACTTCCTGGCGCCGATCTTCACCCCGGCGACCCCCGGCGATGCGTTCACCGTCGTCGACAACGCGCCGAACATCGGGCACCTCGCGGCGCTCTACGTTCAGGACTCCTGGAAGATGGGGCCGCTCTGGCAGCTCGACTACGGCGTCCGCGCCGATTCGTTCACCGTCTCCTCGACGGAGTTCGCGGCCGGGTTCGGCCAGGTCAGCCCGCGGCTCAAGCTGACCCGCTTCTTCGGTCCGCGCACCAGCGTCTACGCCTACTACGGGCGGTTCTTCACGCCGTTCTCGCTGGAGAACGTCGCACCGCTCGCGGCCTACACGCTGAACCTTCCGACGCAGTCGACGATCGCCCAGTTCGATCTGAAGCCGCAGCGCGACTCGGTCTACGAGATCGGCGGCCACTTCCCGCTCGGCCGCGGCGACGTGGGGATTCGCATCATGCACAAGAACGCGACCGACCTGATCGACGACACGCAGGTCGGGACGACCAACCTGCACCAGGACATCAACTTCGCGCAAGGCCGCATCGCGACGCAGACCGCGTACTACCAGCAGGGGCTCGCGCGCGGCGGCCGGTTCTACGCGTCGGTCACGCACACGTACTCGGTGAACCGCGGCTGCGAGACGCAACTGCTGGCCCCGTGCTTCGGAACCGGCACCGACTGGTTCCCGGCCGATCACGATCAGCGCGTCGACATCAGCTCCGGGCTCACGCTGAACGACCGCCGCGGAGGGTGGTTCTCGGTCGACGGCGAGTACGGGAGCGGGCTGTCATCGGCGCTGAACCCGAACGGCGACATCGCGTGCGGAGGGCCGGATATGCTCACCGGCGGCGCGTGCAAGCGGACGCCGCATCTCACCTTCGACGCCGAGAAGGGCATCGCGCTCCGCAACGGGATGGCGCTGACGCTGCGCGTGCGGAACCTGCTGAACGACCGGTACTACGTGACCTTCGCGAACGCGCAGGGCGACCACGTCGCGCCGCCCCGCACGTTCGAGCTCGGCTTGCGCCTCAACACCAAATGATGCGCTAGGGCAGGTCTTCGCGCGCCGTGACCGGGAGCGTCGCGCGAATGACCGTTCCGCCGCCGCGCGCGTAGTCGACTTCGACGTCGCGCGCGAGCAGCTCGACCAGTCCGAGCCCGCGCCCGGACTCGGCATACGGGTCGCGACGCGGCGTCCACGGATGGACGCGCAACCCGGGCCCGTGATCGCGCACGACGAGCACCGGCGGGTCGCCGTCGTGGACCTCGAGGCGGGCTTCGACCGCGCCGTTCGCGTGACGAACCGCGTTGGCGACCAGCTCGCCGTAGATCAGCTCGGCGGCATCGAGATCGGACGCCGGCTCCACCAGGGACGTGACACACTCCCGGAACGCACGGCGCTGCTGCAGCACGCGGTCCGCCTCATCCTCGACTCTCCACACGATCGCCACGGTCCGCCCTCCCTTGTGTCCGCTATCGTACCAGCGAATTCTCAGGAAATCGCGCCCTGTATCAGGGGGTTCTCGAATTACGCCCTCGCTTGCGCCCAGGCCACCTCCCGACGGCCGAGCGTGTCTTCGAGCGCCTGCTGCGTCATCGGGGCACCGAAGCGAAAGCCTTGCGCTTCATCGACGCCGAGCGAGGCGACGAACGCGAGCTGTTCTTCGGTTTCGAGACCCTCCGCGGTGACGTGCAGACCGAGCGCGCGCGCGACCGTCACGATCGAGCCGACGATCGCTTGATCGTACGCGTCGTCGGCGACGTCGCGCATGAACGCGCGATCGATCTTGAGCGCGGTGATCGGCAGCCGTTTCAGATACGCAAGCGAGCTGTACCCGACGCCGAAGTCGTCGACCGTCACGTTCACGCCGAGCGCGCACAGCTTGCGCAGCGCGGGGAGCACGGCGTCGTCGAGCAGCACGTGCTCGGTGACCTCGACCGACAGCGCGCGCCCCGGGAGACCGTGCTCGGAGAGCATCGCCTGCACCACGTCGGGGAGATCCGGCTCTTGCAGGTCGCGCGGCGAGAAGTTCACGGCGACGCGGAACTCGGGCCGGTACGCGCGGATGCGCGCCGCGGTGAGGCACGCTTCGCGCAGCACCCAGCGGTCGACGGCGACGATCGCGCCGCTCTCTTCGGCGATCGGGATGAAGTCGGCCGGCGCGACGACGCCGCGCACGCGGTGGTTCCACCGCACGAGCGCCTCGCAGCCGACGATCCGCCGCGAGCTGACCTCGATCACCGGCTGGTAGAGGAGCTCGAGCTCGTCCCGCGCGATCGCGTGCCGCAGATCGTTCTCGAGGACGAGCCGCTCGTTCGCAGGCGCCTCCATCGAGCGGTCCCACAGCTCGCCGCGGTTTCCGCCCATCCCCTTCGCGCGGTACATCGCGGCGTCGGCGTGGGCGAGAACCGCTTGCGCATCGAGGCCGTGGTCCGGGAAGATCGCCGCACCGACGCTGGCGTTGACGAACAGCTCCTGACCCTGGACGGAGACGGGGACGGCGAGCGCGCGCACGAGGCGCTGCGCGACGCTCTCGACCTCGGCGGCGTGGACGACCCGCGGCAGCAGCACGATGAACTCGTCGCCGCCCGGCCGCGCGATGACGTCGCCGGCGCGCAGCGTCTCCTGGAGCCGCGACGCGACCTCGCGCAGGACGTCGTCGCCGATGCCGTGGCCGAGCGTGTCGTTGATCGTCTTGAAGCGGTCGAGGTCGACGAACAGCAGCGCGAAGCGCCGGTCGTCACGCCGCGCGTCGGCGATCGTCTCTTCGATGCGCTGCTCCAGCGAGAGCCGGTTCGGCAAGCCGGTGAGCCGGTCGCGATGCGCGCTCTCGAAGAGCTCGTGCTGGGTGCGCTTCAGCTCGGTGACGTCGAGCGTGATCCCGACCGCGCCGGCGACGGCGCCGTCGGCGTCGGTGAGCGGCTCGACGTGGTGCCGCAGCCAGCGCTGACCGCGCGCCGTCTCGGCGCGCACGGGCGTCCCGGCGACGACGTCGCGCAGCACGTGCTCGGCGATCAGCGCGCCCGACGACTGACCGATGAGCTGCTCTGCGCGCAGCCCCAGCACCGGGAGCGCGCCGCCCGCGATCGAGGTGAAGCGTGCCTCCCGATCGGTCGTCCAGAGCACGGCGTCGACGTTGTCGGAGACGAGGCGCACGCGCTGTTCGTTCTCGCGCGCCCGTGCCTCGATGCGCGCCCGGTCGCTCACGTCGCGCAGTGCGACGACGACCTCGCGGCCGGTGCGCCGGATCCGCACTTCGATCGCCGTCGCCCCGCCGGCCCGGCGTTCGCGCGTCGCAGCCTCGCCGGTCCGGCGGACGAAGCGGACGTCGGGGACCAATTCCGAGGCGAGCGGACCGACGATGTCGTCGAGCGTCCGGCCCACCATCTCGGCGGCGGGCGCGCGGAGCAGCCGTTCGGCCTCGGCGTTCAGGCGCACGACGCGCAGATGCTGGTCGAGGACGTAGAGCCCGTCGGGGACCGCGTCGACCAGCTCGTCGTGCCGCGCCAGCGCGCCGTCGCGCTCGGCTTTCAGCCGCATCGTCCCTGCGCGCAGCCGAAGCGCCCACGCTGCGAGCCCGAGCAGGGCGGCCAGCGCGACGACGTTGACCGCGGCGAGCGGGAAGTTCATCCTTGAACCGGTCCCCTGACGCAGGCGAAGCGCGCCGCACATAATCGAGAGCGGCGAGCCTGTGCTACGCCCTCACCCGTGCCCCGGGTCCGGCGGGCGCCAATCCGGACCTTCGTATGGTTTCTATCGGCTGACGGTCAGGATTTCGTTAACCGGCCTGCCCGATGAGCGTCAGCGTCCCCATCCAGAGACCGAGGCCGACGCAGACGATTCCGACGCCGACGGCGACCACGTTTCCGAGCCGCGAGTTCACGCGGTCGCCCAGGATCTTGCGGTCGTTGGCCATCACGACCAGAAAACCGAGGACGACCGGGAGCACGAACGCGTTGAACGCCTCGACCCAGACCGTGACGCGGATCAGCGGCAGGTGCGGGATCAGGACGATCCCCGCCGCGACGATCACCATCGCCGCGTACATCCCGTAGAAGCGCTTCGCCTCGTGCGCGGCCGAGTTCAGCGAGCAGCGCCACTGGAACGCTTCCCCGAACGCCCACGCCGAGGCGAGTGACACGACGAGCGCCCCGAGGAGCGCCGCACCGAGCAGTCCCGCGCCGAACGCGATCCCGGCGAGCTTCGAGCCCGTCAGCGGAACCAGCGCCAGGGCGGCGTGCGCGGCGTCCGAGACGCTGATGTGATGCGCGAAGAGCGTCGCGGCGCACGTCACGACGACGGCGACCATGATGACCTGCGTGAACACCGCGCCGATCGCCGTGTCGACGCGCGCCAGCTTGAGGTCTTTGGGACGCAGCCCCTTGTCGACCGTCGCCGACTGCTGGTAGAAGATCATCCACGGCATGATCACGGCGCCGATGTTGCCGGCGACCAGCAACAGGTAGTCGCGGTTCGTCAGCGGCTGGCTGCCGAGAAGTCCCTCGCGGAGCAGCGCGCCGGGATCGGGATGCGCGGCGAACGCCGCCGGGATGAACAGAAGCTCGAGCAGGCAGAGGCCGAGCGCGAGCACTTCGGCGCGCTTGTACCGACCGCTGAAGGCGATGCCGATCAGCAGCGTCGCGGAGACCACGACCATCGGCGCGACCGGGATGCCGAAGACGAGCGCCGCGCCGGCGATTCCGATGAACTCCGTCACGAGGGCGGCCAGGTTCGTGATGAGCATCGTGCCGAGCGAGACCCACGTCCAGGCCAGCCCGTAGTTCTCGCGGATGAGCTGGGCGTGTCCCTTGCCGGTCACGGTCCCGAGCCGCACCGTCATCTCCTGGACGACGAAGAGCGGCACGATCAACAGCACCTGCAGGAGGACCAGCTTCATCCCGAACTGCGCGCCCGACGTGGCGGCCGTCGTGATGCTGCCCGCCTCGGTGTCCGCGAACGCGACGATCAGTCCGGGACCGGCGACGGCCGCATAGCGGAGGAAGGCGTTGCGCTTGCGTCCACGCGGGACGTCCAGGGCTTGGGGGTTCGCGTGGACCGCGGCCATCATCGCTTTCGAGGGAGTGAGGTGTGCCTAACATCATATCGAGGCGCACCGAACGTCTCCCTCCCGCGGCCCACATTCGACGACGATCGGTTCGCACGGAACGGCGGGCCGCTGCGTTGAAGCGGATATGGTGCTCGCCTACGTCGCGCTCGGCGCTTTCGTTCTCGCCCTCGCTTCTCCGACGCCCGCGCCCAAGGGGACGCCGCCGGCGAAGAACGTCTTCACGGCCCGGACGCCCGCGCCGGCTCCGAAGCCCGAGGCGAGCAACCCTTTCAACCTGAACCCGATCCCGCTGCCCTCGGCCTCCCTGCCCGTCATCGGAACGACGCGGGCGAAGCCGGTCTGCACCGCGATCCGGCGCGCCGTCGCCCCGGCGATCACGGCCGCGATGAAGGTCGACCAGTCGTACGAGGGCCTTCGGAAGCGCGTCTTCGACTACGTCGTCAAGGACTCGGAAGCGGCCAAGGACCTGCACCTCAAGCAGATGGACACCGAGGTCGACGTGATGCTCAAGAACGTCAACGCGATCGAGGACGCGCTGAAGTCGCCCTCGCTCGACATCACGGCGACGACGAAGCCCGAGGACGCGAAGACCCTCCGCGACATCAAGCGAACCCTGGCGGGCGTGCTCGCCGGTCAGAAGACGGAGCTCAACGCGATGAGCGGCTTCGTCGAGACGGAGCGGATGCGCCGGTTCGGCGAGCTCAGCGAGGGCGAGAAGAACATGCAGCGCGCCATCATGCCGACGCAGGGCGGCTATCAGACGCCCTTCCCGGTCTCGGGGTTCCTGCGCGACACGAACACGACGCTCGATCCGACGCGGCGCTCGACGGTGAACGGGCTCGCCGACGCGCACCTGCTCGACCGCGATCTCGGCGACATCGCGAAGTTCACGGCGAACCAGGAAGACCAGGCCTCGAAAGTCATCGTCTCCGCCGCGAACACCTGCAAGTAAGCTCGCCCGGCCGCATGCTCGCGAGGCCGAGGCGGATGGTCCCCCGAAGGGCTTGATCCCGATGGGGGTCCCGCGCAAGCCGATCGAGTCGCCGACGCCCGAAGCGTCGGCGTTTCTCGAGCAGGCGATGGACCAGTACGGCAAGGCGACGTACAATTTTGCGTACCGGCTGACCGGGAACGAGGCGGACGCTCGCGACCTCACCCAGGACGCGTTCATCCGCGTCTACCGGGCTTGGCGATCGTTCCAACCAGGCACTTCGTTTCTTTCCTGGATCTACCGAATCGTCACGAACCTGTATCGGGATGAACTAAGGCGGCGAAAAGGACGTTTCCAGGAGGAGATCCCCGAAGACAACGCCCCGCAGGAGTACGGTGGGCAGCGGCCGCTCGCGGTCGATCCCATCGAGGACTACGTGGCGGGTCAGCTGGGGGAGCCGCTGGCGAAAGCGCTCAGCCAGCTCTCCCCGGAACAGCGGCAAGTCGTGGTTCTCGCCGATATCGAGGAGTACAGCTACCAGGAGATCGCCGACATCATGGGATGCTCGATCGGAACGGTTCGCTCTCGGCTCCACCGCGCGCGTGCTCTCCTCCGTCGGCTCGTGACCCGGGCGCAACAGGAACAACGATGACCACCCACTACGACCGTGACACCCTGATCGATTATCTGCACCGAGCCCTCGACGAGGACGCCGATGCGGCGGTCTTCGCACACCTCGAAGCGTGCACCGACTGCACCGCGATGCGCGACGACGAAGCCGCGCTCGGCGAAACGCTTCGTGCGGCGGCGCGCGCCGGCGAGCTCGAGTTTCCGTCGATGGTGAAGGCGCGCGTGTGGGACACGATCCGGCACCAGCCGCCGACGCTGCTCGAGCGCCTGCGCGCGTGGGGCCCGCGGCTCGCCGTTCCGGTCGCCGCCGTCGTCGCGCTCGCCGCCTATCTGGGCGGGCCGATCCTGCGTCATCCGGTCGCCGCGCCGGGGATTGCGGCCTCGCTGTTCCTCGACGAGCACCAAGCGGAGGCGCAGCAGAACCCGTTCGGTCCCGGCGTGACTCCGGCGGTCTACGCCGACTCGACCGACCGCAGCAACACCTCGACCGCCGCCTCGTACATCGATACCGCCGACGCCGCGATTCTCGACGACGCCAGCGGTGCGTTCCGCTAGGATCACGTTCGCGGCGCTGGCGCTCTTCGCGCTCGGCGCCTCGGTCGTCCACGCCGCAGCGACGCCGCCGCCCGGCACGGTGCGGCGCGCGATCCCGTACGCGCGCTCGGTCAACGTCCCCGCCCCCCCGCCGGGGACCGACGCGCGGCCGCTGATCGTCGCCGCGGCAGCCGCGCCGAAGCACGTCTCGTTCGTCGGCAAGACGTCGACGATCCGCAGCGGGCAGACGCGCGCGCTCGCCGTGATCTCGAAGGTCGAGCACCGCGCACCCGACGAGACGCGCCGCACCTATCTCGCGCCGCGCGTGCTGTACGGGCAGTTCGTGATCAGCCGCGGCGCGATGTCATGGGACGTCGACCCGCTGCGCAAGCGCGTCGTCGTCAGCGAGAACAAGGCCGCCGTCGACCCGGTCGCGGTCGTCGACGACATCGCGCTCGTCGACGCCAACTACCGTGCCGTGCGCACGTCGTCCGAGTCGATCGCCGACCGGAAGACCGACGTCGTCGATCTGGTGAGCCGCTATACCGGCGAGCGCGCGATGCGGCTGTGGCTCGACACCGAGACGCACGTCGCGCTGGCCAAAGAGGCGTATCACAGCGACGGATCGCTGGCGTGGAGCACGCGCTTCGACGACATCCGCTACACCGACGGCATCCCGGAGGCGATCTTCACCTCCGCCGTTCCGAGCGGCTTTCAAACCGTCAAAGGGCGCTCGTACCAGCGGCCGGAGTCGCTGCCGCACGCGATGCCGGACGCCGGCTTCAAGCCGATCACGCCGAAATATCTCCCCGAGGGGTTTACCTTGGTCGGCGCGTCGGTCTCGTCGATCAAAGACGTGCGCAACTTGCACCTGCTCTACTCCGACGGGATCCGCACGCTCTCGCTCTTCGAGAGCGCGACGGACCGCGCGATCGACTTCACCGGGATGACCGCGCAGCGGACCCGCTTCGAGAACCACGACGCGCAGTACGTCCACGACGGGCCGACGACGCTGCTCTCGTGGCGGGAGCACAAGCTGGCCTTCGCGCTGGTCGGCGACCTCGATCTCAAAGAGCTGACGCAGATCGCGATCTCGGTCGTCCCCTGACGGCCTAGCCGGACGCCGCGCCCGCGTGATGGGCGAGCGTGGCGCTCTCGCTCTCGTCGGTCCCCGCGATGCTGGCCCGCGTCGCCTCGTCGCGTGAGGTCGCGTTCGGCGCGTACTTCCTTCCGCCGAACGCCGTACGCGAGGCGCTTGTGAGCGCGGCGGGCCGCGGCGCGCAGGTCGCCGTCACGCTCCAGGCCGATCCGTATCGCAATCCGCACGGAGCGCGGTTCAACGCCGATGCGGCGCGCGCGCTGCGCGCCGCAGGCGCTCGCGTGACGCTGCTGCCGAGCGCGAGCGCGCCGTTCCACGTGAAGGCCGCGGTCTGCGACGGTGTAGCGTTTCTCGACGACCGCAACTGGACCGCACGCGGACCGGAGATCGTCGTC
>DASWSC010000091.1:0-5553 GCA_036402855.1 Candidatus Elarobacter sp. | reverse complement strand
GCGGCTCTCGGCGGCCGAGGCGGCGAAGGGATCGGCAACATCACCCGTCGCTGAAGGGCTCATCGTCTTACCCATTCACTCCGTTTGATCGGCCCAAACGGTCATTTTGTCCAGCCGTGCGCTGCCGTACGTCGTGACCATCGCCGTGTCGATCGCGTCGCGGCCGCGGGCGATCGGGATGTGGCCGATCCGGCGCTGGTTGTTGCGCGGGTCGAAGGTCCACCAGCGGCCGCCCAGATACGCCTCGAACCAAGCGCAGAAGTCCATGACCGCGTCGGTCGGCGGCATCCCGATGTCGGGCATGTAGCCGAACGCATAGCGCGCCGGGATGTTGAGCGCGCGGCAGAAGGTCACCGCGAGCTGCGCGAAGTCGCGGCAGACGCCGGTCCCGGCTTCCAGGACGTCGGCGGCCGTCGTGTGCGGGAGGCTCGTCCCGTACGAGAACTTCAGATACCCGTGGACCCAGTCGCAGATCGCCTGCACGCGCGTCCAGCCCGGCGTAACGCCCCCGAAGAGCTCCCAGGCCCGGTCGCTGATCTCGTCGGACGGGCACAGGCGGCTCGGCAGCGTGTAGAGCAGCGTCTCGTCGGGCAGCTCGGCGACGAGAATCTCCTGCGCCGACCAATCCGTTTCCGCGGGTGACGGCGGCACGTCGGCGACCGTGTCGTAGCGGAGCGTCGTGAACCCCGGCGGCAGATTCAGGCGGCGGCACGTGTTGCCGTACACGTCGCGGTAGTCGTGATACGGGGTCGCCGGATCGGCCGACCAGTGCTCGGCCCGGATGCGCGTGACGCGCTCGTCGGGGCGCACGAGGAAGACGGCCGGGGTCGAGGACGACGTCTCGTTCTCGAACACGAACTCGCAGCCGATGCGAATCGCCAGGCTCGTCACGACGCTCACTGCTGCTGCTGCTCCTGTTGTTCCTGGCGAAAGCGGTCCCGCTGCTGCTCTTGCCGGATCGTCTCGCGGCGCTCGTCCTCGCGCAGTTGCGCCGGCGACGCCGCCTCGACGGCGACGTCGACCGAGAGCGTGCCGGACGAAGCGCCGACGTAGACGCCGCGCACGGGGCTGACGTCCCGATAGTCGCGCCCGCTCGCGATGCGCACGAAGTGATCGCCGATCCAGGTGTCGTTCGTCGGGTCGATCCCCACCCAGCCGTGCGGGCCGAGGTACGCCTCCGCCCAGGCGTGCGACGCGTCGGCGCCGAGCGTGTCGCCGCTCGCGCCGGTGTGGATGTAGCCGCTCACGTAGCGCGCCGCGATTCCCGCGCGCCGGCACAGCGCGATCAGCACGTGCGCGTAGTCCTGACAGACGCCGCGCCGCTGTGCGAGCGACTCTTCGACCGTCGCCTGGACCGTCGTCGATCCGGTCTCGTAGGTGAAGGCGTCATGGATCGCCTTCGACGCGCCGCGGAACCACTCCACGACGTCGTCGTCGACCGCCGGCATCCCGATCTGCTCGGCGAGCGCGTCGAGCTGCGGCCCGTAGCGCACGTAGCGGCTCTCGTGGAGAAAGTCCCACAGGTCGGGGAGCGCCGGATCCTCGTCGACCAGGCGGCGGCGCAGCGGCGCCGGCGGCTTCGCCTTGCCGCGCTGGGTCGTCACCTGCGAGCGCGCGATCACCTCGAGCGTATCGTGCTCGGGCAGCACCGCGAAGTGCTGGACGTCGTTGCCGAAGCGGTCGGCGTAGCTGAAGACGCGCGCGCGCGGCGAGACGGTCAACTCGTAGCGCGTGCAGAACTGCGCGGCGTCGCTGCGCGGCTGCAGATGGCAGATCGTGTGGCTCTCGTGGACCGGCGTCGGGTAGTGATAGCGCGTGCGGTGCGCGATGGTGAAGCGCATCAGCCGACCGGAATGCGCGGGAAGTACGCCGCGGTGATCGACCCGCCGAGCGCGAGGAGCTCGCTGCCGATGCGTTCCCCGACGTTCGCGGCACCCTCGTTGCAGAGCTCCGTCGTGCCGCTGTAGTCCAGCGATGACGCGAGCCGCCCGGACGTGCGCTCCGCGGCGTTCGCGAAGGTGCCGGCCGGCGCGCCGGAGAGCCGGTGCAGCGCGTGGTCGACCTCCCGCACGCAGAACCGCACCGAGCGCGGAAACGTCGGGCTCAGCACGAGGAAGCCCAGCGCTTCGGCGGGATCGAACGACTGCTGCCGCGCGCGCGCGTACGGCTCCGCCGCGCAGCACGCTTCGAGGACGAGCTGCCAGACGTCGGGACCGGCATCGGGCTCGACGCCGCGCAGCACCCGCGCCGTCATCGCGGCGCGCTCGAGGTAGCGCCCCAGGCGGAGCAGCATCCAGGTGTCTTCGCGCGCCAGCGTCGCGTCGCAGATGCCGCCGAACGCCTGCGCGCTCTCGCGGATCGCGCGCAGGAACGAGGAGACGCCGTCCGGCCCGATCGCGCGCGACGACTGCGCCTCGACGAACAGGTACAGGGCGTTGAGGCACTCCCAGATCTCGGTCGTCAGCTCGGCGCGCACGCCGATCGCGTTGCGGCGCGCGATCCGCACGCAGGCCGCGATCGACATCGCCGTATCGGAGTCGAAGACGATGCGCTCGATCGCGCCGGCCCGGTCGGGGGTGTCGTCGGGATACGGTTCGATGCCGGCGACCGTGTACGCGGCGCGCCAGCGGCTCTCCGGGTCGACCGCACGGTCGACCGAGCGCGTCGCGGTGACGTCGATGAGGCGCGCGAGGTCCTCCGCGCGCTCGACGTTGCGCGCGGCCCAGTACAGCGATTCGGCGACGCGGCTCAGCATCAGTCGCCCAGCACCCAGGTGTCCTTGGAGCCGCCGCCCTGCGACGAGTTCACGACCAGCGAGCCTTCGACCAGCGCGACGCGGGTGAGCGCCGCGGGCGGGACGTCGACCTTGTCGCCGGCGAGCAGCGCGAAGGGCCGCAGGTCGACGTGGCGCGGCGCCAACCCGTCCTCGACGACGGTCGGGTGCGCCGAGAGCGTGACGACCGGCTGCGCGATGAACTCGCGCGGCATCGCGCTGATCGCATCGGCGAACTCCTCGCGCTGCGCCGCGGTGCTCATCGGCCCGATCAGCATCCCATAGCCGCCCGAGGCCGACGTCCGCTTCACCACCAGCGACTCCAGGTTCGCGAGCACGTGCGAGCGCTGCGCGTCGACCGAGCAGTCGTACGTCGGAACGTTTTGGAGCACCGGTTCCTCGCCGAGGTAGAACCGGATCATCGCCGGGACGTACATGTAGATCGCCTTGTCGTCGGCGACGCCCGTCCCGACCGCGTTCGCCAGCGTGACGTTGCCGGAGCGGTACGCGTCGAACAGACCGGGGACGCCGAGCGCGGAGCTCGGGCGGAAGTACAGCGGGTCGATGAAGTCGTCGTCGACCCGCCGGTACAGCACGTCGATGCGCTGCGGGCCGCGCGTCGTCTTCGCGTAGACGGTGTTGTCGCGCACGAACAGATCGCTGCCCTCGACGAGCTCGACGCCCATGCGCCGTGCGAGCAGGGTGTGCTCGAAATACGCGCTGTTGTAGATGCCGGGCGTGAGCAGCGCGATCACCGGGTCGGCGACCTGCGGCGGTGCCGACGCCAGCAGCGCGTCGCGCAGCCGGCGCGGGTAGTCGTCGACCGGGAGCGGATCGTAGCGCTCGAAGAGCCGCGGAAACGCACGCTTGAGCACGTCGCGGTTCTCCAGCACGTACGAGATCCCGGACGGCGTGCGGACGTTGTCCTCGAGCACGAGGAACGTCCCTTCATGATCGCGGACGAGGTCGATCCCCGAGACGTGGATGTACGTGCCGCGCGGCGGGACGACGCCGATCGCTTCGCGCTCGAAGTGCGGCGAGGAGTACACGAGCTCGCGCGGGACGATCCCTTCGCGCAGCGCCCGCCCTTCGGTGTAGACGTCGTTCAGAAACGCGTTGAGCGCGAGGACGCGCTGCGTGATCCCGCGCGAGATGCGGTCCCAGTCGGAGGCGGCGACGATGCGCGGGATCAGGTCGAAGGGCAGGATCCGCTCCGTGCCGCGCGCGTCGGCGTAGACCGTGAACGTGACGCCGCGCTGCAGCAGCACGGCGTTGATCGTCGTGACGCGGTGGCGAAAATCGGAGGAGGAGATGCCTTCCAGCGTCGCGGCGAGCGCCTCGTAATGCGCTCGCGGACGCCCGCCGGCATCCGCGAACTCATCGAACGCGGGCGCCGGCGTATAGCGGTCGAGGATCGAGCGCATCCCCGCTGGTTTACCCCGCGGGGAGGCGCTCCGTTCGCCAAAAGGCCAATCGGCCTATCCGGCGGGTACCTCGACCGGCTTCACGGTGCCGTGACCGTCGGTTCCCGCTCCGGGGCGTCGCGGGAACGACGGCGGCTTCGGCGCAAAGCGCGGCTCGACGTGCCGGGCGACCCACAGATAGATGGTCGGCACGACAACGAGCGAGAGAAGCGTCGACGTGACGAGGCCGCCGATCACGACCGTGCCGAGCGGCGCCTGCGTCTGCGAGCCCGCCTCGATCCCGAGCGCGATCGGCAGCATGCCGCCGAGCGTCGCGAGCGTCGTCATGAGGATCGGCCGCAGGCGCATCGGGCCCGCGTGCATCAGCGCTTCGCGCGGATCGAGACCCTCGTCACGCCGCAACTGCTTGGTGAACTCGACCACGAGGATCGCGTTCTTCACCGCGATGCCGACCAGCATCAGCGAGCCGATGAACGCGGTGAGGCCGAACGCGCGGTGGGTGATCCAGAGCGACGCGATGATGCCGATCAGCGCGAACGGGACCGCCATCATGATGACCAGCGGGTCGAGGAACGACTCGAACTGCGAGGCCAGCAGCATGTAGATCAGCGCGATGGCCAGGATCACGACCAACGTCAACGCGCCGAACGTGTCGTTGTTGGCGGTCACCGCGGGGCCGTACTGCCAGCGGTAGCCGGACGGGAACGTGTACGCGTTCATGATCTGGCTGACTTCACCGAGCACGTCGCCGAGCGCCGTGTTGCCGACCAGCGGCGCGTCGATGTCGACCCGGCGCGCTTTGTTCTGCCGCGGGATCTGCGAGGGTCCCTGGCCGAGCGTGATCGCGGCGACGCCCGCGAGCGGAACCGCGTTGAGCGACTGCGACGACGGCTGGTTGGCGGTGCTGCCGGCCGTTGTGCCGGTTGCCGTCCCGGTGGTGTTCGCGCCCGTCGTGGAGGAGTTGGGCTGGATCAGCAGCGATCCGAGCGCGTCCAGCGAGCGCCGCTGCTGCGGCGGCAACTGCACCATGATCGGGTACTGCGTGCCGTTCGTCTGCCAGTACGACGCGATCGTGCCGCCCGTCGCGGTCGAGATGACGTTCGCGATGTCGGTCGTCGACAGTCCGAGCTGCGCCGCCACGCGGCGGTCCACGTTGATGTCGACCTCGGGCTGCGACGGCGTGATGTTCGTGTCGGGGCGTCCGATGCCGGGGATCTCTTTGATCTGCGGGATGAGGTCGCGCTGCGCGATCGTGTAGAGCTGCGTGATGTCGGGGCCGTAGAGCTGGATCTCGACGGCGTCCGAGCCTTGGCTCACGACGCGCTGCACGATGTCGATGCCGCTGACGAACGCGGT
>DASWSC010000090.1:0-4615 GCA_036402855.1 Candidatus Elarobacter sp. | reverse complement strand
CGGCGCTCCGGCCGGGTGAAGTGGTGTGCCGCGGGTCGTGCCCGGGGCAACCTCGGGATAATACCACGGCCGGCGCGCGGCGTGAAGGCGCCGGGCGCCGCCCGGGCTCGGCAGCTCGGTCGCTCGCCGGTTAGAGCTTGCGAGCCGCCACGTGGAAGACGGTGGTGCCGCGCAGCGTCGGCGGGAGCGCGCCCCGGGCCGCGAGCTGCTTGATGCTCTGGGCGCTGCGCTCGAGGATCGCCGGCGTGCGGACGTCGAGGAAGAGACGGGTCGTCTCGTAGTCGATCGGCAGGGTAAGCTCCGCCGCTTTGATCTCGCAGCCGAGGCTCTCCAGGCACGCCGCCACGCGGGGCCAGGTGATCGGAAAGAAGGTCCCGAGCCCGCCCGGCGGGCGCTCCATCGCCATCACCCAGCGCTCGCAGACCGAACGCGGCGCCATCGGCGGCCACGGCATCTCGTAGTGGGCCTCGAAGCCGCCGCGGTAATCGGGCGCGGTCATCACCAGCCAGCCGCCGGGGCGCGTGACCCGAACCGCCTCGAACAGCGCGCTCTCGAGGTCCGGGATGTGCTCGATCACCGCCCAGCTCGTGACCAGGTCGAACCCGTCGCTCGGAAGATCGAGGGCCTGGGCGTCGCCGTAGCGCGCGCGGCCGCGCCACGCTTCCGGCAGGCCGAGCGCGTCGACCTTCAGCTCGGCGATGCGCAGCCGCTCGAAGTCGACGTCGATCCCGACCGCGTCGTGTCCCCGGCCGAGCGCGCTGTACAGGAACGGCGCGCCGCCGCAGCCCACCTCGAGCACCCGGCGCGGCTGCTGCAGCAGGCCGCCGGTCAGCCGGTCGATCAGCGCGAAGCGGTCGTCCTGACCCTGCACCGCGAGAATCTCGGCGGCCGCCGCCGCGTAGCGCGCCGCCGGCTTCTCGCCGTAGTCACCGGCGCCGCGCTTGATGTAGCGGTCGACGACCGCGCGCAGCTTCGCATTCGCCTCGGCGCGGGGATCGACGGCGGTCATCTGCATACCGAAGGGATCGGCAATCGCGCCCCGATTCGTGAAGCGACACGCGTGCCGAACGGCGCTTGCTAGCCCCAGATGAAGGCGGGCGCTCGTTCGCCCTCCATGAACAACAGATCGATGACGGAGACGCCGGGCACGAAGTCGTCGTCGATCTGCCGGTAGGGCGGGTAGCCGTACTCCATGTACTCCAGCGCGATCCCGGCGCGAGCGAACCGCGACTCGTCGAGGTAGTCCTTCGCGCTCGGCCCGGAGAGGTAGCGATCGGCGCCGAGCGCCGTGCAGATGCGCACCAGCCTTTCCGTCGGATCGTCGTCCGCGACGCCCAGCTCCGACGAGCGCACGGTGCGCGTCGTGATTCCGAGGCCCGCGGCGAGCCGCTCGACCAGCGGGATCGTGTAGTCGACGAGCAGCTCTCGGCGTTCGCTCAGCGCCGCGTCGATCGCCGGAAAGTACCGGTTGAAATGCGGGGTGCGCTTGTAGCTGCGGGCGATGCGGTCGCGGTGGCTCCTGGTCCAGTCGCGGCCCCAGTGGACGCGCGCGTCCTTGATCAGCAGCTTGCTCGTCAGAAAACCAGCGTTTTCGACCGGAATCGTGAGCCATTCGACGCCGCCCGGGACGCGGATCCGGTTCCGGCTGCGCCAGTCTTGGCGCGTATACTGCACGTCGTCGTAGTGGACGAAGACACCGGCGCGCTGCATGAGGTGAAAGTAACCGCGCCATGGCAGATACGAAGGCTGGAGGATGACGGCCGTCAAGCCTCAAGACTTGGGGTCGCCCGGCCGATACCCTTCTGGAAGTGCCGCACGAGTCGATCCGCATCTCGCTGAGCCCCGAGGCGAGCCTCGAGAGCCGCTCGCGCATCCACGCGATGATCGATACGTTCCCCGGTTCGCTCGACGAACGCGAACGTTCGCTGGGCCTGTTTCTGCGCGGATCGCTGCTGGCGCGCATCATGGCGACCGCGGAGATCTATCGCTCGATCGTCGGGCTGCCCGGCAGCATCTTCGACATCGGCACGTGGCGCGGCCAAACCGCCGTGCTGTGCGAGAACTTCCGCGCGATCTACGAACCGCTCAACCTGACGCGCCGCGTCGTGGCGTTCGACACGTTCAGCGGGTACGCCGGATTCGGCCCGGAAGACCGGCCGACCGAGATCCATCGCGACGGCACGTACGACGTCGGCGGCGAGCGCTACGAAGACTATCTCGCGGAGCTGCTGCGACTGCACGAGTCGTCGAACGTCCTCGGGCACATCTACGGAAAACATCGCCTCGTGCGCGGCGACGTCCGCGAGACGCTCCCCGCGTGGCTCGACGAGCACCGCAACGAGATCGTCGCGCTTGCGTTTCTCGACGTGAACGCGGTCGAACCGACGCGCGCCTCGATCGAAGCGCTCTGGCCGCGGCTGGTGCCGGGCGGAAAGATCGCGATCTGGCAGCTCGTGCAGCACCGGATCCCCGCGGAAGGGATCGTCTACGCGAGCGAGGTGCTCGGGCGCCTGCCGCACCGGCTCTCCTATGCGCCGACCTACCCGGGGCTCTGCATCGTCGAGAAGACCGGATGAACGTCGTCGTCGCCGGCAACGGGATCGTCGCGCTGCAGACGGCGCGCGAGCTCGTCCGCGACCGCCCCGACGTCTCCGTGACGCTGATCGGGCCGGCTGCGCGCGGCGGAAGCGCCTCGCTGGCGGCCGCGGCGATGTTCAACTCGTTCTGCGAAGTCGACACCGAGACGTTCGCGAGCCCGTTCGAGCGGCTGAAGTTCGAGTTCAACCGTGCCGCGGTGCCGCTGTGGCCGGAGCTCCTGGAGGAGCTGCGCGCGGAGAGCGGCGTCGCGATCGGGGCCGGGTTCGGCACGTTTCTCATCAACAACGCCGTCACCGATACGCTCGAAGACGAGAACTATGAAGCGGTCCGCGCCGCGCTGGTCGCGCAGGCCGAGCCGTTCGAAGACGTCGATCCGCGCTCGGTCCCCGGCTACAACCCCGCACCGCATGCGCGCGCGCTCCGAGCACTATGGATCCCGCGCGAGGGCTGGGTGAACCCGGTCCATCTGATCGCGGCGCTCGACCTTGTGCTCGCCAAGGAGCCTCGCGTCCGTATCGTCGATGCGTCGGTCGAGCGCATCGAAGGCTCTGCCGGCGCCGTCTCCGGCGTCGTCACCGACACCGGCGAGCGGATCGGCGGCGACGTCGTCGTCCTCGCGCCGGGCGCCTCGTTCTCGGCGATCGTCGAACGCTCCGGGCTCGCCGTCTCCTTCCAACGCGTCTTCTACGGTGCGGGGGCGAGCATCCGCCTGAACACCGGTGCGGCGACGCTGAGCAACTGCGTGCGCACGCCGAACCGCGGCCTCGCCTGCGGCACCTACGCGGCGCCGCAAGACGCGAGCCACACGCTGGTCGGCGCGAGCAACTTCATCTCCCCGGTCCCGGTCGCCGCGCCGCGGCTGACCAGCGTCATGGGACTGCTGGAGGGTGCGGTCGAGCAGATCAATCGCGACCTCTACCGGGCGGAGCTGAGCGCGACCAACTTCGGCTGGCGCCCGACGTCGTCCGACACGCTGCCGATGATCGGCCGCACCGATCTCCCGAATCTGCTGGTCGCGACCGGGACGAAACGCGACGGACTGCACTGCTCGCCGCTGATCGCGCGCATTCTGACCGCGCTCGCGCACGGGCGGACGCCGTCGTTCGACGTGACGGCCTTCAAGCCGGATCGCCCGCTCACGCGCACGATGACGCGCGAACACTCGGTTCGTACGCTGGTCCGCCATACGCTCAACGCCGCGTACCAGCACGGCTTCCGCTCATCGCACAACCGGATGGCCGAGGACCTCACCGCGTACTACACCCGCGAGTTCGAAGCGCTCCACGACGCGGTCGGTGCGCACGACTGGGGGATCCCGCCCGAGATGAAGGACATGTACCGGTACGGGCACGTCGGCGTCCCGGCGGTGAGTCGCTCGTGATCCCGTTCAACAAGCCGTTCGAGACGGGCGACGAGTTCCGCTACATCGCGGAGGCGATCGCGGCCGGGCACCTCTCGGGCGACGGCCGGTTTACGCGCCTCGCGCAAGAATGGCTCGAGCGCGAGACGGGCGCGCACCGCGCGCTGCTGACGCATTCGTGCACCGCGGCGCTCGAGATGTCGGCGCTGCTGGCCGACGTCGGCCCCGGCGACGAGGTCGTCATGCCGTCGTACACGTTCGTCTCGACCGCGAACGCGTTCGTGCTGCGCGGAGCCACCCCGGTGTTCGTCGACGTCCGGCCCGACACGCTCAACCTCGACGAGCGGCTCGCCGGCGATGCGATCACGCCCCGGACGAAGGCGATCGTCGCCGTGCACTACGCGGGCGTCGCCTGCGAGATGGACGAGTTGACCGCGCTCGCGGGCGCGCGCGGCCTCGTGCTCATCGAAGACGCGGCACAGGAGCTGGGCTCGACGTACCGCGGCACGCCGCTCGGCGCGATCGGCGACCTCGCCGCGCTCAGCTTCCACGAGACGAAGAACGTCATCAGCGGCGAAGGCGGCGCGCTGCTCGTGCGCGAGGACGGACCGTTCGCCGAGCGCGCCGAGATCATCCGCGAGAAGGGGACCAACCGCA
>DASWSC010000089.1:0-1655 GCA_036402855.1 Candidatus Elarobacter sp. | reverse complement strand
CCGACCAGCATGACCGTGCCGATGAGCGAGAACAGGTTCAGCGTCTCGTGCGTGAGCGCCAGCGCGCCGAGCGCGCCGACCGCCGCCACCGGGACCGAGAACATGATGATGAGCGGCGAGCGATAGCTGTTGTAGAGCGCGACCATCAGCAAGAACACCAGCACGACGGACAAGATCAGCGAGCTGCCGAGCCCGACCAGCGTCTGGTTCATCAAGTCCTGCGCGCCGTTCGGGCGCGGGCGAACCTGGATGTTCTTGGGAAGATGCAACGCCGCGACGCGCGCCATGAACGCGTTCTGCACGTTCGAGAGCGACGAGCTCGGGGCGAAGTTCGCGCCGATGTCGATGACCGTGTTGCGGTTGACCCGCGTGATCAGCGGCGGCGTGGGCGACCAGCGGAACGTCGTGAAGTCGCCGAGGTGCACGATCTGGCCGCTGTCGGAGCGGACCGGTATCTGCGAGATCGTCGAGAGGTCGTTGCGCTGGTCGCGCGGGTAGATGACCTGCACCTGGATGAGGCCTTGGGGGCTCTCGAACTGCGTGGCGGTCACGCCGCCGAACGCCGCGCGGGCGGCGGTCGTGGCCGTGCCGATGCTCACGTCCAGCGCGCGCATCTTCGCGCGCTGGAACAAGAGCTCGACCTGCGGCGACAGCGCTACAGCGCTGCTGTTGACGTTCACGGCGCCCGGCGTGTGCAGCATCGCGTCGTAGACCTTTTGCGCGTACGGCGTCGGGTCGCCCCCGGTGACGTCGGTCACCAGCACGTCGATCGGCTGGGAGTTGCCGCCGCCTTGTCCCGTCGCGGGGACGACGAGGACTTGCACGTTCGGCAGCGTCTTCGCCGCGATCTGGCGGTACTGGTTCACCCAGTACGCGGTCGGGTGCGAGCGGTTGTCGGTGAGGAATATCTGGATCTGCCCGACGTTGCTCACGACGAGCTGGCCGCCGTACGGCGAAGCGTAGCCGCCTGCGAGCGCGGTATCGGACGCAATGTCGGGGAGCTTGCGCAACTGCTGCTCGAGCTTGAGCACCGCGGTGGTCGTGGTGGTGAGCGGCGTCCCGATCGGATACGAGATCTGCACGAAGATCTGGCCGCGGTCGATCGGCGGGATGAACTCCTCGCCGACGACGCCCAGCGGGATCAGCGCGACGGCGAGGACCAGCGAGGCGAAGCAGGCCGCGACGAACGGGACGCGATGGCGCAAGCCCCACGGCAGCACGGTGTGCGCGTAGAACGACCGCACACGGTCGAAGCCGCGGTGGAACGCGCGAATGATCGGGAACGGCGTCCAGTGGCCCTTGAGCGCCCAGTTCGCGGCCAGCGACGGCGTGATCGTGAACGACACGAACAGCGAGGTGAGGGTCGAGATCACGATCACGATCGCGAACTCGACGAGGTTGCGGCCGACCTGCCCCTGCATGAACGCGATCGGCAGGAAGACCACGACGTCGACCAGCGTGATGACGATCGCCGCCATCCCGATCTCGCCTCGGCCGTTGATCGCGGCCTGGTCGGGCGGATCGCCGAGCTCGCGGTGGCGCTCGATGTTCTCCAGGACCACGGTCGAGTCGTCGACCAAGATCCCGACCACGAGCGTCATCCCGAGCAGCGAGATGGTGTCGAGCGTCAAGTTCATCGCTTTCATGACGAACAG
>DASWSC010000088.1:0-12250 GCA_036402855.1 Candidatus Elarobacter sp. | reverse complement strand
GCGTTCTGCGGGACGGTGATCTGCGGGTTGAGGAAGTAGCCGTCGGCGGTGACGATCGAGCCGTTGGCGTCGCGCTTGAACGAGCCGTCGCGGGTGTACGCGGCGGTGCCGTCGGGCTGCGTCACCTGGAAGAACCCTTCGCCCTCGATCGCGAGGTCGAGCGGGTTGCTGGTCTGCTGCAGCACGCCTTGCGTGAACGACTTCTCCGACGCGCCGATCTTCACGCCGAGGCCGACGTCCTGCCCGACGGGCACCACGGACGGTCCGACCGGCGTCCCGGGCGCGCGCAGGTTCTGATAGATCAGGTCCTGGAAGTGCGCGGAGTTCTTGCGAAACCCCGTCGTGTTCACGTTGGCGAGGTTGTTGCTGATCGTGTCGATGTTGTATTGCTGCGCGAGCATCCCCGTCGCGGCGGTGTACAGCGCTCTCATCATGGCGGGGTCGCTCCTATGCGTTCGTGCGGCCGACGACCGACGTCGCTCGCGCGACCGCATCGTCTTGGGTTTGGATCGATTTCTCGTTGGCGTCGAACCAGCGCTCGTTGGCGATCAGGTCGACCATCGAGCGGATGACGTCGGCGTTGCTCTTCTCGAGCGAGCCTTGCAGGGCGGTGGTGTTGGTCGCGGGCCGCGCCCCGGCACCGGCGTCGATGAACCGGTTCGCGCCTTCGGGACGCAGGTTCGCCGGCGTGCCGAACTCGACGACGTTCAGCTTGTCGTACGTCTGACCGTCGACGCTGATCGTGCCGTCGCGCGCGATTCCGACCTTCCCCGCCTGCGGCAGGATGATCGGCGCGCCGTTCTGCCCGAGGACGCGATCGCCGTTCTGCGCGGTCAGGTAGCCGTTCTGGTCGCGGACGAACGCCCCGTCCCGCGTGTAGCGAAGCGCGCCGTTGCCGCCGCGGATCGCGAAGAAGCCCGGGCCGGAGAGCGCGACGTCGTAGTCGTTGCCGGTCGCGGCGATCGTCCCTTGCGCGTAGTCGGCCGGCGTGTCGTAGATCTGCGCGCCGCTGCCGAGCGCGCCGATCGCCGCTTGCGCGGCGACGCCGCCGGTGCGGGCGCCGGACGTCTTGCCCGGATCCGTCTGGAAGCGATAGAGCTCGCGCTGCGGCTGCGCCTGCACTTGGAGCAAGGTGCGCTTGAACCCGACGGTGTTGACGTTCGCGAGGTTGTTCGCGATCGTGTCGACTGCCGACTGGGCGACCAGCGCCCCCGACGCGGCCGCGTACATGCCACGGACCAAAGTAAAAAACCCTCCGCACGTTCCGCCGGCACGCTCAGATGACCTGATCGTGTCGAGTGGTCGGCGAATCCATCGGTCGATCAGGATTCGCCAGCGGCCCCAACCGTGCGAGGGTCGTCCGGCCGCTTCCCATGGTTGTTCGGCATGCGTGACGCGCGACTTTAGCGGGGCCGCGGGGCTGCGGCTAGAGCGGCGCCTGCGTCTCGCCCGCGGTGCGCGTCGCGCGCAGCCGCGCCCCGATGTCGCCGAGGCGCTCGGCGACGCTCGCCGCGTCCCACGGCCGTTCGACGGGATCGCGCGCCAGGAGCGCGTTGATCATGGCCACCAGGTCCGGATCGGCCGCCGGCATCGCGACGCGGAGGTCGGGCGGGTCTTCCTCGAAACGGCGCAGCGTCACGTCGAGCGCGCCGTCGCCCGGGAACGGCGGCTCGCCTGCGAGCGCGTGGTACATCACCGCGCCGAGCGAGTACAGGTCCCCGGCCGAGCTCGACGTGCCGTAGCGCGCCTGCTCGGGAGCGACGTAGAACGCCGTGCCGACGAGCACGCCGGGCTCGGTCACGCCCGGATCGTCGCGGTCGTAGAGCTCGCGCGCGAGCCCGAAGTCCATCAGGTGCGGGAGCCCTTGCGCGTCGACGATCACGTTGCCGGGCTTGATGTCGCGATGCATGATCCCGAGCGCGTGCGCGGCCGCGAGGGCGCGCGCGATCCCCATCCCGAGCACCGCGACGCGCTCCGAGGGGAGCGGCGCGTCCTCGGCGATGATCTCCTGCAGCGACCGCCCCTCGACGTAGTCCATGACGATGTACGGCCGGCCGTCCTCGGCCTCGCCGACGTCGTGGACCGAGACGACGTTCGGGTGGACGATCTTCGCTTCGGCGCGCGCCTCGCGCGCGAACCGCGCGTGCAGCACGCCGGTCTCGTCGTGCCGCCGCTGCAGCAATTTGATCGCGACCGTGCGGTCGAGCACCGTGTCGTGGGCGGCGAACACCGTCGCCATCCCGCCGTGCCCGGCGACATGGTCCAGCCGGTATCGCCCGCCGAGCAAGCCCTCCGCTCCCACCGCCCAGATATACCCCGGGTGGCCGCGGCGGACCTTACATCTGCATCCGGGAGATCTCTTGGTACGCCTCGAGGAGCTTCGAGCGCATCGCCATCGTGAAGTTCAGTGCGAGGTTCGCCTCTTCGACCGACGTCACGACCTTCTGGAGGTCGTTCGTCTTGCCGCCGGCGAGGTCGCGCTGCGCTTGATCCGAGGCGTTCACCTTGTCGTTGACGTCGTCGAGCATCGCCTTGACGGTGTCCTTGAACGACGGGCCCTGGACCGCGCCGCCTTCCGCGGCGCCCGGAATGGCGCCGACGGTGGGCCGCTCGTCGAGCTGGATCGCGTTGCCGAGATCGGGGACGAACGTGCCCGGGACGATCTTGGAGATCGCGCTGCCGTAGTCCATCAGGCTTTCAGCAGTCCGAGCGTCGCGGTGCCCATCGCACGCGCTTCCTGGATCGCCGTGACGTTCGCCTCGTAGGCGCGCGAGGCGGCCATCATGTCGACCATCTCCTTCACCACGTCGACGTTCGGCATGTGGACGTAGCCGTTCGCGTCGGCGTCGGGGTGGCTCGGATCGTAGACGAGCCGGTCGGGGCTCTGGTCGTTCACCACGCCGACGACCTCGACGCCGGCGCGCGAGCGCGCCGGGTCGGTCGGATCGCCCGCCGCGCCGGCCGATCCGGCCGCGGGCTCGTTCTTCTGCGCGTAGACGACCAGTTGCCGCTTGAAGGGCCCGCCCTCGGCCGTCCGCGTCGTGTTCACGTTCGCGATGTTGTTCGCGATCGTGTCCATCGCGAGCCGTTCGGCCGACAGGCCGGTCGCGCTGACCTCGATCGAAGTGTAAAAGCCCATCGTCAGAAGCGCTCCTGGATCGCCTGCCGCAGGCGGGAGTACTGGTTTTGCAAGAGCTGGCCCATCGTCTGGCCGTACGCCGAGTTGAGCGAGAGCTTCGCCATCTCTTGATCGACGTCGACGTTCGAGCCGTCGAGGCGCATCTGCGTCGACTCGTCGACCGTCGTCGTGATCGAGAACGGCTCGGGCGCCTGCGCGCCGCCGAGCGGGATGTGCCGCTCCGACGTCGTCGCCAGCCCCAGCTCGTCGGGATCGCCGGCCGTCGCTTCGGTCGCCGCGAGCGCCTCTTTGAACGAGACGTCGGCGCGCCGGAAGTTCGGCGTGTTCACGTTCGCGATGTTGTTCGCGATCGCGGAATGCGCGGCGCCCGCGCCGTCCATCGCGTTCTTGAGCATGCCGACGGTCTGGCCGAACGAAATATCGCCCATCACTGAGGCCATCGGCCGCAGGAGCGACCAACCTTAGGAAGGCGCACATTCGGCGGCGCGCGCGACGGGGACGCCGCCCGGACGGGGCGAACGCTCGTCCTCCCGGGTGACCCGACTTTCTTGTCTCCGAGGAGGTTCGATGTTCATTCGCCGCATCGCGGTCGCCGCCGTCCTCGTCGCAGCAGCCTCCGCAGCCGCCCCGGCCGCGACCGAAACGGCCGCCCAGAAGATCGCGCGCGCGCTCTCCGCGGGCCCCGCCTCGGTCACCGCGCACGCGACGGTCGCCGACGTCGACGCGAAAGGCGCCATGACGGTCCTCCGCAAGGGGACGAACGGCTGGACCTGCGTCCCCGGGCACCCGGGCGTCGTCGGCGACGATGCGATGTGCGGGGACGCGGCGGCGATGCAGTGGGGCGACGACTGGGCGAAGCACAAGGCCAAGCCGTCGAACACCGTTCCGGGGATCGCCTACATGCTGCGCGGCGGGACCGACTGGAGCGCGACCGACCCGTTCGCGACGAGCGGGACCCCGATCAAGGAGCCGCCGCACTGGATGATCCTCTATCCCGTCACCGCGAGCAGCGGGCTGGCGACGGCGCCGCGGAACAGCGGGACCTGGATCATGTACGCCGGCACGCCCTGGGCGCACCTCATGATCAACGGGAAGCCCTGAGATGGCCGTCCACTCGCTCGACGGCCAGAAGAACGCGCTCAAAGCGCTCGAAACCGACCTGACCGCGTCGTACGGCGCGCAGCTCGAGGCGCTGGAGCAGCACGTCGACGCGGTGCTCGGCGCCGCCGAGCAGACCCTCCACGATCTCGAAGCGCGGGCGACGCAGATCACCAACGACTATGTCGACGCGGCGCACCAGCTCCGCGATGCGATCGACCACGCGCGGCAGGCCGCCGACGAGGTGGCGAAGGGCGCCACCGGCGCGCTGGCCGAGGCCAAGACGCACGTCGACGAGCTCAACAAGAAGCGCGAGGCCGATATCGCGGAGATGACGCAGACGCTGCAGCAGCTCGAGCACGCGTTCGGGCAGGTCGAGAGCGAAGCCGCGTCGTCGTTCAACGCGGTCGCCCAGCACGCGCAGCCGCTGGTCGCCCTCGTGACGCAAGGGACGTCGGAGATCCACCAGCACGGCGAGCAGCTCGCGCAGCACCTGCAACAGGTCGAGCACGCGTTCGCCGGCGACGTCAAGACGATGGCGCAAGCGCTGCACGATCTGGCGCAGCACATCCAAACCGAGCACCAGCAGCAGGACCACGCGCAGGACGAGCACGCGAGCAGCACCCACCAGCAGACCGGCCAGCTCATCGCGCACAACGTGGCGACGCTGACCGCGGGGATGCAGACGGTCGGTTCCGCGTTCTCGGTCCTCACCGAGTACGCCGACCACTTCGGCGGCGGGTTCGGCGACGGCTCGAAAGGGCTGATCGACACCGTCGGTGAGATCTCGCACATCGTCGACGCGATCAAGCCGGTCCTCGACGTGATCCGGGCGATCGAATGACGCACGCGGAGGAGATGATTCGATGACGAGCCCGCCGCCCAGCGAAGACGCGGTTCAGCTTCAGAACGCGATGCAGCACATCGACGCGCTGCATCACCAGCTCGGCCAGGCGATGTCGGGCCTCGAGTCGCTCGTCTCGGCGCACGCGCAGCCGCCGCACGAGGGCGCCGCCGCGCACGGCGCGGGGCCGCTCCAGGACACCGTCTCGCAGCTCCACGATCTGTCGACGCAGCTCGGTGCGGCGCTGACGCAGTCGCTCGCGCACGCGGTCGAGGAGCTTCGTCAGAGCACCGCCCAGACGCAGAGCGGGACGCAGCAGCACGCGCAAGACTGGGACCATACGCACGACACCCTGAAGTCCTCGCTCGCCGCGCTCGAGCAGGCCGCGACGCAAACTGCGTCCGCCGCGGTCGCGACGTTCGGCGAGCTGCAGACCTCGGTCGAGCACGTCACGCAGACGACGCAAGACCTGCTCCACCAGTTCGAACAGGCCGCTCAGACGCTGCAGCACGGCCTCGCCGACACGGTGACCAGCGCGCTGAGCCGGGCCTCGCAGGAGTTCCACGACGGCGTCACCGGCGCGCTCAACGCGAAGATCACCGAGCACCTCACCGAGTGCTTCCAGCACGGTGAGCAGGCGCTCGCGAACGTCGCGCACACCGCCGAGCACGTCGCGCAGCAGTTCGCGCACGAAGCCGAGGACGCGCTCCACCACTTCGCGCAAGGCGTCTCCGACGGCGTCAAGCACGAGATCGAGCAGGTCGCCGAGCACCTCGGCAAAGACGTGCTCGAGCTCGTGAGCACGTTCGTCGCGACGTCGATCGCCGAGGCGACCGCGGGCGCCGCGATCACCGGGGCGATGTCGCCGATCCTTCCCGAAGTGATCGTCGTCAAGGAAGCCTCCGAAGTGATCAAAGACCTGATCTCGGTCTTCAAGGCCGTCGGCAGCCTGCTCTAGGAGAATCGACGTGGCAGCAGCAGACCTTCAAGGCGAGATCGGCGCACTCGTTCACGACATGCAGACGCTCGAGAAAGCGCTCGAGGACGCCGGCGCGCTGATCGCGTCGACCAGCGCGAAGGTGAGCCAGATCGACCAGCAGATGTCCGGGCTCATCACCGCCGCGACGAACGCCGTCACGCATCACGAGGAAGACCTTGCCGCGCTCGGGACGCAGGCGCACACCGCCGCCGACCAGCTTCGCACGGAGATCGACCACCAGACGCAGTTCGTCCACGCCGAGGCGGGCGAGTTGACCGCGCTGGCCGAGAAGGCGTTCGCCGTCGTCGACGCGGCGAAGACCCAGGCGGCGCACGTAGCCGATGCCGCCACGCAGCACGCCGGCGAGCTGACGACGGCGGTCCAGCACGTCGGCGAGCTCGTCAAGCAGATCGAAACGGCGCTCACGGCGCGGGCGCAGGCGATGGAGCAGAACGTCGCGCACGGCATCGCGGAGATCACCGGCCTCGAGCACACGTGGCTTCAGCTCGGCGAGACGACGGCGCAAGGGATCGGCGACGCGCTCCACCAGACGGCCGACGAGATCGACCAGAAGTTCATCGCCCCGCTCGACGAGGGGCTCAAGCAGTTCCAGGATCTCACCAAGCAGATCGAAGACGACGTGCTGAGCCACCCGATCGGGGCGCTCGGCGATCAGCTCAAGAACGCGATCCTGACCGAGGCGCAGCACGAGATCGACGCGGTCGCCCAACAGCTCCAGAAGCTGATCGACGAAGCGGTCCACACCCTCACCGAGGCCGGGAACAGCAACGACGCGGTCGCCAAAGAGCTGCACGCGGTGTTCCACGAGCTCGAGCCGGTCTGGAACGCGCTCACCGACGCGCTGCGCTCGGTGCAGTCGATCTGGGATACCGTCAAGAGCGCGGCGTCGATTCTGTAGCCGGAGGACGAGACGATGGATTCCACCTCAGCCGCCAGCGTTCTGCAGGAGACGCGGCAGCACGCGGCCCAGATCACGGGCCTCGTCGGCGACTTCCGCACGAAGGTCGAGCAGCTCGAGCACGCGATCGACACGCGCTTCGGCGCGATCCAGCACGCCGAGCAAGCGTTGCTGCAGCACCTGCAGGCGGAGCGTGACCGGGCGCGAGCCGAGAACCAGGCGCTCCAGCAGACGCTGCACGACGCGCTGGAATGGCTGGGTCAGGTGAACACGACGCTCACCGCCGACGTCAAGGCGCTCGGCGATGAGCTGACCGCCGCGGAGCACGGCTCGGAGACGGCCTCGACCGCGTTCCAGCAAGCCGTCGATCACCTCGCGCAGCTCACCACCGCGGCGAATCAGCACCTCGACACGTTCGCGCAGCACGCTCAGTCGGACGTCGATCACGCGCACGACCAGGTCCACGAACAGCTCCTCTCGACGCTCGGGACGACGCAGCAGCAGCTCGGCGCAGCCTCGGCGCAGCACGAGACGGCGGTCGCGCAGGCATTCCATCAGGAGTTCCACGCGCACCAGACGGAGTTCCACCAGCAGGCGGAGACCGTCGCGACGCAAGCGGCGCACACGATGCACGACCGCGCGGGCCGGCTGCACGCCGACGTCGCGCATGAGGTCGACACGCTGCACCAGCAGCAGGACCATCACCACCAGGACCTGCAGCACCAGCTCGAGAGCGTGAAGCAAGATCTCACGCACGTCGGGTCGCTGGTGACGGAGACGGCGCACGGCCTCGCCGACGGCGTCGACAGCGCGAGCCTGCTGCTCCAGCAGACGAACCTCGGCGTCGAAGAGATCCTGAAGATCATTCAGAACATCGAGAGCATCTTTCAAGACATCATCGGGGACATGAACTAAAGGTCCGTGGCGTTCGCGTCGGCCTCACTCTCGCGCATCGGCAAGCGCCGCTTCAACGAAGACCGCTGCGGTGAGACCGCGGCCGGGCTCGTGCGCGGCTGGGTCGTCGCCGACGGCGTCGGCGGGCATCCCGGCGGCGCGGCCGCCGCGGAGCGTGCCGTAACCGCCGCGCTGGCCGCGATCGCGGGTGCGAGCCGCGTCGCCGGCGCGGTGCACGCCGCGCTCGAGGCGGCGCAGCACGCGGTCGCGGGCGGCCGCGCGGCCGGCGGCGAGGGCGCGCAGATGGCGACCACGATCGCGCTCGTCGTGAGCGACGGCGTCTCCGTGGCCTGGGGACACGTCGGCGATTCCCGCGTCTACCGCGTGCGCGACGGCGCGTGCGCGGTGCTGACGCGCGATCACAGCTTGGCGGCCGCTCTGGCGGCGCTGGCCGGTTCGGCGGGCGGCGACGACGACGTCGCGCACGGCAACCAGCTCCTCTCGTCGCTCGGGCCCGACGATCCGGCGTACACCGTGGCGGACCCCGAGCCGCTCCATCCCCGTGACGCCTTCCTCGTCTGCACCGACGGGCTGTGGTCGCATCTCAGCCCGGCCGTCATCGCGCGCGAGCACGACGCGTCGCCGACACCCGCCGAGTGGCTGGAGCGGCTCGCGCGCCTCGTCGAGCAACGCGCCGACCCGCTGCAAGACAACTACACCGCGATCGGGCTGCGCGCGTGAACGGCGCGGCGAACCTGGCCGCGTTCGACGCGCCGAAGCTGCGGACGCTCACCGAGACGCTCGAGCGGCGCGTCGACGACTTGCTCGCGACGCTCGATGCGACGATCGCCGACGTCGAGGCGGGCGCGCTCGAACCGCGCGTGACCGGGTGGCTGGCGTGGCTGCTGCAGCGGCGCCGCAACGGCGCGCTGCGCATCGCGGTCGGCGGCGAGCGCGCCGCGGAGCGGATCGCCGAGGCGCGTTCCGGAGGGGCGCTCCCCGCGCGAATCGAGCTGATCGAGGCGGTCGAGCCGGCCGACGCCTTCGCGCTCGGCGAGCTGCGGCGCGACTGCGCCGGCGCCGTATGGCTCGGAACGCCCGACACCCTCTCGCCGCCGCTGCTCGACGTCTTTCGCGAGAGCCCGCTCGGCACGTACTGCACGCGTCCCGGAGACGGCGCGCGCCCGGCTGCCGGCGAAGGACCGTGGTCGTCGCTCGCGCTGCCGGGGCGCTACACGTCGCTCGCCGAGCTTCTCGGTGCGCTCCTCCCCGAGCCGGCGGTCCCGGCGGTCGCGGCGCTCGTCGACGCGCGCCTGACGATCGAGCTCGCCGCCGGCTGCCAAGCCGAGCACGCGCGCGAGAACGTGCGGCTCGCGCTCCAGGCGGCGATCGCGGAGCGTACCAAGACCGCGCACGCGTTCGCCGACGAGCTCGCCGCGCGGCGCGAGCTGACCGCGCAGATACGCGACGATCTCAACCGCGATCTGCAGGGCAGCCTCGAGCGGCTCGCGCGCGGTGCGGCGCAGCTCGACTCCGACCTCGCCTTTCGCGGTCCCGCGAAGCGCGCGATGGACGCCGTGCCGGCGCTCTCCACCGCGCCCGGAAAGCTCGTCCGCGTCGACGACTTCGAAGAAGAGGACCGCTTCCACTGGTGGACCGGAAGCGTGTGGGAGCGCTTCGCGCTGATGTTCCCCCGCAAGATGCGGCTGACGTTGCGCGACGCCGATCTTCATGCGCTCTCGGCCGAGCTCACCGCGCAGGTCGTCGCGCTCGTGTCGAAACAGGCGCTGCGGGTCGTCGACGCCTTCAACGAGTCGGTCACCGACTTCGACGCGGTGACGCGCGCGGCCGGGATCGAGCTCGCCCCCGCCGCGATCGCCCCCGACGAACGCGCGCGCTGGGATCGCAAGGCGACCTCGGTCACGGCACCGTTCTCCGGCAGCTTCGGCGGCGCCGCCGCCGCACTCGGCGAGCGGGCGAAGCGCGCGATCGATACCGCGTGCGAGAAGGACGTCAAGACGTTCCACGTCGACATCGAGCGCAAGGGTCCGATCGGGCGCATCATGGAGGCGCGCACCGCGGTCATGGGGATGTCGTTCCTGGTGATGACGGGGATCCGCGTGAGCGGCGCGTGGGGCAACATCCAGAACTGGATGACGTCGTCGTCGCACCCGGGCGGCGCGGCGAACGCCGCGGCCGCGCACGGGGTCCCGTGGAACCTCATCTTCAACGCGGCGCTGATCGGCGTCTTCTTCATCTTCGTCGGGCTGGTGGTGAACGCGATCACCGAGAGCGGCAAAGAGGGCGCGCAGATCAGCGAGAAGGTGCACGAAGCGCGCGACGCGCTCGAAGAGAAGCTCGTCTCGGTGATGGAGCGGTTCGTCGCCTCGGAGCTCGGCGAGCTGAAGACGCTCGTCACCGAGCACAAGGCGACGGCGCTCGAACGCCTCGACCGCGCGCTCGACGCGCAGAAGCAAGAGATCGAGGAGACGGATCGCAAGAGCCGGACCGGCGCGTCGCCGCTGCGCGCGTCGCGGCCGGGGCTCGCGCCGCTGCCGATCGGCCTCAAGAGCGAGGTCGAGAAGAACGCCGTCGCCGCGAAGGATCTGCGTGCCGAGGTGAGCGCGCGCTACGTCGCGCTCGCGACGCCGGTGATCGCGCCCCCGCCCGCCGCCGCGTCTTCGACCACGGCGGCAATCGCAGCACGGCCGGCGGTTGCGCCGCGGCTGCGGTCGCCCGAAGCGTCGGCTGCGCTCGACGCGCTCGCCGCCCGCGCGGCGGCACGTGAAGCGGCGGCGGCCGCGCGCGCAGCGGAGGCGGGCTCGTAGTGCCGGATCTCTACGTCAGCCTGCTCGGCGCGCCGTTCCGCGCGGTGATCGCGCACGCGGGCGGTGAGCGCGCCTTCGTGCGGATCGCCGACCGCGCCGACGACGACTTCGGGCTCGATCCCGCGGTCTGGATCGATCACGTCGGCGCCGCGTGCGGGACGCAGGCGGCGCTGCTCGACCGCGGCGGCCACGCGGGCGTGTACCGCCGCGTCCGCTGCGGATCGCCGGAGACCGCCGACGACGCGCCGGAATGGTCGCCGCGCGACGTCCTCGCCATCCTCGTGCGGCGGCTCATCACCGCGGCGGAGACGCAGGCCGGCGAGCCGATGCAGCGGATCGTCGCCGTCGTCCCGGCGACCCTGACTGCGGCGGAACGTGCCGAGTGCACCCAAGCGCTGCTGCTCGCCGGGGCGCAGCGCGTCGACCTGCTGACCGCGGACGCCGCGCTCGGCGGAGCGCCCGCCGAAGCCGGCGCGACGCGCATCATCGTCGAGGCGTGGGACGACGTCACGCGCGTCACGGTCGCCGCCGCGGACGCGGAGCCGCGGGTCGCCGACGTGACGGCCGCGCTCTCGCGCGAGACGGTGCGCGAGATGTTCCGCCGCGCGATCGGGCTACGCACCGAGTTCGACGCGGCACGTACGGCGATCGCCGACCAGCTCTTCGGCGCGTGGATCGCCGCGCGCGACGCCGGGCGCGCGATGACTGCGAGCGTCCCGGTCGCGCACGGCGCACCGGTCACCGCGACCGTCCCGGCGGCCGCCCTCGCCGGCGTCGACGACGCGCTGCGCGAGCGCCTCCGCGAGCTTTTCGCGGCAAACGGTGCCGACCCGGCGCGCGCCTTTGCGATCGACGTCCTCGGCTCGTGGACGCGTCCCGTGGCACGCGCACTCCGCGCGCTCGCGGCGGCGCCGAACGTCGTCCGCGACGACCGCGGTCTCGAGCTCGACGGCGCGATTCGCGTCCTGCCGCCGCAGGCGCGTTCGGCTCGCGCGGCGCTGACGAGCGACGTCTTCGCCGTGGCCGAGTCGGCGCGGGCGCTGCGCGCCCTCGCGCAAGGCGAGCCGATTCAGCTCCTCGCGGCGGGCGCGCGCCTCCCCGCCACCGCCATCTCGGAGAACTTCGCGTCGAGCTCGTTCATCGGCTCCTTTCGGATCGCCGCACGTGCGAACCGAAGCGAGACGCCGCTGATGATGCTGACGATCCCGCGCTACGCCGAGCGCCAGGGCAGCAGCTACCTGCGCGCGGTCGTGCACGCCGACACGCCGGACTACCTGCTGCTCGAGGTCGCCTATCTCTACTCGACGCGCAGGCGCTTCAGCTTCTTCGACAAGAGCACGCAGGCGGAGATACCGCTCTCCGACCACGTCTTCCGCGTCGTCCGCACCTGAGCGCACGCCTGCGCGCGCTGCTTCAGTGCGCGCGGCGGCTCGGGCCGAGGCCGTTCTGCGTCGCGGCGACGCTGCGCTCGGCCGGCGTGACGCAGACGACGTCGCCGCTGTACGCGACGCGCCAGACGTACCCCGAGAGGCAGGTGTTCGGGCCGTAC
>DASWSC010000087.1:0-4947 GCA_036402855.1 Candidatus Elarobacter sp. | reverse complement strand
ACGGCGCCGTTTCCGTTACCGGCGTTGCCGTTCCCGTTCCCGGCCGCGCCGCCGGCGCCGGGCTCGTTGCCCTCGCCTTGTCCGGTCGACGTCCCGGTGCCGGAACCGGCGGCTTTCGGGTTGGCGTACGTCCCGCTCGGCGCTTTCGCGATCAGCTTGCGCGCGCCGCCGCCGTGCTTCCGCGCGGGCGTCCCCTTGTGGCGGCCCGCGACCTGCTGCACCGGCGCGGGCGTGCTATGCGGCGGCGGCGTGACGCGCGGCGGCGGCGTCGGAGGCGGTGTCGCGCGTGGCGTGGGCGTCGGCTTCGGCGTGGGGCGCGGCGTCGGCGTCGGCGCGGGCGTTTCGATCGAGATGCGCGTCGTCCGCGCTTCCGCCTCGCTGTCGCTCGGGCGTGCGGGACCGTGCACGAGCCCGATCAGGATCTCGTGCGCCGCGACGGCGAGCGCGATCGCAACGATCATGCGATTGCGGTAGCGGTTGAAGTCGAACACCATCAGCGTGGTTCGGCGGGACGAAAAAGCCACCCCGGGCGGGGTGGCTCCAGTGTCGTCTCTCCCGCCGGCGCCGCCTTACGACGGATAGACGCCGTACGTGCGGTAGTACCAGTTGCGGTACTGCGCGTCGGTCGGGTAGTAGCCGTAGCGGTGATAGAAGTACGAGCGGTACGACGACTGCCGTCGCGACTGCTCGCGCTGCTCTTCGCGCTTCTGACGAACTTTGTGGTTGTAGTTCGTGATCAGCACCGCGGCCGCGGCGCCGCCGATGAGGATGTTGCGCGTGCTGGCCGCGCCGTCCGCGAGCGCCGGTGCCGTGGCTCCGAAGGTCATCGTCGCGGCGAGCGCGCCCGCCGTGAGCAACTTTGCGTTCATAGCGTCTCCGTTTGTGCCCGGATCGAGCAAGAAATCCACGTAAGGAACGCGCCGCGCCGCCGCGCCGGTTCCGCCGCGATGGTGACGCTCGTCGCAGGCCCCGACCTGTCGAGCGCGAAGCGGGCGAGCCGTGACCGAGCCGATCGAATCGCTCATCCGAGCGATCCCCGACTTCCCGATCCCAGGCATCCTGTTCCGCGACATCACCCCGCTGCTGGCTGACAAGGACGGCTTCAAGCAGACGATCGACCTCTTCGTCGACCGCTTCCGCGGCGCGCGCGTCGAGGCCGTCGTGGGGATCGAGGCGCGCGGCTACATGCTCGGTGCCCCGGTCGCCTACGCCCTCGGGGCCGGCTTCGTCCCGGTCCGGAAGCCGGGCAAGCTGCCGGGCGAGAAGTTCTCCGAGGAGTACGCGCTCGAGTACGGGACCAACACCCTCGAGATCCACGCCGACGCGGTCGGGAACGGACACCGGGTCCTGGTCGTCGACGACCTCCTCGCGACCGGCGGAACGATCGCCGCGACGCTCCGGCTCCTCGAGAAGCTCGGCGCCGACGTCGTCGGGATCGCCGTCCTGATCGAGCTCGAAGCCCTCAACGGCCGCGCCGCCCTCAACGGCGCCCAGCTCACCAGCTTCATCCGCTACTAGCCCCCGGCCGGGGCGGTCCTTTCGGCCGATCTCGCTGAAGCCTTTGCATCCGGGCGGGTGTCTCCGGTAGGATAAGGCTTCAATCCTGATGACGATCGCCGATCTCGTTTCGAAGGTCCAGCAGTACGACCCGTCGCTGGACGGGGCGTGGCTGGAACGCGTCTTCGAGGTCGCCGACCACGCGCACGAGGGTCAGCGCCGCGCTTCCGGCGAGCCGTACGTCGCCCACCCGCTCGCCGTCGCCGACATCCTGGCCGACCTCGAGATGGACCGCGCCACCATCGCGGCCGCGCTCCTGCACGACGTGGTCGAGGACACGCTGCTCACGAACGAGCAGGTCGCCGAAGAGTTCGGCGCCGAGATCGCGACGCTGGTCGACGGCGTCACCAAGCTGACGCGCATCCCGTACCAGTCGAAGGAAGACGCGCAGGTCGAGAACCTGCGCAAGATGCTCCTGGCGATGGCCAAGGACATCCGGGTCATCATCATCAAGCTCGCCGACCGCCTGCACAACATGCGGACGCTTTCGGCGCTGCCGCCGGCGAAGCAGCAAGCGATCGCGAGCGAGACGATCGAGATCTACGCGCCGATCGCGCACCGCCTCGGAATCTGGCGCGTGAAGTGGGACCTCGAGGACCTTTCGCTGCGCTACCTCGATCCCGACTCGTACCGCGACATCGCGGAGCGGGTCGCGAAGAAGCGCAACGAGCGCGAGGAAGCGGTCTCGCGCGTCATCGGCGAGCTGAAGACCGAGTTCGAGAAGATGGGGCTGAAGGGCGACGTCACCGGCCGTCCCAAGCACTTCTACTCGATCCACACCAAGATGCAGAAGGGCCGCGACTTCGCGACCATCTACGACCTGACCGCCGTCCGCATCATCGTCGACTCGGTGAAGGACTGTTACGGCGCGCTGGGGCTCGTCCACGCGATGTGGAAACCGCTGCCGGGGCGGTTCAAGGACTACATCGCGATGCCCAAGCCGAACATGTACCAGTCGCTCCACACGACGGTCGTCGGCCCCGGCGGCGACCCGCTGGAAGTGCAGATCCGCACCTGGGAGATGCACCGCACCAGCGAGTACGGGATCGCGGCGCACTGGCGGTACAAGGAAGGCGGCAAGAAGGACGACTTCGAGCAGAAGCTGACCTGGCTGCGCTCGCTCCTCGAGTGGCAGAACGACATGCGCGACTCGCGCATGTTCATGGAGAACCTGAAGATCGACCTGTTCGACTCGCAGGTCTTCGTGTTCTCGCCGAAGGGCGACGTCTTCTCGATGCCCGCGAACGCGACGCCGCTCGATTTCGCGTACCAGGTGCACACCGACGTCGGACATCACTGCGTCGGCGCGAAGGTGAACGGCAAGATCGTCCCGCTGGAGTCGCAGATCAAGAACGGCGACATCGTCGAGATCCTGACGAACAAGTCGTCGAAGCCGTCCCTCGACTGGCTCTCGGTCGTCAAGACGAGCGGCGCGAAGCACAAGATCAAGCAGTGGTTCCGCAAGGACCAAAAGGAAGAGAACACGCTCCGCGGCCAGGAGCTGGTCGAGGCCGAGCTCGCGCGCGGCGGGCTGCGGCCCGACCTCGCCCGCGGCGACGCCATCGAGAAGGTCGCGCACAAGCTGAACTACCGGACGCCGACCGATCTCTTCGCGGCGGTCGGGTTCGGCGACGCGACGGCGGGCAACGTCGTGCAGCGGCTGCGCGAGGAGTCGAAGACCGACAACGTCGTCGCGATCCCGCTGCCGCGGCCGGCTCCGGCGCGCCGCATCGCGCGCAATGCGAGCGGGATCCGCATCGCCGGGGTCGACGACGTCCTCGTGCGACTCTCGAAATGCTGCAGCCCGGTTCCTGGCGATCCGATCATGGGGTTCGTCACGATCGGCCGCGGCGTGAGCGTCCATCGCGGCGACTGTCCGAACACCGCGTACATGAACGAGGCGCCGGAGCGCATCCTCGAAGCCGAGTGGCTCGACAAGTCGGCGCTGACGCATTCTGTCGACATCGAGATCGAGGCGAACGACCGCAACGGCCTGCTGCAAGACGTCCTCGGCGTCGCCGCCGAGCTGAAGACGCAGATCAACTCGGTCAACGCGCGCGCGAAGCGCGACAAGAGCGCGCTCATCTCGCTCACCGCGCAGATTACCGATCTCGACCACCTGCAGAAGCTGCTGCGCAAGCTCAACGCGATCAAAGACGTCCGCAACGTCTGGCGCGTCACCAAGCGCGAGGCCAAAGTCAGCGGCAGCTGAGCCGCGCCCCACGCCGCGGCGGCGCGCCCGCAATGTCATGCTGAGCCTGTCGAAGCATGAGCCTGCGCCGTGATGGTGCCCGTGGCGCATCCTTCGACAAGCTCAGGATGACATTGCGGTGCGCACGCTGACATTGCGGTGCGCACGATGACATTGCGGTGGCGCACGATGACGCTGGTCCCGGCTCGGGACGGCCGGCGGTGGGTTTACGCGGCGTACTCCACGTCGACGACGTCGACGCGGCGGCTGGTGGTGAACGTGCCGATGTACGGGGCGGTGAACTCGCCGGAGGTCGGAGCGACGTCGGTGTAGTCGCGGCCGGCGGCGACGAAGACGTAGCTCATCGTGGTGCGGCGGTCGTGGGTCGGGTCGTAGCCTGCGACGCGCGCGGTTCCGGTGCCGGGCGCGGGCTCGATCACCTCGAGCCATGCGTGCGTGCCGCCTTCGCCGAGCAGATGGCCGGAGACGTAGCGCGCGGGGATTCCGCAGAGCCGGCACAGCGCGAGCATGACGTGCGCGTAGTCTTGGCAGACGCCGGTTCCCTGCGCGAACGCCTGCCCGGCCGTGGTCTCGACCGAGGTGGCGCCGGGGACGTACCGCATGTGCTGGGCGACGAAGCTGTTGATCCGCGCGGCGAGCCGGCCGGTGCCGTCGTCGTTCGCCACCAGCGTCTCGGCCGCTTCGCGCAGGGCGAGGCTCGGCTTCGTCAAGGGCGAGGGGTTCCAGAAGCGCGCGTCGTCGTACCAGCGCGCCTCGAGCAGCGGCGGCGGTCCCTCGCTGCGCCGAATCCGGGCCTCGTAGTCGAGCTCGATCGCTCCCTCGACGCGCGCCGCTTCGATCGTCGCGACGCGGTTGCCGAACGCGTCGCGATGCCACATCACGCGCAGCCCCGGGCTCACCCGGAGCCGGTGCGAGACGCGCACCTGATCGCCGTAGACCGTCGGCGGGGCGACGATCAGCCGGTGCCGCAGGTCCTGGATCGGGCCGGGGTACTCGTAGCGGAACGTCTGCCGCAGCACGTACGCGGCGCGAACGACGCGGCTCTCGGCGGCCGAGGCGGCGAAGGGATCGGCAACATCACCCGTCGCTGAAGGGCTCATCGTCTTACCCATTCACTCCGTTTGATCGGCCCAAACGGTCATTTTGTCCAGCCGTGCGCTGCCGTACGTCGTGACCAT
>DASWSC010000086.1:0-3546 GCA_036402855.1 Candidatus Elarobacter sp. | reverse complement strand
TACATCGTCGTCGCTCTCGCCCTCCGGCCCTTCGACAGGCTCAGGGTCCTCCTCCAGTGCCCGCCGCACCACCATGTGGGCGCACCACGTCATGCATCATTTTCTTTGGGGTATAGCAGGGTTTTCGCGTGAAGATTGTTTTGGCTTATTCGGGGGGGCTCGATACGTCGGTGCTTCTCAAGCAGTTTGTCGATTTGGGGCATCAGGTTGTGGCGATGACGCTCAATTTGGGCGAGTCGGATATGGTGGCGGGTGAGGGGTCGCAGGATGCGCTGGAGGCGGTTCGGCGGAAGGCGCTGATGTTGGGCGCGCTCGATGCGGTGCTGATCGATGCGCGCGAGCGGTTCATCGAGGAGTACGCGCTGAAAGCGCTCGCGGCCAACGCGCTGTACGAGGGGGTGTATCCGCTGAGCGCGGCGCTGTCTCGGCCGCTGATCGCGGATCTGCTGGTGGAAACGGCGCTCGAGTATGGGGCCGATGCGGTCGCGCATGGGTGTACCGGGAAGGGGAACGATCAGGTTCGGATCGAGGTCGGCGTGCGGGCGAAGGCTCCGCATCTGAAGACGCTCGCGCCGCTGCGCGATAAGCCGCTCTCGCGGCCGGACGCGATCGCGTACGCGGAGTCGCACGGGGTGCCGGTCTCGCACACGGCGGCGAAGCCGTATTCGGTCGATGCGAACTTGTGGGGGCGCTCGATCGAGGCGGGCGTGCTCGAGAATCCTTGGAACGCGCCGCCCGAGGATGCGTACGCGTGGAGCGTCGCGCCGGAGAGCGCGCCGGCGGGCGGTGACGAGGTCGTCATCGCGTTTCGCCACGGCGTGCCGGCGATCGACGGGCGTTCGGGTGCCGAGATGGTGTTCGAGCTGAACAAGCTCGCGGGGAAGAACGGCGTCGGGCGGATCGATCTGATCGAGGACCGTGTCGTCGGGCTGAAGTCGCGGGAGGTCTACGAGTGCCCGGGCAGCGTGACCCTCATCGAGGCGCACAAGGCGCTCGAGCGGCTCGTTCTGACGCGTGACGAGCTTCGGCTCAAGGCTTCGCTCGATCAGAAGTACGCGGAGCTCATCTACGACGCGCTCTGGTCGTCGCCGCTGCGCGGCGCCCTCGATGCGTTCAATGCGAAGATCGCGGAGCGGCTGAGCGGCGAGGTGCGGGTCAAGCTCGTCCGCGGGCGGGCGGTGGTGACCGGGGCGCGGTCGCCGTTCGCGCTGTACGACGAGTCGCTGGCGACGTACGGCGCCGGCGACACCTTCCGGCACGACGCGGCGGGCGGGTTCATCCAGATTCATGGGCTGCCGGTGGCAGCCGGGGCGGCGAAAGCGGCCGAGGCGGCGCAGCGGGCCGTGCCGGAATTGGCATGAAACGCTTGACGGCGCCGCGCTGGGCGATGTATGTGTATGGACTCATGAGCATCACCGCGATCACGCTGCGCCGACCGCCTACCGACGCGCCCGTACGATTCGTACCGGGTTTCGTCGCCTTGCGGTAGACGAAACACGCGGAGCGGAACGACGGGCGCGCCGGAAACGGCGCGTCTTTTCTTTTTTCCCGGAGACGAGAGCGATGATCGAGCGATGGGCGGCACGGGCCGCCGATGAGCAAACCCCGGCGGCACGGCGAGCGGCAAGCTCGGCCGGCGCGATGAACGTCACGTGAGCGGCTTGCAGTGGGGCGGGCGGTTTGCGTCGGCGCCCGATCCCGAGCTGCTCGAGTTCGGCTCGAGCTTGAGCGACGATCTGGTCCTTGCACCGTTCGACGTGCGCTGCTCGCTGGCGCACGTCACGGCGCTCGGGACGGTGATCGCGGCGGAGGACGCGGCGGCGCTCCGCGCGGCGTTGGAGCGGGTCGCCGGCGAAGTCGCCGACGGCGAGTTCACCGCATGGGCGGCGCTCGGCGGGTCGTTCGAGGACGTGCACGGGGCGATCGATGCGCGGGTGCGTGAGTATGCGGGTACCGCCGGCGAACGGCTGCACGCCGGGCGCTCGCGGAACGACCAGGTCGCGACGACGCTGCTGCTGTACGCGCGGGACCGTGCCGAATGCGGCGTGCGGCTCGCGCTCGACACTGCGGCGCTGATCGAAGATCGCGCCCAGACGGCGCTCGAGCGCCGGACGCTCCTCGCGGCGACGACGCACTGGCAGCCGGCGCAGCCCGTCCTTCTCGGGTTTTGGCTCGACGCCGCGGCGCAAGCGTTCGTGCGCGCGGCGGAACGATTCGCGCGCGTCGCCTCCGACGCGGCGCGGTTCTGCCCGCTCGGCAGCGCCGCGCTCGCGGGGTCGTCGCTCCCGCTCGATCGCACGGCGGCGGCGCGCGAGCTCGGCTTCGAACGGCCTTCGCGCAACGCCCTCGACGCGGTCGGCGACCGCGACGTCGCGCTCGATCTTCTGCACGCCTCGGCGCGCGCCGTGGTGGCGGCCTCGCGGCCGAGCGAGGAGCTCGTGATCTGGGCGACGCCGGCGTTCGGCTACGTGCGGCTCGACGACGCGGCGTCGACCGGTTCGAGTCTCATGCCGCAGAAGCGGAATCCCGATCCCTTCGAGCTGGTCCGCGGCGCGGGCGCGCGTGCGATCGGCGCCTACGCCGGCGCGCTGGCGTCGGCGAACGGGCTCGCGCTCTCGTACCATCGCGACCTTCAGGAGACCAAAGCGCAGGTGATCCAAGGGACCGAAGCCGCGCTGACCGCGCTCGACGCGTTCCGGCGGGCGTTCGCGCACGTCCATTTCATCGACGCGGCGACGACGGCGCGCGCGGGCGACGGCTACACGGTCGCGACCGACCTCGCCGACGCGCTGATCGCCGGCGGCGCAACGGCGCGCGAGGCGCACCGCGCCGTCGGGACGCGGGTGCTCCTTGCCGAGGAGCAAGGCCGTCCGCTCGATGCGGGCGACCTCGCGGCACTCGGCATCCCCGATGCCCCGGTCGATCCGCTCGGCTCGGTGCTCGCCAAGCGAACCGCCGGGTCGACCCATCCCGATGCGGTCGCGACGTCGATCGCCGCAACGCGCGAGGCGATCGCGCGGGTATCGGAGTCCCTAGGATGATCACCGCGCACGTCGTCGGCGCGAGCGGCTATGCCGCGGCCGAGCTCATCAAGCTGATCGACCGCCACCCGGGCGTCGCGCTCGGCGTGCTGGAGAGCCGTTCGCAGCCCGGCGTCCCGGTCGCCGACGTCTTTCCGTGGCTGCCGCACGTCCACGTCGCGCTCGAGGAGAGCGGGACGGCGCTCGCGCGGGTACGCGAAGACGACGTCGTCTTTCTCGCCGGCGGGCACGAGCTCGCGCGCGAGAGCACACCGGCGTTCCTCGCCAAAGGCGCCCGCGTCATCGATCTCTCCGACGCGTTTCGGCTGCGCGCGAACGCCGGCGAGGCGGTGTACGGCTTCCCCGAACGGTACCGCGACCGCATCGCCGGCGCGCGGCTGGTCGCGAATCCCGGCTGCTACGTCACCGCGTCGCTGCTCGCCCTCGTCCCGCTCGCACCGCTCGCGGACCGCATCGCGCACGTGGTGATCGACGCGAAGAGCGGGATCACCGGCGCGGGCCGGAC
>DASWSC010000085.1:0-7590 GCA_036402855.1 Candidatus Elarobacter sp. | reverse complement strand
GCCACTACCGCCACGCGAGCCTGCCGTACAGCCTCGCCTTCCCGATCGGACCGCTCGCGATCGGGCGCGAGTACGTCACGGCGTGGCGCACCGACCGCCGCGGCGATGCGCTGCTGCACGTCTTCACCGCGACCGACGTCGTGCGCGACCGGTTTCTGCACTACTGGGCGTGGGGCGACCGCACGGCGCTCGACGTCGCGCTGGCGGTCGTGCGCGCGCGGGCCGCCGAAGTCGACCTGGAAGCGATCCGCAACTGGACCGCGCGCGAGCTCGAAGCCGACCCCTCGTACGAGGCGGCACGGGTCGGCCGCTTCTTCCGGCTCCTCGAACGGGGCCGATAGCCTCACCGCGCTAGGCCGGAAAGGACTGTCTGCCCGGATAGGTTTTCCGCGGGGGGAAGAGGTTGCGGCCTCCGGTGGGAACCAAGCGATGGTGAGAGTCCGACACCTCGCGGCCTTTGCAGTCGCGCTCATGACCGCGGCCTCCGTCGCCGCCGTCCCGTCGCCCGGTGCCGCCCAAGCCCAGCCGAACGCTTCGTGCGGTCAGGCGCTCGCGTACGAGAAGACCGCCGCCAACGACTCGATCTCGCGCCAGGCGGCGTACGACTCCGCGGTCGCGGGGCTCTCGGCGAACCAGCGCTGCAACGACGCGCAGATGAAGCTCGTCAACGAAGCGTATCTGCTCTCGATGCGCGCCGCGTCGGAGCACGAGCTGAAGGTCGGGAACTGGCAGCGCGATCTCACCCGGGCGAACATGCTGCTGACGCAGTGTGCGAACTGGCCCGGGATCCGCGGCACACGCGCGGCGACCGACTGCCTCACGCAGCGGCAGTACAACCAGATCGTCGAGAAGACGCTCAGCGCGAAGCCGACGGCGCGCCCCGCGGCCTCGCCGGCGGCCGGAGCGACCCCCGCCGGCGGAGCTCCCGCGACCGCGCCGCCGGGGCAGACGCGCCCGGCGGTGCCGCTCCCGACGCCGCCGGCGCCTAGCCGGCCGCCTCGCTGACGGGCTCGGGCTCGATCCGCTCGAAGGTCGTGCGCGGCTCCGCGTCCCGGTAGCCGCGCACCCGCAGGACCGACTCCCCGGTCAGCAGCTCCCAGAGCGGCTCGACCACGAGCCCTCGGCGCCACGACGTGAGGTTGACCGCGTCGCCGAGCTCCTCGCCGGTCTGGGGCGCCTCGCGCGCGATGCGCTCGAGCGCCGCGCGCGGCAGCAGCAGCGTCGTCGGCACGTCGTGCTCGGCGGCGAGCGCGCTCACCAGGACCGCCATCGTCGAGACCAGCGCCTCGCGCTGCGGGCCGAGCGGTTTCGGCGCGCGCGGCGGCAGCTCGTCGTCGGGGATCGCCTCGCCGCGCCGCACCGCTTCGACGATTCGCTCGCCCAGGTTGCGCCGCGTCCCGGCGTCGATCCGCCGCAGCTGCGAGAGCTCCTCGACGCCGCGCGGCCGGAGCTGGACGAGACCGCTCATCACGTCGTCGGGCAGCACGTATTTCAGCGGGATGTTGCGCTCGCGCGCGTACCGGTCGCGGAGCTGCGCGAGCTCGTTGAGGATCCCGAGCTCGCGCCGGTTCATGCGGGCGTTCCCCGAGACGCGCAGGTACAGCCGCCGCGGGTCGTTCCGGTACGTGCGCGGGTCGACCAGCGAGGGCATCTCCTCCTCCGCCCACCGCTCGCGTCCGCGCGCGCTCAGCTTCTCGCGCAGGCGGTCTTCGAGATCGAACAGGTAACGCACGTCATCGACCAGGTACTCCACCTGCTTCGGCGTGAACGGTCGCGTGCTCCAGTCGCTGACGGTCTGTGATTTGCGCAGCGTCACCCCGCAGAGATCGCGCACGAGATCGAGCAGCGAGATCGAAATGCCGTAACCGACGAACGCGGCGGCGACCTGCGTGTCGAACACCTCGCGCGGGAGCGTCTCGAACGCGTCGGCCAGGATGCGGAGGTCGGAGCTGAGCGCGTGTCCGACGACGCGCGCCCCGGCCAGCGCCTCGACCAGCGGCCGAAGATCGCGCAGCGCGAGCGGGTCGACCAGCGCGACGCCGTCGTCGAAGAGGAGCTGCACCACCATGAGGTGCGGCGTGTACGACTTCTCGGTGTGGAACTCGGTATCGAGTCCGACGCGGCCGGCGGCGCCGATGCGCGCGCACAGCGCGACCAGCTTCTCGGGCGTGTCGACCAGCGTCACCGGCAAGGATGCGGAATTCATGGGGCGCTGGGAACCTCGGTCGCCGGCGGGCGAGGGAGGCCGCGCGGATGGTGACGGCGGTGCGGAAGATGGATGTGATGCTGCTCCAAGGATGCTTGTGCGGCCGCGTACTTCGCGTCGAGGTAGTCGGAGAACGCGTTCCCGAAAATCGCCAGCACGGTGCAGATCGGGATCGCGATCGCGCACATGGTGTAGACCTGCCGGAAGATCGGGACGCGAAGAGCCGCGGCGGTCTGCGTCGCGATCGTTCCGCCGAGCCCGGGGATGATGCGCACGCAGATGAGGAACATCGGCGAGCCGATCTTGAACCGGCGCGCCCATCCGGGGAGGCGCTCGACGTTCTTCTTCACGTCGAAGGCGTCCGAGGTGCGCAGCGCGACCACGTAGCCGATGATCGCGGCGAGGACGAGTCCGACCGCGTTCACGACGGAGCCCCAGAACGGACCGAACAGCACGCCGTTCATCACGGCGAGCGCATCGGTCACCGAGAACGGCGCCGAGGCGACGATGGCGAAGACGAGCGCGGCGAGCGGCATCGCGAACCATCCGAGCTGCGCGAGCACTTGCTCGACCCAAGGACGGTGTGAGACGACGACCGCTGCGAGCGCGAACGAAGCGAGTAAGATGCCGACCGCCTCCACGCGGCGTAGCATGCGGCCAAGTCCTGGGGTCACCGAACGGCCATGTTGGCGGGCCTCGGTGGAAAACCCTGAAATCAGGGGTTGACCCTCCTCCGGCCGCGCAGTACCATACCAACACCTCGAGGTACTCGCTACGACATACGGGAGGGCGGCTTGACGTCGCAAGATCCACCCGGGTCATCGGCACCGACCGGCTGACTGCGCGCCGGCGGTGACGCAACGACGAACCGATTCTCACAAGCGCAAACCAGCGTCCGAAGGCAGGAGGGCGGCATCATCTCGATGACCGAGGATCCACCGAAGGAATCAGCGTCGTAGCGGCCGATTGGCTGTTGCGACAACCGACGAACAAAGAGACGGGCCACGCCGATCGGCGTGGCCCTTTCGTGTTCTCTCCTATTCGAGTGCCGCGACCGAACGCCGGTCGGCTTCGTCGGTACTCGCCGGAGCGGAAAGAAAGGCCGCCAGCGTCTCCCGGCCGACGGCCGGGCTGGTGGCGCGCAAGCTGAGCGCGAGCACGTTCGCGTCGTTCCAGCGGCGCGCGCCTTCAGCGGTCACCGCATCGGCGCACAGTGCCGCGCGGACGCCGCGAACCTTGTTCGCGGCGATCGAGATGCCGGTCCCGGTCCAACAGCAGACGATCCCGAAATCCGCGCGACCGCTCGCGACCCGCTCGCCGACCGCACGCCCGATCGAAGCCCACTCGTCACCGTCGCGTGCGAGCGCGCCGAGGCGCTCGACCGCGACCCCGCGCCGCTCGAGCTCGTCGAGCAGCGCGTCGGTCAGCGGACCGACATCGTCGGCACCGATCGCGCAGCGCATGGAACGTCATTCCGCGCCGCGGCGCGGGTCACTGCTGGATCGTGATCGTGTCGGCTTCGAGCGACCCGTCGGAATTGGTCCGGCCGTTGACGTCGACGTAGGTCCCCGTGCCGGGCGTCGCGCCGCGCGGGTTGATCACCGTCCCCTGGTGCAGCTTCACGGCACGGTAGCAGTTGGCTCCGCACTGGACTTGCATGTCGAAGCGCTTGAAGTACGAGACCTGACCGCGCACGTTGTTGCGGGCGTTGACCGCCTGCCGCTGCAGAATTTGCTGCCCGACGTTCAGGATCGTCTGGAGCACGGCCGAGTTCGGCGTGCTGGGGGGCAGCGTCGGCACGGCGATCGGAGCCGGGGTCGCAGCGGGGGCCGACTGGGCGCCCGCGAGTGTCGTGGCGCCGAGAGCGAGAAGCAGAGCCGACGTGGCGATCAATGAGGGACGCATGGCACCACGGGAACGCGGCCTGGCGCGAGCGGGGTTCCGGTGACTGTCGGAACCGAACAGATTTCCGATGCCTCGACCGTCATGGTGGGGCGGGATAGGAGCGAGGGCCTGCAGGTGTTCATGGTCCGGCGCAACGCCGGCGCCGTGTTCCTCCCCGACCGCTTCGTCTTTCCGGGCGGGCGGGTGGACGAGGCCGACCGCGACGCAGCGGCACGGCGCATGCATGGGTCGGCGGGCGACGTCGACCCGGCGTACGCGATGACGGCGGCGCGCGAGACGTTCGAAGAGGTGGGGCTGCTGTTCGCCGACCGCATCGTCCACGTCGGCGAGCTCGTCGCGCTGCGCCATGCCATGCACGCCGGGGAGATCACGTTCGGCGAGGTGCTCGAGCGCCTCGACGCCTCGATCGACGCCTCGCTGATGCGGTACTTCTCGCGCTGGATCACGCCGAAGGCCGAGATCGCGACGCGCCGTTTCGACACCCGCTTCTTCGTCGCGCGCGCACCACAGAACCAAGTCGCCGAAGCCGACGCGACGGAGGTTCTCGACGGCCGGTGGATGACGCCGCGCGAAGCGCTGGCGGCGAACGAGCGCGGCGAGATCGCGCTGATCTTCCCGACGATCAAGCACTTGGAGCGGATCGCGCCGTACGAGACGGTCGATGAGCTGATGGCATTCGCGCGCGACAAAGCGATCGTCACGGTCTCCCCGGACGTGCAGCCGGGTCCCAGCTTCATCCTCGTCCCGGAGCTGGAGAACGCATGGTGACCGCGCCGCCCGTCGCGCTGAGCCCGCGCGTCACGCGCTTGCGAGCGCCGAACCCGTCGCCGATGACGCTCGACGGTACGAACGGCTACGTGGTGCGGACGGGGCCGCGGTCGCTGGTTGCGATCGACCCCGGGCCGCTCGACGACCGCCAGCGCGACGCCTTCCTGGCCGCCGCACGCGATGCCGGTGCGTCGTACGAAGCGATCCTCGTGACGCACGGTCATCCGGATCACGCGCCGGGGGCGGCGCCGCTCGCGGCGGCGACGGGCGCGCCTGTCCTCGCGCATCCCGAGGCGCGGTTTGCGCACGATCGCACCCTCGGCGATCTGGAGCGATTGACGTTCGGCGACGCGGAGATCACCGCGCTGCACGCGCCCGGCCACGCGCGCGATCACCTGGTCTTCGTCCTCGAGGACGAGCGGGCGCTGTTCGCCGGCGACGTCGTGCTCGGCACGGGAACCGTCGTCGTCGCACCGCCCGGCGGCGAGATGCGGACCTATCAGCGCACGCTGCACCGTCTGCGCGACGGGTACGGCGACGCGCGCGCGATCTACGGCGGCCACGGCCCCGAGGTGCGCGACGTCCGGGCGAAGCTCGACGAGTACATCGCGCACCGAGAGGCGCGCGAGCGGCAAGTGGTCGAGGCGTTGCACGACGGTGCCGAGACGGTCCCCGCGCTGGTCGAGCGAATCTACGCCGACACCGACCCGCGGCTGTGGCCCGCCGCGGCACGGCAGGTGCTCGCGTACCTGAACGCCCTCGAAGCCGAAGGGCGGGTGCGGAGCGAGCGTATCGAGCGCGCGCCGACGCAGCGCGAAGCGGCGTTGCTCGATCCGGATCTCTCGAAGCTCGGTGAGGGGGCGAGCGCCGAGGTGATTCGCGCCGAGCTCGGCTACGGCACCGCCGAACCGTTCTTACGATACATCCGCGCCTGGGGCTAGGCGACGGCGAGCAGAACTTTTCCGAACTGCGCGCCTTTGTCGACCGACTCGGCGGCCGCGACGACTTCGTCCATCGCGTAGACCTTGTCCACCGCGGGTTTGATCGAGCCGTCGAACATCGCCAGCATCTCGGCGAAGTCGCGCGGGGAGCCCATCGACGAGCCCATGATGTCGAGCTGCCGCCAGAAGACCGAATACGGCCGGATCTTCGCGTCGCCGGTCGTTCCGCCGTAGATCACGACGCGGCCGCCGTAGCGCGTGATGTTCACCGCCTTGCTCAGCGTCTCGCCGCCGGCGGAATCGACCACCAGGCTCGGACCGCCGTCGACGGCGCCCGCTTCCTTCTCCCACTTCTCGGCCGTCTTGTAGTTGATCGCGACGTCGGCGCCCATCGCGTTCGCCCGCTCGAGCTTCTCGTCGCTCGACGACGTCACGATGACCTTCGCGCCGAGCTTCTTCGCGAAGAGGAGGACGAACGTTTGCACGCCGCTTCCGACGCCCGGGACCAGCACGACGTCGTCCTTCGTGCAGCGGCCGCGCGAGACGAGCGCACGATACGCGGTCACGCCGGCCAGCGGGATCGCCGCGGCCTCGTCGTCGCTCAGCGACGCCGGCGCCGGCACGACGTTCTCCGCCGGCACGGCGACGTATTCGGCGAAGGTCCCCTGGTGCGGCATCCCGAGCACCTGCGCGCTGCGCTGCCATACGCGCTGGTCGGTGCCCCACCCGAGCGTCGGGTTGATCACCACCCGGGTCCCCACGGCGGGGCCCGTGACGCCCTCGCCGTGCGCGGCGACGGTCCCGAGGCCGTCGGATCCCGGGATGCACGGGAGCTGGATCCCCGGATAGAGCCCCTGGCTGATGAAGACGTCGCGACGGTTGAACGCGGCTCGCTTGACCGCGACCAGCGTCTCGCCCGGCCCGGGGCTCGGTTCGTCGACCTGCTCGACGCGGAAGAGCTGGGGACCGCGCTCGCGGTCGATCTCGTGAAGGCGGACGGCTCGCATCCCGCCACGGTACGCGCCGCGCACGGGGAGCGCCTACCACCCACCGTGAATGACGGTCCAACGATCGTCTCCGCGCTTTGGAGGGGACTTGGCTTTTCCGTCAGTCAGCTTGGGAGCGCCGATCGCGAAGCGGCTCTCCCGCATGGACGTGCAGATCGAGGCGAACCGCTGCCTGAACTGCTACGACGCCCCCTGCATCCGGGCGTGTCCGACCTCGATCGACGTGCCGCGCTTCATCGGGCGGATCGCCACCGGCGACATGCTCGGCAGCGCGCAGACGATCATGGACGCCAACCCCGTCGGCGCGAGCTGCGCGCGCGTCTGCCCCACCAGCCAGCTCTGCGAGGGTGCCTGCGTCTACAACGCCGACGAGAACCCGATCCGGATCGGCGACCTGCAGCGCTACGCGACCGACTGGGCGATCCGCGAGAACGTGCGCCTCTTCGAGCCCGGACCGCCGAGCGGGAAGCGGGTGGCGGTGATCGGCGCGGGACCGGCCGGGCTCGCGGCGGCGCGCGATCTGGCGCGCCTGGGGCACGCCGTCACCATCTTCGAGCGCGATCCCGAACCGGGCGGGCTCGACACCTACGGGATCGTCCCGTTCCGGCTCCCGGCCGAGATCGCGCTGTGGGAAGCCGAGCAGGTCCGCGCGCTGGGCGTCGAGATCCGCTGCGGCGTGACGGTCGGCGAGACGCTCGCCGCCGAGGCGGTCCTGGCCGAGTACGACGCGGTCGTCCTGGCCTGCGGCATGGGCAGCGTGCCG
>DASWSC010000084.1:0-1931 GCA_036402855.1 Candidatus Elarobacter sp. | reverse complement strand
ATCGGGACGACCGGTCACGTCGACCACGGTAAGACGACGCTTACGGCTGCGATCATCAACTGCCTCGCGACCGAGAACTCCAGCATCCAGAAGCGCAGCGTCGACGACATCGACAACGCGCCCGAGGAGAAGGAGCGCGGCATTACGATCGCCATCTCGCACCAGGAGTACGAGACGACGAAGCGTCACTACGCGCACGTCGACTGCCCTGGTCACGCGGACTACATCAAGAACATGATCACCGGCGCGGCGCAGATGGACGGGGCGATCCTGGTCGTCGCGGCGACCGACGGCCCGATGCCCCAGACGCGCGAGCACGTGCTGCTCATGCGCCAGGTCGGCGTCCAGAAGATCGTGGTGTTCCTGAACAAAGTCGACCTGGTCGACGACGAGGAGCTCCTGGAGCTGGTCGAGATGGAAGTCCGCGAGCTGCTCTCGAACTACGAGTACCCCGGCGACGAAGTCCCGGTCGTGCGTGGTTCGGCGACGAAGGCGCTCAACAGCTCGGGCAAGCGCGGCGACGCGGATGCCGATGCGATCTTCAAGCTCATGGACGCGGTCGACGAGTACATCCCGACGCCGGAGCGCCCCGTCGACAAGCCGTTCCTGATGCCGGTCGAAGACGTCTTCACGATCACCGGCCGCGGCACGGTCGGCACCGGCCGCGTCGAGCGCGGTCAGGTCAAGGTCGGTGAGGAAGTCGAGATCGTCGGGCTGCAGGAAGAGACCCGCAAGGTCGTCGTGACCGGGATCGAGATGTTCCGCAAGCTGCTCGACGCGGGGATCGCCGGCGACAACGTCGGCGTGCTGCTCCGCGGCGTGGAGCGCAACGACATCGAGCGCGGCCAGGTCCTCGCGAAGCCGGGCTCGATCAAGCCGCACAAGAAGTTCAAGGCCGAGGTCTACGTCCTCTCCAAAGAAGAGGGCGGGCGCCACACGCCGTTCTTCGCCAACTACCGGCCGCAGTTCTATTTCCGCACGACCGACGTGACCGGCACGATCAAGCTGCCGGAAGGCGTCGAGATGGTGATGCCCGGCGACAACGTCCAGATGGACGTCGAGCTGATCACCCCCATCGCGTGCGAAGAGGGACTTCGCTTCGCGATCCGCGAGGGCGGCCGCACCGTCGGCGCCGGCGTCGTCACCACGGTCGCGGACTGACCGGGACCGAGAGAAGCAGAAGAATGTCGAAGCAGAAGATTCGTATCAGGCTCAAGGCGTACGATCACCGCGTGCTCGATCAGTCGGCCGAGCGCATCGTCGACACGGCGAAGCGCACGGGCGCGTTCGTGAGCGGTCCGGTGCCGCTCCCGACGGAGATCAACCGGTTCTGCGTCAACCGCTCCCCGCACGTCGACAAGAAGTCGCGCGAGCACTTCGAGATGCGCACGCACAAGCGCCTCATCGACATCCTTCAGGCTTCGCCGAAGACGATGGACGCGCTGATGCACCTCGATCTCCCCGCCGGCGTCGACATCGAACTGAAGGCATAAGCTGTCACGTCTGCGGCCGGCGGCCGCAGCCGTAGGGACCCCGGCGGAGATATCCGGGGTCCTTTTCTTTTGCCGCGGCGGGCACGCGGCGTAGTGCGGCGTGCGAGCGGGTAGACTGAGCGGCAGATGACGCTGCCGGAGCAGGCCTTGGAGGGTCTACCACCGGTCGATCTCGCGACGCTGGACTTGCTCCCCGACCCGGCTTGGATCACCACGCGCGCGAGCGGCGTCGCGTACTTCAACGCGGCGTGGCTGGAGATGACGGGCACCAGCGCGCGCGTCGTCACCAACGACGAGTTTCTCGCGTTCATCCATCCCGAGGACCGCGAGAAGATCTCGCCGGAGTGGCGCGCCGCGCTCGAGCGGCGGGAGCCGTTCGCCTCGCACTACCGGATCCGGCGCGAGCACGGCGTCTACCACTGGTTCTTGATGCGCGCG
>DASWSC010000083.1:0-2456 GCA_036402855.1 Candidatus Elarobacter sp. | reverse complement strand
CGAGCGCACGGCTGGTCGAGGACTGGGACGGCGATGCGCTCGCGCTCTTCGAAAGCGCTTGGAGCATCAACTTGGCGCAGCAGTGGAACCCGGGTCTGATCTTCGAGCCGTTCGGTGCGAGCGACTTGGCGCGCGAGGTGCCCGCATGAGAAACGTGACGCCGCCCGCAGCGGCCGGACCGCGCCCGGTGACCACGCCGAACCCGGCGGCGCGCCGGAACCAGATCATCATCCTGGCCGTCTTCGTCATCGTCCTGGTCCTGCTGGTGCGCGCGTGCGCCGGCGGCGAGAACAAGTACGAGAAGATCGCGCACGAGCTGACCCAAGCGGTGCAGAACAACGACTACAACGCGGTCGCGAAGCTCGAGAACGCCGAGACGGCGGCCGAGATGGGTCGCGGCCGGCTCGGCGCCGCCGCCGACGCGCTCGCGCCGCTCGGGAAGATCGAGCGCGTAAAGGAGAACACGCCGGCCAACGACGGTCCGCGCGTCCACGAGTTCGACGTGCGGTTCGCCAACGGGACGGTGCACGAGAAGATCCAGCTCGACCCGACCGACAAGGTGTTCCACTTCGCCTACGACCGGCCGCAGAAGAAGACGTGACGACCGCCGCGACCGCACGCGATCTCCCCGTCTCGTTCGCCGGCGTGCGGGCCGCGGCGGAACGGCTGCGCGGAGTCGCGCACCGCACGCCGGTCGTCACCTCCACGACGCTCGACGCTCTGGCCCGCGCGCAGGTCTCCCTGAAGGCGGAGAACCTGCAGCGGATCGGCGCGTTCAAGTTCCGTGGCGCGTACAACGCGATCGCGCAACTGAGCGATGAGCAGAAGCGGCGCGGCGTCGTCGCGTTCTCCAGCGGCAACCACGCGCAGGGGGTCGCGCTGGCGGCGAAACTGCTCGGCGTTCCGGCGGCGATCGTGATGCCGTCCGACGCCCCGGCCGCGAAGCTGGTCGCAACGCGGGAGTACGGCGCCGAGGTGATCGAGTACGACCGCGAGCGCGTGAACCGCGCCGAGTTGGCCGGCTCGGTCGCCGGCGATCGCGGCGCGACCGTCATCCCGCCCTACGACCACCCGCACATCATCGCCGGACAAGGCACCGCGGCGCTCGAGCTGATCGAGGACGCCGGCGCGCTCGACGTTCTGCTCGTCCCGCTCGGCGGCGGCGGGCTGCTGGCGGGATCGTGCATCGCCGCGACCGCACTTTCGCCGGGCGTGCGCATCTACGGCGTCGAGCCGGAAGCCGGCGACGACTGGGTGCGGTCGTGGCGCGAGAACCGCATCGTCTCGATCCCGGTCCCGAAGACGATCGCCGACGGCCAGCGGACGCAGGCCCCCGGCGAACGGAACTGGGCGATCGTGCGCGCCCTCGCTACCGGCGTCGTGACGGTCACCGACGACGAAATCCGCGCCGCGATGAAGTTCGTATTCGAGCGGCTGAAGCTCGTCGTCGAACCGAGCGGCGCATCCGCGCTCGCCGCGCTGCTGCACGACAAGGTCGACGCTCGCGGCGCCCGCGTGGGAGTCATCATCAGCGGCGGAAACGTCGATGCGGCGACGTTCGCCGCCTGCATTCGCTAGCGCATCGCTCCGGCCTTCGCAGCAACAGGCGATGCTCGTTCTCCCGCCGGTCGACTACGCGAACTTTACCTACACGACGAACCCGTGCGCGACCAACGTCCCGGTCGCCGCCGTCATGCGCAAAGGCCGGTTCAGCTACCAAGACCCGTCGACCGCGGCAGGCTTCGATCTGCACGTCGCCTCGGTGACGCGCGGCTCGATGCGCGCCGGAACGCGGCAAGCGGTGGTCGTCATCGCGTGCGACTTTCCCGTCGGCGGAACCGCTGCAGCGTATCTCTACGACGAACGCGCGACCGGTCCGGTGCTGTTGAAAAAGGTCGGCGAGGCCGACTGGGGCGGCGACTGGGGTGCGGGGCCGACTTCGATCCACGTTCGCTTCATCCCGAACGCGCTCCGCATCGACGCCTGCGCGCGCCCCGACTGCGCGACCCGCGCGACCACCACGTACGCGCTCAAAGGACCCGAGGCCATAGCGATCTCCACGCGGGCATACCGAGCGCCGTAGCGCGGCTCGCCCGCGCGTCAGCGAGCAGCGTTCGGGTTCGATTCCCGCCGGTTCCAGCCCGGTGGCCTTGCTCGCCGAAAGCCAGTGTGATACCGTAGCTGCCGTCGAGGCTCGTGAATCGCACCATCAACGGGTATCGCGCTCATCGAGCGCGGTACCCGTCGTCTGTGTCGTAGCCGCGTCGGTTACCGGGTTGTGCCGGGCCGTCCCATTTCGTAGAACTGCGGGTTGGGGCGCATGTCCATCAAGCCGGCCATGCGATTCGAGAAGCCGAAGAAGCCGGCGACCGACGCGATGTCCCACGCATCGTCGTCGCTCAGGCCGACCGCTTTCAGCTCGGCGAGCTCTTTGTCGGTCGCCACGAAGCCGCGCT
>DASWSC010000082.1:0-12438 GCA_036402855.1 Candidatus Elarobacter sp. | reverse complement strand
GCAGGGCGCGTTGAAGAGACCGCCGGACGGGCGGTGGGAACGATCGGGTCATCGGAACCTCTAGGGAAGCGGGTGCTGCGTGAAACTCTCGAGGACGCGGCGGTCGGCGTCGCTCGTATGCGGATCTTTCTCGAGCTGCCGGAGGAGCGCGTGGACGTGCGCGCGGTCCATCGGACCATGCGCCTTCTGGAACGCGCTGATCGTCTTGTACTCGCTGCGAACGACCACGACGCCGGGCCCCGCGTCATGGGTCACGATCGTCTTCTTGCCGTTCTTGTCGAGCAGGACGTAGCGCGCTTCGATGACGCGCGTCGCCGCATCGGCGCGTGCCGGCGACGCGCCGGCCAGTCCGACGCTCGGCGCGAGCGGGGCGGCCGCCGCGACCACGCCCAGCGAGGCGACGAGCACGACGAGGGCGGGTGCGAACACCGCGGAGCGCGCGCCCGCGCGCCGTCCGGCGAGCAATTGCTCGACGCGCAGCGAGAGCTGGCGGCGCGTCACGAAGATCGCCGGAGCGGCGATCCCGCGATGCGGCCACGCGGTCGACTCCGCCATCCGGGTCAACCCGGCGGCGTACGACCGCACGTCCGAGGTGGCGGCAACGACGTGGTCGTCGCATGCGATCTCGCGCTCGAGATCGAGCTGCCGCGCGATCGCGTGGACGGCGGGGTTGAAGAACAGCAGCATCTGGATGAACCGCTGCACGACCGCCGTCCAGTCGTCGCGCCGTTCGAGGTGCGCGAGCTCGTGGAGCACGAAGCGGTCGATGTCGCCCGGCTCGAAATCGTCGAGGACGTGCTGCGGAAGCACGACCATCCCGTCGAACAGGCCGACCGCGACGGGGACCTCGACACGGTCCGAGACGCAGAGCCGCGCACGGCGCGCGTGCTCGTCGCCGGCGTGCGAGCGCCAGAGCGGCAGCGCGGCGCGGCGGTCGGGCGCGAGCGGAAGCGCGTCGCGCTTCAGCCGCGCGAGGACGAACGCGCCGGCGGCGAAGCGGAAGGCGCCGCCGAGGACGATCAGCAGCCAGAGTCCGGCTGCGGCGAGCGCGAGCGCGGGCGGGACGGCGACGACCGTGCGCGGCACGGTGAGGGTGAACGGACGGCTCGTATGCGGCGACGGCACGGCGGGGAGCGCGGCGGTGAGCGTCACGGTGCGCGTCTCGTGGTGCGCCTGCGACGTCACGACGAGCGCCGCGAGCGGTCCGAGCAGCGTCGCGACCAGCGCGACGTACCACACCGCGTAGCGCGCCGCCGCGTCGAGGCGGCGCCACGCGCGCACGACGAGCGCGGCGAGCAGCGCGAGCGCGATGCCGATCACCACCGAGAGGACGAGATAGGAGACGACTGCGAGCGCGGCACCGCGGAACGGCGCGAGCGCGTGCATGACGGCGGCGGTCATCGAGCGTCCTCCTCGTAGCGGTCGATCAATTCGCGCAGCCGCTGCAGCTCATCGCGCGACGGCCGGTCGCGTTCGACCAGCCGAACGGCCAAATCGACGGGCCGGCCCGCGAAGAACCGCTGCAGCACGTGGCCGACGTCCTTGTTCGCCGCGTCTTCGCGCGCGACCAGCGGCCGGTAGACGTACGCGCGGTTCACCTCCTCGTGCCTGATGTAGCCCTTCCGCTCGAGGATCCGCAGCGTCGTCAGCACGGTGCTGTACGAGAGCGGCGGCGCACCGGCGCCCTCGACGACGTCGTTCACCGTCGCGCCCGGCTTGCGCCAAAGCACTTCCATGAGCCGAAGCTCCGCATCGGTCAAAACCGGCGACCCGCGACGTGCCATGCACCCTCCGTTAAAGAATTAATAGCACGATACCACCCGCTCCCGGCGGCTGTCAATTAATTCTTTAACAGAACCCCGCCGTCACCCTGAGCATGTCCAAGGCTAAGGACCCCAGCGGCCCGCCGCGAACCCCGGACCCATGCGCGCCGGGCCGGAGTTCGTGAGCGAGGCGCTCGCGCCGTCGGCCGAGTGCATCGACACCGGCGCGCTCAGCCGCGGCGAGCCGCCGCTCCCGCGCGAGTTCGGCTGGCGCGGCGAACGGCTCGTCGTGGGCACCGTCCGGCGCACGTGGCGCTCGACGACGACCGACCGCGGCGACGTCTACCTCGCGCGGCACTGGTTCGAGGTGCTGCTCGCCGACGGGCGCTCCGCGGTCCTCTACTTCGACCGGAAGTCGCGGCGCGACCGGCCGCACTGGTGGCTCTACACGATCGAAGCGGCGGGAGCCGCCGGCTCAGCGCCGTAGCGTCAGCCGGAACTCGGGCTTCTTCGGGTTCAGTCGGTCGACGTAGGTGTACGTCCCGGGTTCGACCGGCATCAGCGTGATGCTGTGGCCCTGGCGTTCGAGGACGTTGGGCGCGACGTCGCCCGAGTTCGGGCCGCTGGTCTTCGCGAGCTGATGCGCCCTGTGGTCGCGCACGGTGAACCGCACGCGGTCGCCGGCGCCGAGCGCGACCGAGGCGGGCGAGAATCCCGCGGCGGTGAGGTACACGACCGCTTCGTGCGAGGCCAAGGCGCCCGGTGCGCGGACGAGGCTCGCCAACGCGAGCACCAGCAGCAGCGAGACGACGATGGATGGGACGCGCATGACGGACCCTCCTGACCGGTCGCTTCGTCCCCCGGTCGAGAAAGCCCGCCCCTGCGGCTAGGCCGGCGGCCCCCCGCGCCAGATCGCGAGCGCCTGCGGCGCCGCCTCTTGCGCGCGCGCATCGAGCTGTGCGGCGGTCAGCGTGCTGAGCGGATGCGTCACGACGACCGGGCGAAGGCCCGTCATCCCCAGCGCGGCCCGCTGCACCGCGGCCTCATGCTCGAAGACGGTCGTCACGATGACGGCGGACGGAAGGCCGGACTCCTCCAGCCGGACGGCGTCGTACGTACAGCACGACGTGCAGCTCCCTCAATCACCGATCCCGATCAGCGCGAGGTCGTTCTCCGCCGCGATGCGGGCGATCAACGCGTCCTCCGCGTTGACCGAGAAGCTCTCTTTTGTGTAGCGCGTCACCGAGGCGAACGGCGACGCGGCGCCGAGCAGCTCGGCGGTGCGTTCGAGGACGCGCCGGCCGTTCCACTTCGTGTTGTCGAGGATGCCGAGCCGGAGCCCGAGCGGCGACGCGACACGGGGCGCGAGCTCGCGATGCTCCGCGTGCACGATGCCGCGCGGATCGTAGGCGCGATGTTCCATCGTGCGTCCTTCGCTCACAGCGCGCAGGTTCCGTCGACGCAGACCGCACCGGCCGGCGGCTCGGCACCGTCGATGCGCCGCAGCACCGGGCTCGTCATGCGGCCCCAGCCGGGGATGAACGCCGAGAAGCGGCCCGCTGCTCCGCCCGCGACGAACAGGTGGATGTCGTCGGGGCGCTCGACGATCGGGATGCGGGCGTTCGTCTCGCGCTGGTACCATTTCGGAAGCGCCTTGTTGTAGACTTTGCCGCCGCCCGCGTACCGGTCGTCGAAGCTGATCTCGCCCCACGTGTTGCCGGCGTTCATCCAGAGGTAGCTCCGCACGTCGAGCCGGCTGAACCCCGACGCCGCGATCGTCGCCGCGTGCTCCGGGCCGATCACGACGGCGCACGAGCCGCCGGCGACGGCGTTGTTGTGCGCGTACGTGCTCATCGCGGAGACGATGCTGTCGAGGATGCCGCGCGCGTCGTTCGCGACGTGGTTCACGACGCTGTGCGGCGGCTCGGCGGCGATGACGAACACCGCGCTGTCCTCGGGCGCCATGCCGTGCTCGACGTGATAGGGCGCCCACGGACTGAGCTCTTCGTTCTCGGCGATGCAGTACGTGTACTTTCCGGGATGCCCGAGCGTGCTCTTGTCGAGATCTCCCGGCGTTCCGCCGCCGACCGTCAGCAGGATCAGCCGGATCGCGCGCCCGATCGTCGCGTTCGCGCGGTTGCCGGAGCCGAACACGTTGTGGCCCGCGTTCATCCCGATCGCGTGACGGATGGGGCCGTTCACGACCAGCAGCGGCGCCGCCATGTGCGTCGTCGCCTGCACGCCGTTCAAGTTCCACTGCTTCGTGCACAGCGCCAGGATCGCGGCACGCACGACCGGGGCGTACTCGGGCTTGCAGCCGGCCATCACCATGTTGACCGCGAGGACTTCACGCGTCAGCGTCCCGCCGCGCGGCGGGATCACCGCTTCAGCGTACTGCGGATCGCCTCCGAGCACCGCGACGACCGCGTCGATCTTCGCCTGCGTCGGCGGCACGACGGGGAGACCGTCGCTCCACGCCTGCTCGAAGTAGTGCTCGACGAGATCGGCGGGCGGCGGAGCGAGGCCGGCGTTCGGTTCGAGCGCACGGTGGGCGAGCGAAGTCATCCCGCTCCATTCGCCCGCGAGCACCGCTTTCCAGCGCCCGCGCGCGATCGGGCTCCTTTCCCGCACGAACGAAGGGTACGCCAGCGTACGCGGCAGAAGCCCCTAGCCCGGTTCGCAGCCCTTATGGAGCGGATCGCACGAAAGCCTCGGAGGAACGGGCATGCGCTACATTGGTCTCCGCACGAATCGCACGGCGCTCGCGGGTGGGCTCCTCGTCCTGGTCGCGCTGCTCTGGGCCGGGGCGACAGGCGCGCAGCAGCCCGCCTTCTACACGCGGGCGCAAGCGGCCAGTGGGGCCACGATCTACACCGCGTCGTGCCAGCAATGCCACGGCGTCGGCCTGGGTGGGCAGTCGGCGCCGCCGCTGACCGGGAGCGCGTTCCAGAACTACGTCGGGAAGACCGGGACGGGCGCGGGGCTCTTCGATTTCATCAGCCGCCAGATGCCCGCCGACCATCCGGGCTCGCTCACGCAGCAGCAGTACCTGGACGTCACCGCGTTCATCTTGAGCAGGAACGGCTATCCCGCCGGCCGCGACCCGCTCACCAAGGCGAACCTGTCGCAGGTGAAGCTCGGCGCCGGCAACGTCGCCGCGAAGCAGAAAGGGCCCCGCAACGCGACCTCCGCGGTCAACAAGGCGGCGAAGCCCGAGATCGTGCGCGCCGCGGCCCCGCAGAACACCGTCTTCTCGAAGCTCCCGCACAGCGCCGACGTGAACATCACCGACGCGATGCTCGCCGGCGCCGAGAACGACCGCGCGAACTGGCTGCTCCCGGGACGGACGTGGGACAACCAGCGGTTCTCGCCGCTGAACCAGATCAACGAAGGCAACGTCAACCAGCTCGTCATCGCCGGGCTCGCGCAGACCGGGATGACGGCGAGCTTCGAGACGACGCCGATCGTCGTGAACGGCGTGATGTACCTGACGACGCCGACGGTCAGCAACAAGATGAAAGTGATGGCGATCGACGCGACCAACGCGCGGCCGATCTGGGAGACGGTCTACAGCCTGGGCTCCTTCCAGATCTGCTGCGGTCCGGTCAACCGCGGCGCCGCGGTCGCCTACGGGATGGTGTACGTCCTGACGCTCGACGACAAGCTGCTCGCGCTCGACGCGACGACCGGAAAGCTGCGCTGGCAGAGCACGGTCGCCGATCCGAACGTCGGCTACTCCGAGACGATGCAGCCGCAGGTGTACGACGGAATCGTGATCGTCGGGAGCGCGGGCGGCGAGTGGCCGATCCGCGGCTTCGTCGCCGGGTACGACGCGCGCAGCGGAAAGCAGCGCTGGCGCTGGGACTCGACCGATCCGAAGACCTACGGCGGCGACTCCTGGAAGCGCGGCGGCGCGATGGTGTGGACGACCCCGGCCGTCGATCCGAAGCTCGGCCTGGTGATCTTCTGCACCGGCAACCCCAACCCCGATCTCAACGGGTCGGTGCGCGCCGGCGACAACAAGTGGAGCGACTCGATCGTCGCGCTCGACATCAAAACCGGGAAGCTGAAATGGGGCTACCAGCAGATCAAGCACGACGTGTGGGACTACGACGCGGTGAGCAACGTCATGCTCTTCGACGTGCACGTGAACGGTCAGACGATCCCGGCCGCCGGTGAAGCGGGGAAGGTGGGCTGGTTCTTCATCGTCGACCGCCGCAACGGCAAGCTCATCCGCAGGTCGGACGCGTACGTCGCCATGTCGAAGAACATGTTCAGCCAGCCGACCGCGAAGGGCGTCGTGATGCTCCCCGGCGCGAACGGCGGCGCGGAGTGGTCGCCGCCGGCGTACTCGCCGGCGACGCACTACGCGTACGTGCTCGGGATGGATCAGCTCATGAAGTTCTCGACGCACGAGGACCCGTATCAGACCGGCCGCATCAGACTCGGGAGCGCGTTCTCCAACATCGAGCCGCACGGCGTGCAGGACGGCCGGTTCGTCGCGATCGACACCGAGACCGGAAAGATCGCCTGGACGGTGATGACGCCGCAGCCGCTGGTCGGCGGCGCGCTGGCGACGGCCGGAAACCTCGCGTTCTACGGGGAGGGCAACGGCTGGTTCGACGCCGTGAACGCGCAGACCGGAAAACCGGTGTGGCGCTTCAGCCTCGGCGCGGGCGTCAACGCGCCGCCGATCACCTACGAGGTGAACGGGACGCAGTACGTCGCCGTCGCCGCGGGCGGGAACTTCCAGCTCACGTTCCCGTACGGCGACATCGTCGCGATCTTCAGGCTCGGCTCGAACGCGGCGCCGCCCGCGCCGCCGGCACCGGCGCCCGCCCCGACGCGCTGATCTCGCGCTCCACCTCGCCGGCGTTACCGAGCGTCGCCGGCGATGTGGAACGCGTCGACGCGGCCCGTCAGCTCGCGAAACCGCGCGTAGTCGCGCGTCGCCCCGAACAGCGTATCGAGCGCGAAGAGCGGATGCCACGCCTGGCTCCCGGTGAGCGCGATCTCGCCGAGGAGCGCGCTCGCGCTCAGGCCGGGCGCGAGGGCTTCGCGCGCGACGTCCTCGGCGAAGATCTCGCGCAGAAAGTCGGCGTCGAACGTTCGGTAGCGCTTGAAGATCTCGAACGACTCGAACGCGCCGCGCAGCCGCGTGTCGCGGCGCGGGGCGCCCGCGTTCGCATCGTTCGCGCGGATGCGAAACGCCGTGAAGCGCTGGTCGACGAGCCGAATCTCGTGCGCCTCCAGCAGCCGGATCCAGCGGTCGAGGTCGGCCAAGTGCGCGAGCCGCACGTCGTCCGGGCCGATCGCCTCCCACGCCGTCCGGCGGACCATCGCGGTCGGCGCGCACAAGGAATTGCCGTCGAAGAAGAGGCGCCGCAGCCACGCTTGCCGCGGCGCGTCCGGATCGGTGAACGGCCGGTCGAAGATCGCGCCTAGGCCGCCGACCGGCTCGCCGGATTCGCCGACCTGCAGCGGGACGCCGAAGACCGCGGCGACGTCCGGATGCGCGCGGAGGTACGCGACCTGCCATTGCAGCCGCCCGGGCAGCGCGTAGTCGTCGGAGTTGAGGATCGCGACGAACTCGCCGCGCGCGCGACCGACTGTCGCGTTCATCGCCGCCGCGACGCCGCGGTTCGTCGTCCAGCGGTCGTAGCGGATCCGCTCGTCGCCGAACCGGCGGACGATCTCGGGCGTCGCGTCGGTCGAGCCGTCGTCGGTCACGAGCAATTCGAAGCCGGTGAACGACTGGTCGAGGACGCTGCGAATCGCCTGCTCGAGATACGGAGCGTGCTGGTACGTCTTCATCGCGACCGAGACGACCGGTGTCCCGGTCGCCGGGCTGCCCGCGCTCACCGGACCGGCGCGGTGAGGACGCGCGCGGGATTGCCGATCACGGTCGTCCCCGGCGCGACGTCGTGCACGACGACGGCGCCCGCGCCGACGACGGCGTGAGCGCCGATGCGGCGCTTCGGCAGCACCACCGCACCCGCGCCGATCGACGCGCCGGTCTCGATCGTGACGTTTCCGGCGACGACGGCGCCCGGCCCGACGGACACGAACGCCTCCAGCATCGCGTGGTGACCGATCGAGGCGCCGCGGTTGACCAGGACGTGCTCGGCGAAGCGCGCGCTCGCTCCGACGATGCACCCGGCGTTGACGAACGTCCCCAGCCCGGCGGCCGACGTCGAGGCGACGATCGCGGTCGGATCGACGAGCGCGTCGGCGAAGGTGAAGCCGAGCGCGGCCGCTTCGCCGGCCGCCGCGGCGCGGTTGCGCGGCGTGAACAGCGGGACGACGCACGGCACCGCGAGCTGATCGGGACGCAGGCTCGCGACGCCGGCGATCGGCGCGCGTTCGGCGTAGACCGGACCGGCGACGTTGCGCACCGCCGCGACGATCGTCAGGCCGAGACGCGCGCACGTCTCCTCGTAGTCCGCGACGAGCGGCGAGCCGGCGCCGAACAGCACGATCCGGCGCGGCGTCATCGGATGAAGAACAGTCCCGCGATGCCGAGCACGTACAGGCCCAGGACGAGGAGCGAGTCGAGCCCCGCACCGAGCAGCAGCCGCTCGGAACGGCGGATGACGCCGATGCAGTACACCGCGGTGAGCAGCGCGCCGAGCGCGGCCAGATAGAGATCGGGGCCTTGCGCGTCGGGGAGCAGCGGCTTGTTGGTCAGCAGCGTACCGAACAGAAAGAGCACCGGGAGGAACGCGTTGCCGCCGATGATGTCGCTCATCGCCAGCTCGTAGCGGCCCGCTTTGATCGCATACAGGCCGGTCGTGACCTCCGGCAGCGCCGTCACCGCCGCCAGGATCGTCGCGCCGAAGATCACGCCCTGCACGTTCCAGCGCGTCGCGAGCACTTCGCTGCTCAGCGCAAGCGCGACGCCGGCGAGCAGCGTGGCGAGCGCGCCGATCCCGAACAGGACGACGACGTGCCTCAGCGGGCGCCGCTGCGGTGCGACGATCGTCGAGACCTCCGCGATCTCTTCGCGCGCGCTGCGCCACCCTTGGTTCTGCTGATTGCGGCTGATCATCAAGAGGCTGAAGATCCAGGCTGCGACGATCAGGAGCTCGGCGGGCGTGGTGCGCGCGAAGATCAGCGACGGCGGCGAGAGCGCCCCGATCACGCACAGCATCAAGATCGCGATGAGGACGAGCCCTTCGAGCGCGATCGTGAGCGACGAGACGAGCGACGACAGCGGCACGCGCGACCGCAGTCCCGGCCCGTCGAGCAGCACCAGGACGACGGTTTGGATCGCGATCCCGCCCAGAATGTTGCCGACGGCGAGCGAGAGGTTCCCGGTGTACGCCCCGCCCGCGATGATCGCCACCTCCGGCAGGTTGGTGGCGATGGCGAGGAACACCGCGCCGCCCAGGCCTTCGCCCCAGCCGACATGCGCGTCGATGGCGTCGGTGCTCGACGCCAGGATACCGCCGGCCCACCAGATCAGCGCTCCGGCGAGGACGAAGACCGCGAGGACGATCGGCGTGGAGAGCGCGTGCACGGTGCGGGTTCTATCCCCGAAACGGACCCAACGTCCCGCCTCGGCGCGGCTCGCCGATCAGAGCCGGCCGAGGACGCGAACGTCGGACCGCGCCTGCGCCAGCTCGACCGCGAGGCGGACGAGCTCGGGACGAAGCGCCTCACGGCGCGCGACGCGCTCGACGGCCAGCTTGGTGAGCGCCTGCGGTCCGCCGCGAAGGTCGCGCTCGAGGTCCGAGCGCTCGCGGTTCTCGCGCGCGAGCAGGTCGTTGACGAGGCGGGGGTCGAGCGGCTGCGTGGGATCGTACCGGAAGCGCAGCTCCAGGTAGCGCAGCCACGCGAAGAGCACGCTGCGCGTCGTATCGCCGAACTTCGGGATGTACGTCGCGCTGAGGCGCTCTTGCACGTCGAGCGCGGTCTCGATCCCGAACGAGAGCAGCGTCGCCCGGCGCTTTCGGCCGACGCCCGGCAGCTTCACGTCGGCGATCAGAAAGCGATCGAGGTACGCGCGCATCTGGTGGCGCGGCTTGTCGGCTTCGAGCTGCGCGCGCTCCGCGGTGAACTTCGCCGGCAGGCCGCGGTACGCTTCGAGCTTTTGCCGCAGCTCGTACCGGCGCGCTTCGAGCTCGTGCATGTCGGCGACGGCGTGCCATGCACCAACGGCTTCGCCGAAGGCCGCTTCAGCGGAGCGCAGCGCGCTGCGGCGCGCACGCTTCAGGGCGCCGAGCCGGGGCCGCGCATCGAGGACGAGCGCGGCGACGATCATCCACCCGACGTCGACCGGGCTGTTCGTCTGCCCGTACAGCGTGGTGAGCACCACGAGCGTCGCCAGCGACGCGGCCGAACCGAACAGCCAGCCGCGGCGCTGCAACCGACGTCCGCGCGGGAGCGGTTCACCGGCTACTGCCACCTCGTCCGGGTTCACCGGAAGCGGCAGCGTCGCGAGCGCCGGAATCTCGTCGATGTGCCGCTGCACGGCGTCGAGGTCGAGGAAGACCGCGCCCGGGACGGCCGAACCGCCGGTGACGAACAAGAAGAGTCCGGCGCGCTCCAGGTCGCACCACGGACACCCGCCGCGCGAGCGGGCGTAGCGGTGCATCGGCGAGGCTGCGCAGGTGACGAGATCCTGCTCGAATCCTCCGAGCGCGGCGGCCCATTCGGCGCCGGACGGCCGCGGCCGGCCGCCTTTCGCGAACGCGCGCTCGAACAGGTCCGCCGTCGCGTCGGGCAGCCAGTTGAGGCGCACGGTGTTCGCGGGCGGCCGGTGTCCCGCCGCCGCGGCTTCGCGGCCGAACACGAACGGCAGCCGCGCGATCACCTCGCCGGTGTCGAACGCGAAATCGGCGTTCTTCCAGATCCCGGCCCACGGATGCCGGCCCATGAAGACGAGTTGAAAGATCAGCACCGCGAGCCCGAAGCGGTCGTGATTCGGCGTTCGCTCGAGGCCCGCGTACGAGCGCGCGTAGAGCTCGGGCGGCTGGTAGATCGGCATCCCCACGTCGCACGTGTAGAGCCGCGCGCCGTCGCGGACCTGGAACGAGTCGACGTCGATGAGCCGCACGACGGTGTCGGCACCGACCAGCACGTTGGAGTCGTTGACGTCGCCGATCACGACGCCGGCGGCGTGGATCGCTTCCATCGCGACCGCGAGGTTGCGGCCGACGTGCACGAGCCAGCCCCACGTCGCCTGCGGAAACGCCGCCTTCCGGCTTCCCGGGTTCATCGCGGTCGCGATCGTGACGCGGTTCTCGACACGCGCCATCGTGAAGCCGCTGACCGCGCCCGAGCGCTCGCGCAGAACCTGCTGCGGCCATGCGGCGATCGCGCGCACCTCCGGCGAACCGGCGCGCACCAGCGCTTCGAGCTTCGCCGCGTGCGCCGCGCTCGGCTCGGCGGAATAGAGCTTCGCGACCTCGGTGGCACTGAGCGCGTAGACCGAGCCTTCGCCGCCGCCGCCGATCCGCGCGCCGACGCTGACCGGCCGGCCGTAGGCGTCGAGCAGCAGCGGCGCGGTCATCGCCGAACCGCCAGCACGAGCGACTTGTCGTCGTCGGTGCGCGCGTTGACCGGCTCGGACTCGAGATACGCGCGCAGCTCACGCTCGATCTCACCATCCGCCTTCGGCGTCGTTTCGAGGTAGGCGAAGAACGGCGCGAAGAACGGCTCGAACGGCGTGCGCGTCTCGAACTGCAGCGCGAGGCTTTGCAAGCCGTCGGTGAAGGCGGCGATCCGCTGCGCCGGGCCTGCCTCGGCGAGCGCGACTCGATCGAGCGCGTCGTCGTCGACCAGGAAATGCGTGCTGTTCGCGTATTCGCCTTGCTGCGGCCAGGTGAGCGCGCGCAGCTCCCCGTCGTCGATCACCACCGCGCCGTCGCCGATCTGCCCGGCCAGCGTGCCGTCCGCGGTGGCGGCGACGACGAGGAGCGTCGAAGCGTACTCGCGCGGATCGCGATCGCCCTCCGCGGCGACGTCGAGCACGCGCGCCCGCGCGGCGGCGAAACAGCCGGCGATCACGCCGGCGCCGAGCGGGTCGAGCGCCTCGCCGAGAAACCGCAGCGCTTCGTCGACGGCCGTCTTCGCGCCGTGGAACGAGGCGGCCGCGCTGCCGGCGCCGTCGGCGACCGCGATCAGCAGCGCGTCGCCGCCCGCGCGCTGCACGAGGGCGTACGCGTGATGGTCCTGACAACGCACCTCGCTCGCGACGTGCGACGCGCCGATGACCGACGCGCCGACCGCCCTCCACAGCACGGACGCGCTCGAGCGGGCTAGACCGATGCCCAGCCGGAAGGCGCGGGGAGCGCGACCGCGTCGCCGACGGTGCTCTTCGAGACGCTCGACAGCGACGCCGAGAGCCACAGGAAGAACTCGCGGAACGCAAGCCCTTGCAGCTTGAGCGGCTCGCGCACCGCAAGCCGCCGCAGCACGCCCATGTCGGCGCCGCTCACGCCGATCGCGAAGAACGAGAACGCCTTCGACGACTCACCGTCGTGCACGAGCCGCGCGGCCCGCGACCAGTCGTCGGTCGGCTGGCCGTCGGTGATGAGGATGATCCACGGCCGGTAGTACGGCACGCCGTGTTGCTTGTACGACGCCTTCTGCTGCGCGATCAGCTCGGCGGCGTACTCGAGCGCCGCGCCCGTCGGCGTGTCGCCGCCGGCGGTCAGCGGCTGCGGGTTGA
>DASWSC010000081.1:0-14849 GCA_036402855.1 Candidatus Elarobacter sp. | reverse complement strand
ACCGCGTTGTGGTTTTCCGCGGTGCCGTCATCCCATTTCGCACCGGCGTACGCGACGTTCGCGTAGCCCTTGCGCGTCAAACCGAGACGCGGCAGCAGCGCATCGTAGAACGGCTCGACGAGCGCGAGCGACGGCACGCGCAGATCGACGTGATCGATGCCGAGAAACTCCATCCGCCTACCGCAGCGCCGGTTCGGCCGAGTCTTCGGCGAGCAGCGCGGGCGACGCCGTCCCCGCGAGGAACACGCCGAGCTGCGAGACCGAGAACTGCATTCCCGTCCAGAAGCGCCCGAACTCGCCGAAGCGCGACGACGCCTCGTCGAAGCGCATGCTGTAGACGAGCTTCTTGAACACCAGCGGCTCGTCGGCGTAGAGGTCGACGCCCCACTCCCAGTCGTCGAAGCCGATCGAGCCCGAGATCACCTGCGTGACGTGGCCGTGGAACGTGCGCCCGATCTTGCCGTGCTCGAGCATCATCTTGGCGCGCTCGGCATACGGCGTGTTGTACCAGTTGTCCGCGCCGTCACGCTTCTTGTTCATCGGATAGAAGCAGACGTAACGCCGCCGCGGAATGCGCGCCCACAAGCGCGCGGCGTTGCGGGAATCCCGCGCCGCGTCGGCGAGCATCGTGTCGAACGCCTCGTTCCACGCGTCCGAGTGCGGCTTCAAACCGCGGTCGCGCAGCTCGGCGTGGAACTTCGCCGTATCGCCGTAGAGCCCGAGCTCGAGGATCGATACGTACGACTCCATCGGCTCCAGAAAATCACGCAGCTCCAGCTTGTCAACGTGCGCCTGCACTTCGCCGAGCGCGTCGAAGCTGCGCGCGTAGTGCGTCAGCATCAGCTCGCCCTTGTGCCCGAGCAGTTGCGCCAGACCCAGATCCGCGCTCTCGTCGCGCGCGAGCCGTGCGAGCAGCGCGGTCGCCTCGCGCTCGACCGCCTGCCGCCGGTTCGCGTCGAGCGCGTCCCAGCGGCGCCGGTCGAAGCGGAACATGCGGTGCAGGATCGCCCAGCCGTCGAGTGACTCGGGGACGTTGGGGTTTCTCACGCCGGCGTCTCTTTCGTGTGCGTGTGCTTGCGGGCGGTCTGCGCGCGAACTTCGGCGACGAGCGCGGCAGGCCGCTCGCGGTACTTGGCCCAGAGCTGCGGCATGTGCGTGACGTCGTTCAGGATGCGGGTGAACGCCGTGTTGACCGGCGCTGCAACACCGAGCTCGCGCGCCGCGTTGCACACCGCGCCGTTCAGCACGTCGACCTCCGTGCGGTGCTTGGCGCCGCGCAGATCGACCAGCAGCGACGGCGGCTTCTCGCCACGTGCCCCCGCGATGCGCGGTCCGAGGATCGAACGCCCGATCGGGCTGGGCAGCGCCGCGATGGACTGCAGCGCGCGCACGGGATAGCGCGGAAGGTCGATCGTCTTGATCCCGAGCGCCTTCATCACCTCGCGCACCTCGCGCATCGCGTGGATCTCGAGCGCGAACACCGCGTCCTCGCGGACCAGCCGCTCCGGGAGCACGTCCAAGATCGCGCAGGCCGCGTTCGCGACGACGTTGAGCGCGAGCTTCGACCACTTCAGCGAACGGTAGTCCGCGACCGCGGTCGTGGGGAGTCCGGTCGAGCCGAACGCCGCAAGCAGCCAGTTGTGGGCGCTCGACGATCCGACCGGCGCGAACGCGATCCCGCCGCCTTTGGCGGCGACGCCCTTCCCGCTCGCGTCGACATCGACCGGGACGGTGAGCGCCGCGGCGACGACGTTGTCGGCGCCGAACGCGCCGGCGAGCAGCTCCTCGTTCCCGATCCCGTTCTGCGGCGTGACGATCGTCGTCGCCCCGGGATCCCGGAGCGCGCGGCGCAGCGTCTCGATCGCGCCGGGCGTGTCGTACGACTTCACCGTGACGAGCGCGAGGTCGGCCTCGACCGGCACGACCGCCTCGAGATCGCGCGGCGCGTAGACGACCTCGTTGCCGATCCCGCGCAGAAGCTCGCCGAGGTAGGTCCCGACGGCGCCGCCGCCGGCCACGTAGACCTTCACGGCGCCCTCTTACGCGCCGGTGCTGCCGAAGCCGCCTTCGCCGCGCGCGCTGGCGGCGAGCATCTCGGCTTCGCGGAAGACCGCGCGCACGACCGGAGCGACGACGAGCTGGGCGACGCGGTCGCCGCGCCGCACGACGAACGGCTCGCGCCCGTGGTTCACGAGCAGCACGCCGACGGGTCCGCGGTAGTCGCTGTCGATCGTCCCGGGGCTATTGAGCAGCGTCACGCCGTGCTTCGCGGCGAGACCGCTGCGCGGCCGGATCTGCACCTCGTAGCCGGGCGGAATCTCGAGCGCGAAACCGGTCGGAACCAGCGCTCGCTCGCCCGGCGCGAGCACGACGTCGCTGCGCACGGCGGCGACGACGTCCGCGCCGGCGGCGCCCTCCGTCATGTACAGCGGCAGCGGCAGCCCGTCGCCGTCCGGCAACCGCACGACCGCGATCGACGGGATCACTTCGAGAGCAGGCCTTCGAGCTCGGCGCGGAAGCTCGCGACGTCGCGGAAATCGCGATAGACGCTGGCGAAGCGCACGTAGGCGACCTCGTCCACCGTCTTGAGCGCCTCCATCAGCTTCTCGCCGATCACCTTACCGCTCAGCTCGGTCTCGCCGCGCGCGAGGAGCTCGCGCTCGACCGAGGCGACGACCTCTTCCATCTGCGCCTCGGAGACCGGCCGCTTCTCGCATGCGCGGCGCAGCCCCGAGAGCATCTTGTCGCGGTTGTACTGTTCCCGGCGCCCGTCTTTCTTGACGACGAACAGCCGCGGCGCTTCCATCCGCTCGTACGTCGTGAAGCGGTGTTTGCAGCCGAGACACTCCCGCCGCCTTCGGACGGAGTTGTCGTCGTCGCGCGAGTCGACGACGCGGGTCTCGTTCTTGCGGCAGTGAGGGCAGAGCAGGTCGGGTCGGTCCTTCCCGGGGGCGACTGGGGCCGCGGGCGACCCGAGACCCCTACATCTTGTGGTGCCCGTTCAGTATAGCCCGAGCCTGCCCGAATCCGGAAGTGCGGCGGCTGCGCCCTAGGACGCAGCCCCGATCTTGAACATCTTGGTCCCGCAGACCGGGCACTTGCCCTGCGTCGCGGGGCGGCCGTTCTTCATGGTGATCTGCTGCGCGTCGCTGATCTCGCGCTTGGTCTTGCACTTGACGCAGTAGGCTTCGGCTGCCATCGGTCGCTCGCTTCTCCTGGTGGGCTCGTCGGGTCCGCGCCGAGGGGGCGCTGGTCGCACGGGCCGTTACGGGGGGCATACGGGGAATCCTTGGAGGTCCTCGCCCCCTTGCCGTCCGGCGGCCGGGCGTGATGGGCGAGCGTGGACGCTCGGAACGCTTCGATCCCCGCCGGGGCGCGGCACTGGGTCCCGCGGCCCGAGCTCGACGCGGCGTGCGGCGAGCGGCTCCGCGAGGCGATCCTCGACGGCCTGTGGGTCGCGGGGACGCTCGACGGTCTGCGCGCGCCGTGCGTCGCGGTCGTCGGGACCCGCTCGCCGTCCGACGACGGCCGCCGGCGCGCGCGCCGGCTCGCGCACGAGCTCGCGCGGAGCGGCGTCTGCGTCGTCTCCGGGCTGGCGCTCGGCGTCGACGGCGCGGCGCACGAAGGCGCGCTCGCCGCGCATGCGCCGACCGTCGGCGTGCTGGGCGGCGGTCACGACCACTTCTTTCCGCCGCGCCACCGCGACCTCGCCGCGCGGATCGCCGCAGAAGGCGGCGCGGTCGTCTCGCCGTTCGCGCCGGACGTCGTCCCGAAGCCGTGGCTGTTCCTCGCGCGCAACGCGATCATCGCCGCGCTCGCCGACGCGGTCGTGGTCGTCGAGGCCGCCGGCCGCAGCGGCGCGCTCAACACCGCCGGCCACGCCGCCGACCGCGGGATCCCCGTCCTCGCGTTCCCGGGCGACGTCGACCGCCCGAAAGCCGCCGGCTGCAACGCGCTGATCCGCGACGGCGCGACGCTCGTCCGCGACGCGGACGACGTTCTCGCCGCGCTGCCGCCGCCGCTCGCGCGCGCTTTGCACCGAACGGACGCCGCGGTCGCGTCGCCGGCAGACGCGGTCGCCTCCGCGGACGAGCCGCCGCACGCGCCGCGCGTCCTCGCGTCGCTCCGCGACGGTGCCTGCGACGCCGCCGCTCTCGCCGACCGGATCGATCTCCCGCCCGCGGTCCTCTTCGCGCTCCTCGGCGAGCTGGAGCTTTCCGGCCGAATCGTCCACGGCGCCGACGGTTACACGATCACTCGGCACCCGCGGGATTGACATGGACGTCGATCCCCTGCAATACTCGCCGCACGCTCGAGAGCGGTTGCGCAAGGGGTATCTTCAAGAAGGAGAGGTCGAGTCGACCGTATGGTGCCCGACCACGCGGGTCGTATGCTCGCGTCACCAGGGAAGATCGCCCGAAGCGGGATCGACGCGTCGACAAGCGGCGTCGCACAGTACGACGCAAACACGAATGATACAACCGGTCCATATTACCGTTGATCCGACGAGTTCGCTCGGCTACATCGAGTATAGAGATGAGGCCGAATGGGTGCGCACGAGGCGCTTGCTGCGCGCTCCGGACGGAAGCGTCGCTGCCCACCGCTTCGCGGAGCGCCGGTCCGAACCGACCGGCGTCCACGTCGAGCTCACCGGCGACGACGACGTGGTCGCGCTGGAGATTCTCTCCATCGATGAGCCTACGTTCGTCGCGATCGCCCGCGACTATGCGTTGCAGCGCGGTTTGTCTTTTCCGGAGGACATTCGAGCGGACGCCACCGGGAGTCCGGCGGCCTGAACGTTCGGCTCGTCGCGGTCGGGAAGGTCCGCGAACGCTACGTCGCCGACGGGGTGGCGGATTTTCGCGCGCGGCTGCGGCCGTATCACCGGCTGGACGAGGTCGAGGTCAAAGCCGCCGACGGCGCCGATCCGGCGCGGGCGATGCGGACCGAGGGTGAGGCGATCCTCAAGCTGCTCGATCCGGCGGATCACGTCTGGCTGCTCGAACGCTCCGGCGAGCTGATCTCGAGCGAAGAGCTCAGCCGGCGGATCGAGCGGCTGCCGCACGCGGGCATCACGCGTCTGACCTTCGTCGTCGCGGGGACGTACGGCGCCTCGGACGAGCTGCTCGAGCGCGCCGACGTGCGCTGGTCGCTTTCGCCGCTGACGTTGTTGCACGAGTGGGCGCGCCTGATCGTGCTGGAGCAACTGTACCGCGCGGCGAAGATCGCCCGCGATGAACCCTATCACCACTGAGGATTCGGTACTCCTCACCCTCGACGAGCTGGCCGCCCGCTTCGCCGCGGCGGCTCGCTCGCTGTGGCCGGAGGCCGACCCGGTGGTGCAGTTCGAACCGGCCCGGCGGCCCGAGTTCGGCGACGTTGCGACGAACGTGGCGTTCGGCCTCGCGCGCGTCGCGCGGAAGAAGCCGCAGGAGATCGCCGCAGAGATCGTCGCGCGCGCGATGGACGACGAGGGCGTTCGCGCGACGGTCGCCCAGGCGACGCCGCTCGCCGGCTTCGTCAACCTCACGCTGCAGCCGGCGTTCTGGCAGCGCGTCGTCGGCGACGTGCTGCGCGAGGGCGGCGACTACGGCCGCGGGCCGGTCGCGGGCGAGCGCATCTCGCTGGAGTTCGGGAGCGCGAACCCGACCGGACCGCTCGTCGTCGTGCAAGGCCGGACGCTCTCGATCGGCGACACGCTGGCGCGCGCGATGCGCCACGCGGGCTACGACGTGTTCGTCGAGTGGATCATCAACGACGCGGGATCGCAGATCGAGGCGCTCGGCCGATCGCTCTACGCGCGCTACCGCGAGCTGTTCGACCCCGCCTACCCGTTCCCCGAAGACGGCTATCCCGGCGACTACGTGATCGCGATCGCGGAGAAGCTGCGCGCGCGCGACGGCGAGCGCTGGCTGCACGTCCCCGAAGCCGACGCGCTGCCGGTGCTCGCGACCTTCGCGCGCGACGAGATCGTCGCCGAACAGCGGGCGGTCGCGGAACGCTTCCGGGTCCACTACGATCTGTGGCAGTCGGAGAAGGCGCTGCACGACGCCGGCAAGATCGAGACCGGCATCGCACGCCTGCGCGACCTCGGCGTGCTGTACGAGAACGACGGCGCGACGTGGCTGCGTACGACGGCGGCCGGCGACGACGAAGACCGCGTCGTCGTGCGCAGCGACGGCCGTCCGACGTATTTCGCCAACGACATCGCCTATCATTACGAGAAGCTGCAGCGCGCCGATCACGTCGTCGATTTTCTCGGCCCGGATCACCACGGCTACATCAAGCGCCTCGACAGCCTCGCCAACGCGTACGGCCGCCCCGGCGCGTTCGAGGTCATCCTCGTCCAGCAGATCACGCTGAAGCGCGGCGACGAGATCCTCTCGATGTCGAAGCGCGCCGGGACGCTCGTGACGCTGCAGGAAGTGATCGACGAAGTCGGCGTCGACGCGGCGCGCTTCTTCTTCGTCATGCTCTCGACGGATCAGCCGCTCACCTTCGACTTGGAGCTCGCGAAGAAGCAGTCGAACGAGAACCCCGTGTACTACGTGCAGTACGGGCACGCGCGCATCTCCTCGGTGCTGCGCAAGGCGCGCGAGACGCACGGCGCGCAGCTCGAGGCCGCCCGGCGCGCCGAGCGGCTCGACGCGCTGACCCATCCCTCGGAGCTCGCGCTCGCACGGCGGCTCGCGGAGTTCGCGCCGGCGGTCGCCGGAGTCGCGCGGGCGCGGGCGCCGCACCGTCTCACGAAGTACGCGCGCGACGTGGCGAGCGATTTCCACCAGTTCTACGACGCCTGCCGCGTCCTCACCGCCGACGAGGGGACGACGACCGCGCGGCTCGGGCTCGCGCTGGCGACGCAGACGGTCCTCGCGATGACGCTCGGCTTCTGCGGCGTCTCCGCGCCGGAGTCGATGTAGTGCGCGTCCTCGTCCTCGGCGGAACCGTCTTCCTCGGGCGCCACGTCGTGCAGACGCTGCTCGCGCGCGGCGACGACGTGACGATCTTTCACCGCGGGCAGCGCGGGCTCGAGCTCTTTCCGGACGTCGAGCGCATCCTGGGCGACCGCGCGACCGATCTCGACCGGCTGCCGCGCGGCGCGACATGGGACGCCGTGGTCGACACCTCGGGGTATCTCCCGGGCGTCGTCACGACGAGCGCCGCCGCGCTGCGCGAGCGCGCCCGTCACTACGTCTACATCTCGAGCGTCTCCGTCTACGACGGTACCGTCTCGCCGATCGACGAGTCGAGCCCCGTCGTCGAGCTTCCCGAAGGCGCCTCACGCGACGAGTTCGCGATCGAGCACTTCGGACCGCTGAAATTGCTCTGCGAGCGCGCCGCGGCGGCGGAGTTCGGTGCCGAGCGCACCTTGATCATGCGGCCCGGGCTCATCGTCGGGCCGAACGACCCCAGCGACCGCTTCACGTACTGGCCGCTCCGTTTCGCGCGCGGCGGAGAGATCGCCGTTCCGGACGACCTCGGCGCGCCGGTCCAATGGATCGACGTGCGCGACCTGGCCGAGTTCATCGTCGACGCGCTCGTGAACCGCACGAGCGGCACCGTGAACACCGTCGGTCCGGCGGCGCCCGCGACCTTGCGCGATCTGCTCGCCGCGTGCGAAGCGGCGAGCCCCGGCGTCGCGTCGCGCATCGTTCCGGTCGCTCTCGCGACGCTCGAGGAGCGGGGCGTCGAAGGGTGGAGCGATCTCCCGGTCTGGGTCACGCCCGGTGAGGGCGACGACGGTATCTCGCGCGTCGATCCGGCACACGGGCTCGCGCTGGGGATGCGCTACCGGCCGCTCTCGGCGACCGTCACCGACACGCTGCGCTGGGCGCAGCGCGAGCGCGGCGACGCGCCGCTCAAGGCCGGCCTCACCCCCGAGCGCGAGGCCGCGCTCCTCACAGCGCCTTCGTCATCATCCGCCGCTCGGTGACGAACCCGGTCCGCTCGTACAGCGCGCGAGCCGGCGTGTTGTCTTCGGTGACCATCAGGCTCACGTAGCGCAGGCCGTGCCGGCGCGCCAGCGCTTCGGCGGTCTCCATCATCGCGCGGCCGGCGCCGCGACCGCGCGCGAACGGCTCGACCGCGGTGTACGCGACGAACGCCTGCTCCGTCAGCGTCACCTCGTCGGGAACGTCGTAGAGCAACAGCAAGAACCCGATCGGATCGCCGTTCTCTTCGGCGATCAGCAGATCGTGCCGGCGGCCGTACGCGAAGTCGGCGAGCCGCTCGAACGCGTCGAGCACGTCGTCGTGCCGCGCCTCGCGCACCGGCGAGACGCTGCTGGTCGCGCTGCGCCGCCCGAGGTCGCGCACGAACGCACGATCCTCGCGCGCGCCGAGCCGTACCGCGATCGCCACCTCAGCTCATACGGCGGCGGCGACCAGCGATTCGAGCGCTTCGATCAGCAGCGCGTTCTGCTCGGGCGTCCCGATCGTGATGCGCAAGCGCCCCGGCATCCCGAGCGCGTCGCCGCTCCGCGTGACGATACCGCGTCGCAGCAGCGCCTCGTAGGCTTCGGTCGCCGTCCCGGGAACCGCGACCGCGACGAAGTTCGCCGCCGTCGGATACGCGTGCAGTCCGAGCTTCTCGAAGGCGGGATACAGGTACGCCTTCCCGGCCTCGTTCGTCTCGAGCGAGCGCCGCACGAACTCCAGGTCGTCGATCGCCGCCAGCGCCGCGAGCGCCGCCGGCCGCGAGACGTTGAACGGCAGACGCACGCGCTGCGCGTACGCGATCAGCTCCGAGTCGCCCAGCGCGTACCCGAACCGGAGCGACGCGAGCCCGTAGAGCTTCGAGTGCGTCCGCAGCACGATCGTCGCCGGCCGGGACGTCACGTACTCGGTCGCCTCGACCGAGCCCGGCGGCATGTACTCCCGATACGCCTGATCGACGATCAGCACGACGTCGCCCGGGAGCGCGCGCGCGAAGCGGTCGAACGCATCGCGCTCGACCCGGGTCGAGGTCGGGTTGTTCGGATCGACGACGACGACGATCTTCGTCCGCGGCGTGATCGCCGCGAGCATCGCGTCGAGGTCGTGGACGCCCTCGCGCAACGGGACGCGCACGGGCGACGCGCCGAACAGCACGGCGTCCTTCGGGAAGAGCGAGAACGTCGGATCGGCGATCACGACCTCGTCGCCGGCGGCGAGGTACGCGCTGAAGAGCGTCCGCACGACGTCGTTCGAGCCGTGTCCGACCAGCACGTGCTCGACGCTGAGACCGTGCGGCTCGGCGAGGCGGCGGCGCAGCTCCAGGTGGTCGTCGTCGACGTAGATCTGCAGATCGCCCATGTCGCGCAGCGCCGCCGCGGCTTTCGGCGAGGTGCCGAGCGGGTTCTCGTTGGACGAAAGCTTCACGAACTTCTCGAGCCCGTACTTGAGCCGCGCCTGCGAGACGGTCGTCCCGGGCGTGTACGGCTTCATCGAAGCGACCTGCGGCCGCACCAGTCTCGTGTAGTCCATCGCGAACCGCGCTAGTTCCGAGCCAAGAACCGCGAACCCGGTTCGGTGAGCGGCTCGCTCGCCGCGCACTGCGGGCATTCGGCCGGATCGTACGACTCGATCGGAAGGTCGAGCAGCACCGTCGTCGGGACGCCGAAGTCGGCCGGAGCGCGCCGCACGATCGCGCCGACCCCCGCGACCTCGGCGCCGCGCGCGCGCACGACGGCGAGCACCTCGCGCACCGATCCGCCGGTCGTCACGACGTCCTCAACGACGAAGGCTCGGTCGCCCGGTCCGAGCGTGAACCCGCGGCGCAGCGCCGGAACGCCGTGCTCCTTCTCGACGAAGATCGCCAGGGTTCCGAGCCGGCGCGCCGTCTCGTAGCCGAGCACGATCCCGCCGACCGCCGCGCTCACCACGACGGTCGGGGCCAGCGCGCGCGCCGGCGTCGCGAGCGCGCGCGCGACGCGTTCGACGAGCACGGGATCTTCGAGGATGCGGAACTTCTGCACGAACCGGTTCGAGTGCCGTCCCGACGAGAGCCGGAAGTGTCCGCTCAGGATCGCGCCGCGCGCTTCGAGCTCGCCCAGCAGATCGGCCGGCGACGCGCGTTCGCTCACCCTTGCAGCTCCGCAAGGATCGCGCGCGCCGCCGCCAGCGGGTCGGCGTCGTCGACGATCGGGCGCCCGACGACGGCGTAGTCGACGCCGGCGTCGCGCGCGTCGCCGGGCGTCGCGGCGCGCTTCTGGTCGCCGTGCGCGCTCCCCGCGGGCCGAATCCCGGGGCACAGCGTCCCGAACTCCGCCCCGAAATACGACTTGAGGTCGAGCACCTCGCGGACGCTGCAGACGACCCCGCCGCAGCGCGCGTCGCGCGCCAGCGCGGCCAGCCGCGTCGCGTTCTCGCCCGGCCCTCCGGCGAGCCCGAGCTCGCCGAGATCCTCGGGGCCGAGGCTCGTCAGGACGGTCACGGCGTAGACGTCCGGCGGCTCGATCGAGAGCTCCGCCGCCCGCTCCTGCGCCGACTTCACAGCCGCTTCGAGCATCGCCGCGCCGCCGAGCGCGTGGACGGTCAGCAGCCGCACCCCGGGGCGGACCACCGCGCGGACCGCCGCTTCGACCGTCCGCGGGATGTCGTGCAGCTTGAGATCGAGCACGTAGCCGGCACCGTGGGAAGCGAGCGCCGCCCGAATCTCGTCGCCGTACCCGTAGAACGCCTCGTATCCGACCTTGAACAACACGCCGAGCGGGGCGAGCCGTTCGACGAGCGCGGCAGCCCGAGCGGGCGAAGGCAGGTCGATCGCCACGACCAGGCGGGGATACGGCATCATTACGTCCGTTCGCTCATCGGTTATCAAGAACTTCGCGGGCGTGCCGAACGTATAGGATACACGGCGCCCGAAAAGGCGCCGCCGGAAAGGAGAACGAGATGCCCGGAATCATGGTCTTCAAGACGCTGGCCGACGCGCTTCGAGCGGGCTATACCGTCTACGACCGTACCGACCACGGCTATCTCGTCCGCACGCGAACCGCTTCCGGCTGGGCCATGGCCATCGTGACCTGCCGCTAACGCTCCGCACGCGAACGGAGTCTCGGTCGAACAGGGGAGGGACGAGCCGCTCAGGCGACTCGCCCCTTCGTCATGTCCGGCCCCGCCCGCCGGCCGCCGGGAGCGTCTGCACGGCGGCCTGAACGAGGCGGCGATGGACGACCGAGTCGGCAGCGCGATCGCGAAGGCCTCGGAGTTTCTACGCCGATGCCTGCGCTCGGGCGCATATGGCCTCGCCTGCACGGGAAGCGACGGGACGCCGCGCTTCTCCGACAACAAAGGGCACGTCTTCGTCGCATCGTTCCTTGCCGAAGCGCTGAGCGGGCTGCTCGACGAGATCGACCGGACGCTGATCCTCGTGCGCATCCTCTCCGAGGAGAACGGCGGCCGGTGGGGCTTCTCCCCGCCGGGACCGTACCACCGCGACGAGTTCCGCGTCTTTCACGTCGACTCCGACGACACGGCGTACGTGATCCGCACGCTGCGGCGGCTCGGCGTGAACCGTCCGCCCGAACCGCTTCTGACCTTTTACCGTGAGCCCGCGCGGCTGTTCGTCACGTTCGACGCGCCCGGTCCGGCGTCGCTGGTGACGGAGGCTTCGCCGGCCAACAACCTGCTCGCGCATCCGGAAGTCAACGCGAACGTCTTCCTGGCGCTCCGCGGCACGCACCTCGAGCACCTGATCGACCACGACCTGCTGCCGCGAGCACAGGACGAGCGCGGTTTTTGGCCGTCGTACTTCTATCCGAGCTCGCTCTACGGAACGCAGCTCGCGCTCGACGTGCTGCACGGCGACGCGCGGTTCGCTCCGGCGGCCGCGCGCGCGCTGGCGTTCGTCGCCGGCTCGCAGAACGCGGACGGCTCGTGGGGCGCCGGCGGCGACCCGTACGAGACCGCGCTCGCCGTCGCGGCGACCGCGCCGCATCCCGCCTACACGGCGGCGACGCGACGCGGCGTCGAGTACCTGCTCGCGACGATCGCCGCCGACGGCTCGTGGACGTCCGCGGCGTGCGTCTGGGAGTTCCATGCCGCCGCGGGCGACGTGTGGCGCGCGTACGACCGCCACCGCGCGTTCGTCACGGCTCGCTGCACGACGGCGCTGCGGCGAGCCGCCGGGGAGCTCGCGCCGTCGCCGTGATCCGGGCTCAGCGCAGGTCGGGCGGCTGAACCGGCTTCGAGAGCTCCTCGAACCGCGGGCGGCCCGGCTGGGCGGCCCACGGCGGTGGCGGCGCCGCGCCCGGCGCGCCACCGAACTCGGGCGGCGGGGGCGGCATGCCGGGCTGCGGCGGCGGCGCCTGATAGCTCGTCGAGGGCGAGACCCCGGGGAGCTGCGCGCCGGAGAGGATCGCGACGATGATCTGCGCGACCCCGACGAACATCGGGATCAAGCCGCCGAGGATCGCCGGGTTCCCCGAGTAGCCGCCGAACGCGATCCCGAGCCCGATCGTGAGCGCGAGGCCGACCAGGGCGACGCGGATCCCCTTGAAGAGCGCGCGCTGGGGATCGTCCTCGGAGACCGGCGGGGCCGGCGTCCAGGGCTGCGCTTGCGGCGTCTGCTGCCATGCGCCGGGGTGCGCGCCGGGCGGCGCCATTCCGGGCGGCGGCCACGGCGAGCCGGCGCGGCGCCACGCGCGGTACGCGCGCCGGTCGGTGAACTCCGGCGGGACGATCCCGCGGCGAAGCATCTCCATGCGCTCCTGATGGCGCAGGACGCGCGAGATGATCCACGCGGCGATCGGTGCGCCGACGGTGATCAGGATGGCGATGACGGGGACGACGGTGTCGGCCATGACTTAGACGCTCGCTCCTTGCGTGATGACGATCGGACCGTTCTCGGTGGAGAGCTCGAACGTGCCGCGCCCCGAACCGAGCCGCACGACGCTGTTCTGCTCGTCGCTCCGCGTGACGGGGAATCCGGCGACGCGGATCTTTCCGTCGGCGGTGTGCGCCTTCACGGTCGCGTCGCTGTTCCGCGTGAACGACAGGATGATGCGGCCGTCGCGCGTCGTCAGCGCGCCGTCGATCGCGCGGACGTCGGCGCCGACGATGCGGCCCGACGCGCTGCTCGCGTTGATGCGCTGCGCGCCGATCCGCGTGAGGTAGATGCGCCCGTCGCGCGTGCCGGCGGCGATCTCGTCAGCCTCGACGTCGACCAGGCGCACCGAGCCGCTGCCGGTGCTGACGTCGACGTCGCCGCGATGATCGCGAATTTCGACGGAGCCCTCGGCGAGGTGCGCCACGAGCTTCTGCCGCAGCCCGGTCGCGTCCATTCCGCCGCCGCTCGTCAGCTCGACGCGCGCGTTCGGCGGAACGCTGATCCGCACGGTCGGATCGTAGGCGCCGACGACTTTGACGTCGCTGCTCGGCGCGCTGATACGAACGCCGTCCGGCGTCTGCTGCGCCGCGATCGGCTCCTCGCCGTCGACGTAGCCGAACTTGACCACCGTCTCGACCACGCGCACCGACGCCGCAGAGCCGGCGACGACGGTCACCGGGATGTCGCGCACGTCGATCACCACGTGCGGCGCGGGTCCGGTGGTGAAGCTGCGGTCGAACGCGGTGCGCCCGGTCGCGCCGTGGATCATCCCGGCGTGCGGGAATCCGGGGCCCATGAAGCCGGCGGCCGGCGCGTTGCCGCCCGCGACGGCTTTGGCGGCGACCCCGACGATGGCGAGCTCCAGCACGACCAAGGCGCCGAGCAGGGTGGACCGGGAAATCATGACCCATGTACGATCCGGCGGGCCGGGTGTTTCGACGGCCCCTGAAACCGGCGGACTCCCCGCCCGTACATGCGGCACCATGGTTGCCGCCCTCGCGGTGGATCCTCCGCTAACCGCGCCGGTCGTCGACGACCAGGCGCTGATCGCGGCTACCCTGGCGGGGCGGACGGAGGCGTTCGGCGAGCTCGTGACGCGCTACGAGCGGGCCGTCTACCACCTGGCCGTTCGGACGCTGCGCGACCGCACCGAGGCGGAGGACGCGGCGCAGGAGGCGTTCTTCAGAGCCTATCGGGCGCTCGCGACGTTCCGGCCGGGCGCCAAGTTCTCGACCTGGATCTTCACGATCTGCTACCGCGCCTGCTGCGACCGCTTGGCGAAGCGCAAGCGGCTCTCCGGCGACGAGCTCCCCGACCGGGCCGATCCGTCGGCCGGTCCGGAGGCGCTCGCCGAGCGGAGCGACGACGCCGTCCGGCTCCACGCGGCGATCGACGCCCTGCCCGAGAAGTATCGGGCGGTCGTGACGCTGTATCACTTGCAGGGGAAGCAGTACGAGGAGATTGCAGCCGTGTTAAACCTACCGCTGGGAACGGTGAAAACGCACCTCTTCCGAGCAAAGGAACAACTCCGGAAGGCACTGAGCCCATGACGCACGACGACGATTTCGCCGACCTCGACCGCATGCTCGCGGCGCTTCCCCTCGAGGAGCCGCCCGCGGGGCTGCGCGCGCGCATCATGACCGCGACGGTCTTCCGGCCCGAGCCCGCCGTCCGCACGTGGGAGACATGGCTGGTCGGCACGTTCGTCGGGCTCGCTGCATGGCTCGCGTGGCTCCTCGCAAGCGCGCCGAACGCCGGCGAGCGTTTCGTCGACACGACCAACCGCCTCATCGAGGCCGGCGGCCTGAACTCGATCACGACGGTGATGTGGGTCGGCGTCGGCATCTCGGCGGCGTGGTGGATCTCGCAGCTCACGTTCCCGTCGGCCCGGCGCATCCGCATTCGATGACCGCAGGCGGCGCATCGGCTCTTCCGGAGGAACGGCGCAAGTACAAGATCCTGCTCGTCGAGGACGACACGCAGATCACGCGCGTGCTCAAGCTCGAGCTGGAGCACGAAGGCTACGACGTGGAGACGGCGGC
>DASWSC010000080.1:0-3514 GCA_036402855.1 Candidatus Elarobacter sp. | reverse complement strand
TTCCTTTGCCGTAGACCAGGATCGTGTTGTGGGCGATCTCGTTCTTGATCTCGTCGTTCAGGTCAGCCATGGGATTGCGTGTCCTCGGGGAGTGCGGTGCGGATCTGGAGCGCGTGGATGCGCCCGTCGGCGCGGGCGGGCGCGAGCGCCTTTTCGACCATGCGGTGCCGGTCGAGCGGCGAGACGCCCGCGAACGCCTGCGAGCGTACGAACACTTCCAGGTGGTCCATGGTGCCGGTCATGTCGTACACCCGGACGTCGGCGTCGGGCATCGTCTGCCGCAGCATCGCGGCGATCTGCTGGTCGATCACGAGCGGCCCGTCTACGACCCCCCGCCGCCCGGCACCCCCCGGGGCTAGGTCATCCGGACCGGCTGCTCAAACGTTCTCAGGATCATGTCGGGTCGGGACGGCGCTCGCCGGGACAGTGCCACCGCTGCTAGACGCATCGTAGACGGCGGGGCCGTAGCCTGATCGCATGTCGATGATAAGCCTCCGCCTCGGCGTCTTGAAGTCCATGATTCGCTTTCGTACGGCGCTCGCCGCGCTGGCCTGCGCCGGGATCGTCATCTCGGCCGTCGCGCCGGCGCGCGCCGATGTGGTCGGGATCGTCCGCGGCACGCTGACCCGGCCCGACCATCGCCCCCTGAGCCATGTCACCGTCACGCTGACCGGCGACCGCGTCGCGCAGAGCGCGGTCACCGGCGACGACGGCCGCTTCGCGTTCGCCCGCGTCCCGTTCGGCCACTATACCGTCCGCGCCACGGCGCCCGAGGGCACCGCGCTGGCGTCCGTCGACGTGGCGACCGACGCGATCGTCGACCTCGCGCTGGTCGCCGCCGCGGTGATCGGCCGCACCAGCGCCACGGCGACCAGCGTGCGCGGCACGCCGGTCTCCGAGAACGCGTTCGGCGCGCGCCGTCTGGCCGCGCTGCCGCGCAACGACCGGCTCGACGCGATCGTCGAGCAGGTTCCGGGCGTCGTGCGGTTCTCGTACGACGAGCCGGTCGCGCACGGTTTTCACGGGCTCAGCTACGAGCTCGACGGTGCGCCGCTGCCGCAATCGACGAGCTCGAACTTCGCGCAGCTCGTCGACCCGCGCAACGCGCAGGCGGTCGAGGTGTTCACCGGCGCGTTTCCGGCCGAGTTCGGCGGCACGCGCCAAGGCGCGGTCGTCAACGTCATCAGCGGCGGGACCGAGCTGACCGGCTCGCGCGGCGGGGCGCTCACGCTCGGCGCCGGCGAGCTCGGCACGTCGGATGCGCGGCTGGTGCAGCGCTTCACCGTGGGACGCGCGCAGGTCTCGCTCGCGCTCAACTCGCAGCGTTCGAACCGCGGGCTCGACACGCCGTCGAAGGACGCGCTGCACGACGCCTCCGCCACGTCCGACCAGTTCCTGCGGATCGCGCTGCCGATGGGCGAGCGCGACCTGCTCGCGGCGGACGTCTCCAGCCAGTACGCGAGCTTTCAAATCCCCATCAACACCGCGTTCTCGCCCGGCTCGCCGTACGTCGCCGTGCCGGGGACCGACGACGTGCAGCGCGAGTACGACCGTTTCGCGAGCCTGTCGTTCACGCACACGTCGAAGGACGGCAACGGCTACGTGCGCGTCGTCCCGTGGGTGCGCTGGAACCGCGTCGCCTACGACGGCGACCTCGCCAACGATCTCCGGGCGAACGTCTTCGACGACGCCGGGAACGCGACGCCGCAGAACGGCTTCCGCCAGGACCGCGTCGTCACGTACACCGGTCTGCGGGCGTCGGCGTTTCGCGCGAGCGACCACCACGCGCTCAAGGCCGGCCTCGATCTCGAGCAGCAGAGCCTGCGCTCCAGCGTCCTGATCCGGTTTCCGTCCGATCCCGACTTCGTCGACGACGTGACGGCGCGCGGGTCGCGCATCGGCGCCTACGTCTCGGACAAGTGGACGCCCACGCCGAAGCTCGCGATCAGCGCCGGGCTGCGCTACGACCACAGCACCGGCTTCACCGGCGGCGCGCAGCTCAGCCCGCGGCTCGAGATCAATCACGAGATCGCGCGCGGAACGGTGCTGCACGCGTACGCCGGCCGGCTCTACGCCGCGCCCGCGCTCGAGGACGTCCGCCGCGACGCGGTCGTGACGCAGACGTCCTCGGCCGCAGTGCCGGTCTACGACTTGAAGCCCGAGCGCGACACGTACGTCGAGATCGGCATCGCACGCACGTTCCGGCCCGGTCTGCGCGCGTACCTCAACGCGTTCGACCGCACCGCGGTCAACGTGCTCGACACCACGCAGCTCGCGAACACGCCGCTGTTCGCGGTGTTCAACAACGCCGTCGGGCGCGACCGCGGGCTCGAGCTTCGGGTCGACGCGTCGTCTGCCCGGGTTGACTCCGGCGTCTCGCTGACCTACCAGCGCGCCGAAGCCGGCGGCGTGTCGGGCGGAACGTTCCTGTTCCCGCCCGACGCCGCGAACGACCTGACGCTGCAGCCCGAAGACCACGATCAGCGCTGGTCGGGAAACGCGTTCTACACGCGGCACTTCGGCTCGGGCCTGCGCTCGTTCGCGACCCTGCAAGCCGAGTACGGCACCGGCTTCCCGGCCCAGTTCGAGAGCGGCCAGGGGCGGCTGCCCGCGCACTGGATCGCCAACGCGTCGGTGGGGCGCAGCGCGGACGCGGCGTCGAAGCGGCTGGGCTACACGCTCGCGGTCGAGAACCTGCTCGACCACCGCTATCTGATCAAGATCAACAACGGGTTCAACACGACGCAGTGGAACGCGCCGCGGCGCTTCGTGTTCCGCGTGACCGCGCCGTGGTGAGCGCGCGGCGCGCTCGCGGTCAGGAGCTCAGCCGGCGCTGATCGGCGCGGTCGGAGCGCAAGGCATCGACCAGCTTCGTCGCCTCGCGGAGTGAGTCCGCGAGCGACGGGGCGGCGGCCCGCAGCGCGCGCACCGTCCCGGCCGCGACGACGATCGCGCTGACACCGAGCAGGATCGCCGGAACGCCGCGGACCCGGAAGTTCTTCCCGACGCGAATCTGGGAGGCGCGCAGGATGCGCGCCGGGTCGAGGCGAGCGAAGGGCGCCATGATACGGGCGGGTGCGCCGGGGCGGTCTGCGAATCCTCGGGGATGGCCGAGTCAGCGACAGCGTTCACCTGGGACGTCCCCGCCGAGTTCAACTTCGCGCGCGACGTGATCGACGCGCTCGCGCCCGAGAACCGCCGCGGTCTGCTCTTCGTCGACGCGGCCGGCGCGCGGCGCGAGTACACGTTCGCCGAGATCGCGGACCGCTCGCAGCGCTGGGCCGCCGTGCTGCGCGACGCCGGCGTGCAGAAGGGCGACCGCGTCGTCGTCGTGCTGCCGAAGATCCCGGACTGGCTGTTCTGCATGACCGCAGTGCTCCGCATGGGCGCCGTCGCGGTCCCGAGCGCCGAGCAGCTGCGCGCGAAGGATCTGCTGTACCGCGCGACCCACAGCGGCGCGGTCGCCGTCGTCGCGCACGCCAGCAACGCGGCGGAGTTCGACGCGATGCGCGCC
>DASWSC010000079.1:0-41638 GCA_036402855.1 Candidatus Elarobacter sp. | reverse complement strand
GCTCGCGCGCGTCGTAGATCGCCTCGGTGTAGTTCTGCAGCTCGATGTTGGTGCCGATCGTGCGCATCATCTGGCTGAAGCCCTGGTGCGCGATGTGGTAGACGCAGTTGCCCAGCACCAGCTCGCGCGGCACGTACCCGGTCGAGCTGACCAGCTTGTAGAAGTCCTGAACGCTGAAGTCGCTGGTGAACGGCTTGTTGTCGCGCGTGCGCCACGAGCCTTCCGGTGCTTTGACCGCGGTCCCGACGGCGGTGAACTCGAGCGCGTTCTCGGCCCACGCGTACCCGCCGGCCTCGAGCCGCACGCCGACGATCCCGTCGGCGCCCAGGACGTCGGCTTCTTCTTCCATGCGCGTCATCGCAAGGTCGCGCGCCTCGTACATCGCGGCGGTGAGGTACTGCAGCTCCTGGTTCTGGTAGAAGTTGCCGTACTGGATCCCGACGTGGTAGATCGAGCTGCCGAGGACGAGCCCGAGCGGCCGCCATCCCATCTGCTCGAGCAGCACGAACTCCGAGACGGAGAGATCGCTGGTGAAGAGCGGCGCGCCGCCTTCGCCGCGCATCCGCCGCAGGCGGGTGACCGCGTCGAGCGGGACGCCGCCCTCGGTCGTGCGCACCTCGGACTGCGGCTGGTTGCCGCGCCCGATTCCGAAAAAGCTCATCGTGCCTCCCTGAACAGCCGGGTGAGGGTTTCGCGCGCGCCGCGCTCGCGTTCGGCGTAGGCGGCGAGGTCATCGATCAAACCGTGCGTCCACTCGCCGACGTCGACGACGATCGTCTTGTTCTTGATCCCGCGCAAGTACCGCGTCACGCTCGCTTCGACGTTGCCCTGGCGCGTCCGCGTGAGCGCGTAGCGCAGCATGTCGTCGCGGCGGGGAACGTCGAGCGCGACCTGCTCGACCGGTCCGCGGCCGAGAAATCCGCCGCGCTGGATCGTGGCGATCGACGGGAACGCGGCGGCGAGCCGGACGCCGGCACGCTCGAGGATCGCCGCGGGCTCGGGACCGCTCTCGGCTTCCAGCCGCTCGAGGAGCCGCCGCACCATCACGGCCGGCGGCGCGCCGGCGGGATCGATCTGCTCCGGCGCGGGCGCCTCGGGAAGCGCGCTCACGGGCCCGAACCGGTCGGTCAGGAACGCGCCGTTGGCCGCCAGCGCCGTCTCGGCGTTCTCGCTGAGCGCGGCCAGCCGCTGCGCCGTCGCCCGCTCCAGCAGCCGAAGCTGCTCGACCAGCATCTCGCGCGCCGTCGCATCGCGCCGGGCCGGCGGGATGTCTTCGTAGGCCTTCAGCGTGTCGGGGAGATAGCGCCGCTCGGTCTCACGGAGCGCGTACCCCGCCTCGTCGCTGCCGCCGGCCGCGAGCAGCGGCTCGGCCTGAAGCAGCATCGTCTCGATCCGCGCGACGAGCGCCTCCGCCTCGGCCGGCAACGCGTTCACGCCGCCTCCTACCGGGTTCTCTCCTCGATGTTGCACCGCTCGGTACCAGTACGCCGCGCGCCGCCGAGGCTCTTGTGCGTCCCTTGCCTCTGCTGACCGCTCTTGCTAGCATGGCTGATACACTGAGCGGAGCGCTTCCCGAGAGGCGCGCCGGTCGCACATGCGGGGGAACGTGACATGGCGGACGAGACCGGAACGCAGACGCCGCACGGGTCGGCGATCGCCGACGCCATCAAACGGGGCGATCTCCACGAGATGGAGCACGTCGCCGATCAGACCCGTCTCGCGATCGCCCACGGCGCGCAGCAGGAGGGCGTCGAGCTCGCCGAGTCGGCCTCACAGGCCGCCGCGAAGCTCGGAGCCGTCGCCTCGCACGAGGTCGGCGCGGTCCGTGCGGCGCTGACGAACCTCGAAGCGAAGATCTCCGAGCTGCGCCAAGCGAAGCGCGGCGCCGAGACGCACACCGAGCGCCCGCAGCCGGCGCCGCGCACCGACCCGAACGCGCCGCCGCAGACCTAGCGGCCGGGCTGCCGAGGCGCGGCTATGCCGCGCTGCAGATGAACGCCGCCATCTTCGTCGCGCCGGTCCACGGGCCGGCGCCGAAGTCGGGCAACCCCTCGACGACCCGGAATCCGTGCGCCTCCAGGACGGTGCGCAACGCGTCCGGCTCGTAGACGCGGATGCGGTCGAGCGTGCGCACGCGCTTGAGCAGCGCTCCGCCCTGGTCCAGAAACGTGTACTCGCGCGCGATCGCGTTCACGCCGGGCTCGGCCGGCGTCACGGTCTTCGTCCGCTCCAGGATGCTGCCGTCGCCGAGCGTGCGGCGGTAATCGTGGTGGACGTGCCCCGGGGGCAGCGCCTCGATCCGCCCGTCGGGGACGAAGACGTCCAGGATGAAGCGGCCGTCCGGCGCCAGGTGCTCCCGTACGCGCGCGAGCGCTCGGGCGCGCCGTTCCGGCTCGACGAGATACGTGAACGCCGAGTACGGGCAGATCACGCGCGCGAAGCGGCGCGCGAGATCGACCTCCGCCATGTCGGCGCAGCGCAGCTCGAGGCGAGCCTGCTCGGCCGGGGTCAGCGATGCGGCTTTCGCGCGCAGCCGCTGCAGCATCGGACCGGAGAGATCGATCCCGGTGACGCTGAGGCCGGCCCGCACGAGCGGCAAGGTGATGCGTCCCGTTCCGCAGCCCAGCTCGAGGACCGGACCGCCGGCTTCCGCACACCGGCCGACGTAGAACGCGACGTCGTCGCCGCCGACGTTGCGCCCCATGTCCTCGTCGTAGATGCCGGCGATCAGATCGTACGAGAACGTCGCGACCGCGGCCGGCGGCTCACCCACGGCCGGTCGCGTATCGCCCGTAGACGGCGAGCAGATCGTGCGCCGAGGACGCCCACGAGCTTGCGGCTCGCACCTCCGGCGCGGGCCGCTCCAGCGCGAGCCGATACGGCTCGTCGAGCAGCAGGCGCTCGAGCGGCGGGCCGAAGTCGTCGATCCGGTCGACGATCACCAGCGCGGCCTGCTCGGCACCGAGGAACCCGCGCGCGCCTTCGCGCGTCGAGACGCAGACGCGTCCGGCGGCGACCGACTCGATCAGCTTGATGCTCGACCCGCGAATCCCGTAGAGCGGGTTGATGGTGAGGGCGCAGCGCTCGAGCAACGGCGCGACGTTCGGGACGTACTCGCGCACCTCGACGCCGGGCTGGTCGAAGCATGCAATCGTTCGTGCGATCGCCGGCGCGCCGTTGCCGCCGAGGACGACGACGCGCACCTGCGGGACGGCCTCTTTCAGCCGCGGGTAGACCAGCTCGAGGAACGCACGGATCCCTTCGAGGTTCTGCGTGTAGCGGAACGGTCCGGCGAAGAGGATCTCGACGTTTCCGCGGGACGGAACGTACGGCACCTCCGCCAGCCGCGTCCCGTTCGGCACGACCTCGGCCGGGACGCCGCGCACCAGTGCCGCATCTTCCGACGAGCACACGACCGCGGCGTCGTAGCGTTCGACGAGCGCGCGCTCGAAGCGGTCCTCCTCGGTCGTACCGTCCGCCGTGAAGAGCGCGTCGTGCAGCGTGAGAAACCATGCCGCGCCGTTGCGCCGCTCCGCGACCGACGCCGCGAGCTCGACGTATTCGATCTGGACGACCTCCGGCTCGTCGGCGACCAGCAGGCGGCGCAGCTCCGCGCGAAACGCCTCGTGCGTGTGGTTGAGGATCCGCGGGATCCGCCGCCCGACGTTCTCCGGCATCTCACGCGGCCGCCCGCCGACCAGATGCACGGCGTGGAGGCCGGCGAAATGCCGCTCGCTCTCCGCCGTGTAGAGCGACTCCTCGTCGCTGAGGAGCACCACGCGGTACGTCGCTCGCAGCGTGCGCAACAGCTCGGCGATGCGGATCGCGCCGCCGTGCGCGGGCGGGTAGACCGCGTACGGCGACGCGACGAGGAGGACGGGCTTCGCGGCGGACGCAGGGTCGCGCGGCGGATAGAACTTCCGGCGCAGGTGACGCAGCGGCGCGTCGCCGCACGGTGCGCGTCCCAGCCGCCATTGCGCGGCGATCAGCGCGAGCGTGTTCCGCACGCTGGTGAGCTCGCGGCGGGTGAGATCGGAACAGCGCGCCGGATCGCCTGCGGCCTCGAGGAACGCCCGGGTGTCGATCGAGCCGAGCAGGTTGCGCAACGTGAACTGCATCGCGTTGCGCTCGAAGATCCGTTCGACGTCCTCGCGCGCGAAGAAGCGCCCGATCGTCGCGCGATGATGATGATGCGCGCGCGACTCGGGACAGAACAGGACTTCGTAGCCTTCCCGCCACGCCCGCAGCCCCCACTCCGCGTCCTCCCAGTAGAACGGCGCGTAGGGATCGCGGCGGTTCTGGAGCCGCTCGAAGTACTGCCGGCGCAACAGCGACGACCCGCCGCTCGGGTACAGGTTGCCGCGCACCATCCCGCCGGCATCGGGCTCGACGTCGAACGCACGCACGCCGGCGGGCTCGACGGCGAAGTCGGTCCACCCGGTCTCCTCGCGGCGGCGGGTGCGGTCGACGAAGAAGATCTGCGAGGCGATCGCGAAGACGTTCGGTGCGCGCCACGGCAGGAGCGCGAGCAGCGCGTCGTCCTCGAGCAACATGTCGCTGTTGAGCAGGTAGACGCCGTCGTAGCGCGCGTCGCGCATCCCGCGCCGCACCGCTTCGGCGAAACCGAGCGGTTCTGCGGAGTGCAGCCAGCGCGTCCCGGGATACCCGTCGATCAGCCCGCGATAGTCGTCGAGCGCGCAGCCGTTCACCACCACGATCAGCTCGAAGGGCTCCCCGGTGGCGCGCGCCGCACGGTGGGCGCGCTCGAGCGTCTCGCCGAGCATCACGGCGTTCGCGCGCTCGGGGACGATGATGCTCAGCCCCGGCCGCCATTCCGTGACGGGCGGACGGCGCCGGCGCGGCACGCGACCGGCGAGCGACAGGACGGCGCGCGCGGCGCGCAACGTCGCCGCCAGGCGAACCATCCGCAGCCTTCGACGGATGCCGTCGATCCGGCGCGGTCGCGGCGCCGCCGGGACCTCCTCGACCGCCGCTTCGACCAGCGCGACCCTGCGCAGCGCGAACCCCATCGCACGCGAGTCCGCGCCGCCGTGCTCCGCCGGGCGGTAGACGAGCGTCGCATCGAACGTGCACGTCACGTCGCCTTTGAGCGATCCGCGGAACGGCAGCTCCGTGTCGAACTGCAGCATCTCGGACGACGCGTTCACGATCGTGCCGATGCGCCTGCCGCCGGCCTCGACGACCAGTTCGTTGCGGACGCCGCCCGACCCCGGCGGCAAGATTCCCTCGATGCGGAGCGCTCGCGCCGCGCGCAACGGCGTCAGCGTCGCGAGCGAGCGGCCCATGCTCCACGTGATCCCGGACTCCGCCGGATACCAGCCGCGCAGAAGCTGCGGATCCATCCCGCCGTCGAGGTCGATCGCGGCCCTCGGCGGCGCCGGGCGGTACGCGACCTTGTACGGGCAACCGCGGCACGCGGCGGGGCGGCCGCCGGCGTAGTCCCTGCGAAACCCGCGATAGCCGTCGCTGCGCCAGATCTCGCGCAGGCTGCGCTCGCGCAGGTTGCCCATCACGATCGTCTTGCGCACCTCACAGACGACGACGTCGCCGCCGGCGAGGACGCGAACGGTATCCCACGGATCTTGATCGCACGTGTGGATGCGCGCCTGCGGCGGGAGCGGCCCCGCGAAACGCCGCGGCACGCCGTCCAGCTCCCGGGTCGCAGCGACCTCCGGCGACGCCGGCCTTCCGCCGGGCGGGGCGATCGTGAAACGCCGGAGCCCGCTGCGCACCAAACGCTCCATCTCATCGTCGGGGACCGTCGCGGACGCCGAGACGATCTCGGTGACGGCGCCGGTCGCTGCGGCAAGCTCGACCGCTTCGGCGATACGCGGGTGGATCGACTCGCCGGAACAGGTCAGGCGCAGCAGCGAAGGACGAACGAGTTGCGCCAGAACCGACCGGTAGAAGCCGAAATCCATCTCGCCGGAGTCCGACGTCAGCTCGATCCACAGCACGCTCGGCATGTCGCCGGTGCGCAGATCGATCGTGCGATCGATCTCCGGTGCGATCATGCGACCGCGTCGAGGATGCGCTCGTCGACGGCGGTCCCGGCGCCGGTGCGCTCGTACAGCGAGAGCGCTTGGTACGCGAAGACCGTGCACCACACGTTGACGTGCGCCTCGGCGGGGTTCGCACGACGGAAGCGGACGCCGCAGCCGCGATCGGCGTAGCCGCTCAGCGCTTCGGCGAGTCCGCCCAGCCGTCGCGCGTCGCCGGCCGTCAGGAATCCCGCCGCCGCGAGGAGCGACCCGGCGCGAAGCGCCTGCGCGGTGACGTCGGATCGCGACTCCGACGACGCGTCGGAGAGCGTCGAGGGAAGGTCGCCGTCGCGCCGCTGACGCGCCATGATCTCGCCGAAGATCTCGGCGGCGAAGCGCCAGAGCGCCCAGTCGAGACGCTGGCCGCCGAGCAGCAGCAGCCCTTCGATATGGTACAGCAGCGGGTGCAGCTCGCCCGCCGGCTCGTGCGCGCAGTACCAGCCGAGCCAGCGCGCAGCAGTCGCTTCGGCGGCGGCGCGCAGCGGGGCCGAGCAGGGCGCCGAAAGGATCGCCGCAGCCGTTTTGAGCTGGAACGGGCCCGGCCTCGTCGACCACCGCTCGGGGAGCGCGGCGTCGCCGGCGCGCGGGACGTGCGTGCGCAGCGTCCCGTCGGGTCCGACGGTGCGGAGCAGCGCCGCTTCGATCGTCGCGCGGGTCCGCGCCGCGCGCTCCGTCGCGATGCCGTTCAGCCCGCGCAGCATCATCGCGCAGTCGAACGAGAACACGGCCTCGTTGCGCCAGTCGGGCGCGGCGGGCGCGAGATAGTGGCGCGTCGGGGGCGGCGCGTCACGCCAGACGGAATCGAGCCACGCGTCCGCGGCCGTCAGCCGCCGGCGGAGCGCTTCGCTGTCATCGTGGCGCGCCATGAAACGCCCGCACGTCAGGAAATACCCGGTGATCTCGCCGTACACGAAGGCCGGACGGTCCGCCTCGTCGAGCCACCCCGCAACGCCCCCCCGGTGCGGTCCGCTGAGCGGCTGGATCGGCGCGAAGAGCAGCCAATCGCGGAGATCATCGGACCGAACGGCGTCAAGACATAGCGTCATGTCGAAAGAAGGCGCTCCGGTACGTGGGGACGACGGTCGTTTGACCCGGAGCGCGCCGACTCCCCTCACGCGTGTCCGTCGATCACCCCGGCGGGTTCGAGCTCGAGCTCCGGGGGAAGCTCGGTGTAGGCATAGACCGGAACACGGGATGCCGTGCGCTGGAGAAACTCGGCGAGCAGCGGTCGCAGCGCCGCCGTGACGACGAGCGCATGCGGGGCGCGTTCGTCGTGCGCGGCGTAGCGCACGACCGACTCGCGCAGGTGCAGCGCCGTCGCCGGGTCGGGTGCGAGCCCGCTCTCGGGCGACCACATCCGCACGAGCTCGGCTTCGAAGGCCGGATCGAGGATCAGCGGTCGCAGCGCCGAGACGCCGTCCCGGCGGAGCTGGAGCGGTACGACGCTCCGCCGCACCGCTTCGGCGAGCTCGCGCGGCTCGCGCGTCGTCGCGGCCGCGTCGGTCATCGCTTCGAAGACGGCGACCGGATCGCGCGGCCAGGCGCGCTCGCGCAAGAGGTGTCCGAACGCGCGGTGCGCCGCGGCGAGCGGCACGAGGTCGGTTCCGACGTCCTTGAGGACCGCCGGTACGGCGCCGCGCAAGTGCTCGAGCAGCGTCTGCAGTTCCTGGCGTCCGAAGAGCTCCGCGGCGTGGCAGCGCGCGACCTCGGCCAGGTGCGAACCGAGGATCGAGATCGCGTCGAACGTCAGCGCGCCGGCGGCCTGGACGCGCGCGACGTCGTCCTCCTCGATCCAGCGCGCGTCCAGTCCGTAGACCGGCTCCGTCGCCGGCTCGCCCCCGAGACGTTCGAGCACCTCGGGCCCGCCGACGGCGATCAGACGGTCGAGCCGCACCACGCCTTCCGCGGCGACGCAGTCGCGCACGCGGATCGCATACGTGCGCGGATCGCGGAGCGGATCGTCGCGCAGGCGGACGCCGGGGATCACGATCCCGGTCTCGGCGGCGAGCGAGCGGCGGACGTCGGCGATGCGGTCGAGCAGCGCGTCGCAGTTCGGCGCGACGAGCAGCGGAAAGAGGTCGGCGCCGACGTCGATCGCCAGCGCGTCGACGCCGACCAGCCCGAACGCGGTCTCCGGCCGGCGAACGGCGTCGCGCCGGCGCTGCTCGCGCACCGCGCCCGCGCGCTCGTCGGCACGCCGCTTGTGCCGTTCCGCAAGCAGCGCCCCGCCGAACGCCAGCACGCCGATCGTACCGAACAGCGGACCGGGGAAGGCGGGAACGAACGCGAGCGCGAGCACGAGGACGGCCGCGACGCGCAGCACGTCGGGCCGCGCCGAGAGCTGCAACGCGAGATCGACGCCGAGCGCGCCGTCGCCGGCGACGCGCGTCACCATCAGCCCCATCGCGGTGGAGATGAGGAACGCGGGCAGCGTCGTGAGCAGCGCGTTGCCGATCGAGAGGATCGCGAAGGTCTCGATCGCCTCGAGCGGCGGCATCCCGTGATAGAGCGTCCCGACCAGGACGCCGCCGAGCAGGTTCAGCACGACGATGACGAGCGCCGCGACGGCGTCGCCCTTCACGAACTTCCCGGCGCCGTCCATCGCGGCGTAGAAGTCGGCCTCGCGCTGCACCCGCGCGCGCTTGCGGCGCGCGACGTCGGCGTCGAGCATCCCCGCGTGCAGGTCGGCGTCGATCGCCATCTGCTTCCCGGGCATCGCGTCGAGCGTGAACCGCGCGCACACCTCGGCGACGCGCTGCGCGCCGCTCGCGATGACGACGAACTGGATCGTGATCAGGATCGCGAAGACGATCAAGCCCACGACCACGTTGCCGCGTACGACGAACTGGCCGAACGCCGGGATCAGCGCGCCGACCCCGCCGGCATCGTGACCCTGCGTAAGGATCAAACGCGTCGCGCTGACGTCGAGCGCGAGCCGGAACAGCGTCGCGAGCAGCAGCGAGGGCGCGAACGCGGAGAACTCCAGCGGCTCCTCGACGCGCAGGCTGATCAGCAGCACGAGCGCCGACCCGAAGACGTTCAGCGCCAGGAGGACGTCGAGCAGCGCCGGCGCGAGCGGGACGATCAGGATCGCGACGACGCCGAGCACGGCGACCGCGAACGCGGTGGTGAGCCGTCCGTTCACCGGGCCGCGGCCTCCGCCCCGAGCAGACCGTCGCGCGCCAGGGCCGCGACGACCTGGGCCACCGCGACGTACGCATCGGCGGGGATCGCGCGGCCGCTCTCGCCCTGCGCGTACAAGAGCCGCGCGAGCGCAATGTCTTCGACGATCGGGACGCCGTGCTCGCGCGCGATCGCGCGGACGCGCAACGCCGCCTCGTCGACCGCCCGCACGAGGACTTCCGGGACCGCGACCGCGGGCGGATCGTAGCGGAGCGCGACCGCGACGTGGGTCGGGTTCACCACGACGAAGCTCGCCTCGCGGGTTCGGCCGACGGCGCCGCGCACGATCGTGCGGTGGGCGCTCTTCCGCCGCGCGCGGGCATGCGCGTCGCCGTCGTTCTCCTTCGTGTCGCGCTTGAGCTCGTCGTGCGACATCTTGAGGCCGCGCAGCCAGCGCCGCCGCGTCAGCGCGTAGTCGGCGACGGCGAACGCCGCGCCGACGGCGAGAGCCGCGCCGCACGCGCGCAGCGCCGCCGACGCGACGAGGGCTCCCGCGGCAGCCGGCGAGCTCAGCAGCGCGGCGCCGCCGATCGCATCGCGCGCGATCGGCACCATCGCCAGCAGCGCGGCCGCCAACGCCGGCACGGCGCGACAGAGCGCGACCAGCGTCTCGCCGCCGAGGATGCGCTTGAACCCGGCGATCGGGTCGAGGCGCTTCGCGTCGGCGCGCAGCGGGACGACGCGCAGTCCGCCGCCCTGCACCAGCGCCGCGAGCGCACCGCCGGCCGCGGCGGCCGCCGCCGGGAGCAGGGCGCACATCACGATCGCCGCCGCGGCGAACCTGCCCGGTGTTGCGGCGCCTGCGTTTGCGCTCGCATGCCGGGCGGCGAGGCGCACCGCCGCCGCGGCCGCTGCGGCGACCAGCGGGACGGCGACGACCGCCGCAACGATCGCACCCGCGAACGCGGCGACGCTCGTGAGCTCGACCGAGCGCGCGACGTTCCCCTCGCGCCGCGCGCGGCTTTTGCGCGACGGGGTCGGCTCGTACCGTTTCTCGTCGCTCACCGGAGGCTCCACGGCACGACGAGCCACGGGTGCGCGCCCGCGCGCGCGAGGAGCGGGAGCGTCGCCAGCGTGACGGCGAGCGCGGCCGCGAAGACCGCCGGAAACGCGATGCTCAGGCTCGAGAACCGCGGCACGACGCGCGCCACCGCCGCGAGCGCGAGCTGGAGCGCCGCAGCGACCGCGATGGCCGGGGCCGCGACCTCGAACGCCGCGCGCACGATCGCGGCCGGGACGTCGAGCGCGAACGCGCGCCATGAAGCCGACGACGGAAATCCCGTCGCGCCGACGTGCGCGAACGAGCCGGCGAAGGCGCGGACGACCGGCACCCAGCCGTCGAGTAGCACGAACGCTACCAGAAACACCGACGACCACAGCCGCCCGAACGCCTGCGCGCTCGTGACGTTCGCACCCGGCACGCTCCCGCGCACGCCCAGGTAATCGTCGACCGTGCGGCCGGCGAAGTAGGCGCCGTCGTACAGCAGCGAGGCGCCGAAGCCGATCGCCGCGCCGGTCGCGGCGTTCGCCGCGAGCGCGAGGACGAGCTCGGCCAAATCCGCACCGCGCACCGGGGCGACCGCCGGTGCGACGGCGCACGCGAGCGCGAGCGCCAGCCCGGCGCGCACGATCGGCGGAACCGACGGATGCGAGAACCCGGGCGCGCGCGCGACCAGCCCGGCGGCCCGCGCCAGCACGAGCAGCGTGGTGGCGTCGAACGCCGGTGCGCTCATCCGCGTGCGAGCAGCGGCATGCGCAAGACGACGTCGTGAAAGAGCCGCTCGCAGAGGCTCATCCCGAAGCGCCCGAACAGCACGATCACGATCGCGACCGCGATCAGCTTCGGGAGCAGCGTCAGCGTCTGCTCCTGCACCTGCGTCGCCGCCTGCACCACCGCGACCGCCGCGCCGGCCGCGGTCGCGACGAGCAGGACGGGGAGGGTCAGCAGCGCCGTCAGCAGCAGCGCGTCGCGGAGCAGTCCTTCGAAGGCATCCATGCGGGAAGCGTAGCCGTCCCCGCCGGCGCACGCCGTTGCCGAAAGGTTACCGTCACCATGCGCGGCGTGCGGCGAGCATCGCGGAGACGACCGCGCGGGTCGCCGGCGAGCGGTTGAGCGTGTAGAAATGCACCCCGGGCGCGCCGCGCGCGAGCAAGTCCGCGACTTGCAGCGTCATGTACGCGACGCCGAGATCGACCACGGCGTTCGGATCGTCTCGCCGCTCTTCGAGCGCGTCCCGCAGGCTCGGCGGGATCACCGCGCCGCACTGCCGCGTGAAACGGTCGATCTGATCGTAGTTCGTGATCGGCATGATCCCGGGCAGGATCGGAACCTTGATCCCCCAGGCGCGCGCGCGCTCGACGAACTCGAAGTAGCGCGCGTTGTCGAAGAACAGCTGCGTCACCAGGAACTCCGCTCCGGCGCGAACCTTCCCGCACAGCGCGTGGAGATCCGCATCGAGGCTCGGCGCTTCGGGGTGCTTCTCCGGATAGCACGCGCCGCCGACGCAGAACGAGAACTCGCTCTTCAGCAGCCGGACGAGATCGCTGGCATAGCGCAGACCGCCTTCGGCGACCACGAAGGTCTCCGTCCCGCGCGGCGGGTCGCCTCGCAGCGCCATGATGTTCTCGATCCCCGAGCGCCGCAGGTCGTTCAGCAGGCCGCGCAGCTCGTCGGCCGTCGCCCCGGCGCACGTGACGTGCGCCATCACGTCGAAGCCCGCCTCGCTCTTGAGCCGTTTGGCGATGTCGACCGTGCGGGTGCGCGTCGAACCGCCCGCGCCGTAGGTGATCGAGACGAAGCCCGGGTCGAGCGGCTTCAGCGTCGCGATCGTCTCGAAGAGGTTCCGTTCCGCCTCGTCGCTCTTCGGCGGAAAGAACTCGAACGAGAAGAACGGCCGCCGCGTCGAGAGCTTCTCAGCGATCCTCACGCGCGCGGCTTCCCCGTCACGGCGCGGCACTCCACCCCGCGGCGTCCACAGCCGGCGCGATCGCCGCCTTTGGACGAGCCGGTTCGGCCGTGCCGGCGTCTCAGCCGGGGTGCGCGCGCTCCCAGGCGTCGAGCGCGGCGACGTGCGCCAGATCCTTCGGCCGCTGTGCGATCTGCTTGTAGCGGCGGACGTGCTCGAGCCGCACGAACGGCAAGCCGCCGATGAGCTCCGCCCCGTCGATCAGCTCGTCGGCGTCGAACGTTCCGATCCCCCAGCGCGTCCCGACCGTGATTCCTCCGCCGCACAGTTCGACGATCTCGACGCCGTACTGCGGGAGCGCGACGAGCGGCCCGAGTTCACGGGCGCGAGACCAGGCCGCTCCGCGTGCCAAGACGTCGAGATCGCCGCTCGCGGGGATGATGCCGCGGACGACCAGCGGACCGCTTCCGAAGACGGCGTAGTCCCCGCGAGGCAGCCGCAGCGATCGAAGCCGGTCGAGCAACTCGGCGCCGTCACGCGATCCCGGCGAGGCCTCCACACGCCGCGGCTTCGCGGCGCGGAGCGGTCGTCCCGCCGTCAGCGGAAGCTCTGCACGACGCCGGCGCAGACCAGCGCCCAACCGTCGACCATCACGAAGAGCAGCAGCTTGCACGGGAGCGAGATGACCGGCGGGCTGAGCATGACCATCCCCATCCCCATCAGGATCGCGGCGACGGCGAGATCGATCGCGACGAACGGAAGATAGAGCGCGACGCCGATCGCGAACGCCGCGCGCAGCTCGCCGACGACGAACGACGGGATGACGACCGTCAGCGGCGCCTCGGCGGCCGCCTCGCCGTCCGGCCGGTGCGCGAGCCGCGCGAACACCGCGAGATCGCGGGCCTTCGTCTGGCGCAGCATGAAGGCGCGCAGCGGCCGGCTCGCGCGTTCGAGAAACGCCGACTGACTCAGCGTACCGGCGGCGTACGGCCGGATCGCATCGTGCTGCACCGTCTCGAACGTCGGCGTCATCACGACGATCGTCAGCACCAGCGCGAGGCCGGTGAGCACCGCGTTCGGCGGCAGCGTCGAGGCGCCGATCGCCGAGCGCACCAGCGAGAGCACGACGACGATCCGCACGAACGAGGTCGAGAGCACGAGCACGAACGGCGCCACCGACAAGAGCGTCAGCGCGGCGAGCACGTCGAGCGGGAGCGCCGAGTGCCCGTGCCGCGCGATGGTGAGCAGGTCGTCCATGCGGCCATCGTGCGCGCCGGCGCGAACCGGCCGGTGGCCGCGGTGTTACGGTTTCTCGATCAGCTCGGTGATGCGGACGCCGAAGTTCTCGTCGATCGCGACGACCTCGCCGCGCGCGACGAGCCGGTCGTTCACCAGCAGGTCGACGGGACCGCCCGCGAGCCGGTCGAGCTCGACGATCGAGCCCGTCCCCAGCTTGAGGATGTCGCGCACCAGCATCTTGCACGTGCCGAGCTCCGCCGTCACCTTCAGCGGCACGTTCATCAAGAGGTCGAGGTTCTTGCCTTGCTCGGTCATGGCCATCATTGCGCTCCCTGGGCGACGTCGTGAACCAGAAAGGCGGTGCTCGAAGCGACGACGCCGGGGACGCCCGTTGCAAGGCGTCGGGTTCCAAGCTTCAAGGATGCCGGAGCGCCGACCTTGGTGTCGAGCTTCACGACGTGGCCCGGCCGCATCTTCACGAACTCTCCCGCGTCGAGCGTTCCCTCCGCGAAGACTGCCCGCACCTCGACGGCGACGGCGTCGAGCGCGGCGGCGGCCAGCGCCCCGGCCGGCGGCGGGTCGGGGAGGTCGCGCACGATCCCGATCCCCAGCGTCAACGCGACCGGCTCGTGGACGCGCAGATCGAAGTACGCGGCGCACGCGGGCAGCTCGCGAGCCGCGACCCGGCGCGGCGCGTCGCGCTCCGCGGCGAGCGGCGCGAACGCCGCGGAACAACGCACCGCGATCCGTTCGAGCGCGTGCAGCTCGAGGACGGAGCACGCGGCGTCCGGGAGAGGCGCCCCGGAGCCGCCGCCCGTCTCGCCGAACGCGCGGAGCACCAGCCGCCGCGCGTCGGCTTTCGGGAGCACGAGGACCACGTCGGTGCGGCGCCCGCGCGTCAGAAACAGGTGCGCGTCGTGCGCGAGCGCCGCCCACGCCTCCGGCGAGAGCGCGGCAGGCTCGCCGATCACGAGCTCGCAGCGTTCGCCGAGCAGCTCGCGCAGCGTCTCGCGGATCCCGTTCGCGGCCGCGCAGGCCGCCTCGAGCGAGACCGGCGCGCGCGGGAGGAAACGCAGCCGGCGAACGCGCGGACCCGGCGCACCGAAGGTCGCCCCGCCGATCACTTCACGAGGTCCACGGCGGTCTTCTGCGCGCTCGCCCGCGACTTCACCGCGGCGCCGAGCGCCTCGAACGCGCGGTACGCCTCGTCCAGCCGCGCGACGCCCGCGACGAGGTCGATCGTCCCCGCGTCGCGGCTGGCCGCGGCGAGCGCCGGGAACGTCCCGTCGCGCGGCGTCCCGAGGTGCGGCGCGACGCCCGGCGGCGCGGCGGCGCGCGTCGCGTCGAGCCGCGCCGGCTGCGTCCCGGCGGGGAAGCGCGCCAGCGCGACGCGTCCGAGCACGACGCGCTCGGCGCGGCGGACGCCGGTGCGCGGGTCGATCGCGGCGCGCTCGTACGCCACCGTTCCGTCCTCGGCGACGCGCGCGCCGGCCGCGCGCCCGAGCGCGCGATCGATCTCCGGGACCCGCAGCGGAACGGGGATCGCGCCGTGCGACGCACCGCCCGGATAGCCGAGCACCTCGGCGCCGTCGCGCGCCCGCAGCACGCCGTCGTCGAGCGTCAGCGTCCCGTCGCGCTCGTAGGCGCGGACACCGTCGGCGCCGCGCGTGACCAGCCATGCGCCGGGCGGCGGGACGATACTTAGCGGATCGCTCGACGGGACGACGTGCGCCCCGGCCTGCACGTCGTGGTTGAGGGGGAGCGCACCGGCGCGGAACGCGTCGCGCAGATCCTGCGCCCGCGAGAGGACGCGTTCGTACGCATCGAGCGGCGAGGCGCCGTTCATCGCGCCGCCTCGGTGTTCAGGCCGTGTCCGGCGAGCGCGAAGCGCGCCTGGGCCAGCGCGCGCTCGACCCGCTCGCGCAGCGAGGGCGTGCAGACCGCGACGATGCGCGTCCGCGCGCCGTCGCTCCGAACGACCACGTGGATGCGGCCGTCCGCCGTCGCCACCGCGAACGAGCGGGCCCCGGCACATGCCGCGCGCCGGTTCAGCGCAGCCGCGATGCGGCTCGCGAGCGGCGTCTTCGCCGCCCGCCGCTCGGGTGTGACCGCGGCGACGTCGTGCCGGGCGGTCGCGCGCCCCGCATCGCGCGCGGCGCGCGGCGGGGTCACGCCGGTCGCGTGGACGCGCTCGACCCGCGCACCCGGCGCAGGCTTCGCCGCAACGGGGCGCCGCGCGACGCTTCGGTTCGGCGTCGCGGCACGGTGTGCGTCGCCGGCGAGGTGCAGCGCGCTGTACCAGGCTTCGGAGAGCGCGCGCCGGTCGGTGTGCGCGAGGTGCGTCGCGACGAAGGCGACGCCGGTGGTGTGCTGCTGCATCGTGAATCCCTCCGCAGCGACCATACCGTGCGGCGGGCAGCGCCCGCGTTGCGAAGTTGTTGCTAGATGCGCGCGGTTCGGCGTCTGCCGTCGTCGAACGCAGGGCCCGGCGCGAGATACATCGACGCGTTGCCGAGATCGAACGTCGCGACGAAGTTGCGCAGCACGCCCAAGCCGACGTTCCCGGCGTCGACGCGATCGGCGAACGCACCGTTCTTCGCCAGCACCACGTCGACGCTGCGATGGTACAGATCGAAGCCGGCCAGCTTCAGCTCGTCGAGCGAGGTGCGGTACGTCGCGTTCGCGCCGCCGATCCCGTAGTTCCACGACGTCGAGGGCGCGAAGGGGACGAGACCCGGATGGGCGTCGAGGAACGGGCGGTACAGCAGCATCTCGCCGCTGTTCCCCGTGTCGACGATGAACGGCGCGTCGAGGCGGCCGTTGACGCGCAGCGTCGCCTCGGCGAGCTCGCGGTCGACGTCGAGCGGCACCGGGGTCCCGCGCGGAACGAACGAGCCGGGCGGCCCGAAGCGCAGCGCATGCGCCGCGAAGTCCATCTCGACCACCGCCGAGGCGAGGAACGGATAGCCCAGGATGCCGTCGATCTGCAGGCCGCCGCCGAGGCTGTGCGCGATGTCGAGCGACGAGACGACGACGTCGTCCATCGCCGCCCCGTCGACTTCGAGTTTCGGCAGCACTGCGACGGTCAGGCCGCCGCTGCGCGACGCGCCGCGCACCTCCATCGCGCCCTGTCCCGCAATCCCGGCCGCTTTGAGCACCGCCGCGTCGACCAGGATCGACTGCGCGCCGGTGTCGAGCAGAAAGAACCAGTCGCGGTTCGCGATCCGCACCGTCACGCCGACGTGTCCGCCGCGCTCGACCAGCGGCACGGTGTGGACGCCGCCGGTCGCCAGCACGCGCGGCGCCAGCGGGGCGAAGTTCGCGGGGTCGACCGGCTCGTCGATCCGCACCCCCGTCGTCTGCTGCACGGTGTCGAAGCGGTGGTCGCCGTCGCTGATCGTGCTCCGAAACGCGATCTTCCGGCCTTTGACGTCACGCCAGTCGGCGTAGTCGACGAACGTCGGTCCGTCGCCGTCCAAGTACTCGAGCCGCAGCGGGAAGCCGCTCGCGGGATCGATCCAGAGCGTCTCCGGCTCGCCGCCTTGCGCGTTCACCTCGAGCCGCCACACCTTCGTCCCGTTCGCGTCGCCCCAGCCGGCGAACCGCGCGAGCTCGGGGTGCCGGATGAACGCACCGGAGTCGATCACCTCTTCGGTTCGCGCGCGCCGCCGCAGGAAGCCGCGCAGCTCGCGGACGTTGCCGTTCGGGTTCCGCATGAAGAAACGGTCGCCGAGCCGCAGCGACGTGTCGTGGCGCGGGCCGAGCACGTCGTCTTCGCGCTCGTTCGTTCCGTCGCGCACGATGGTGAACGTCCCGGTCAGGCCGTTCCCGGCGAGCGTCCCTTCCGCGGCGAAGGTGCGGATGTCGTCGGCGTGCGTCGCGCGGTCGTACGCCGCGACGACGGTCGCGACGGGAACGTCGGCATCGGCGGGACGCTTCGCGGCGGCCGGAGCGACGGCCAGCGCGAGCAGCGCGCTAACGAGCGCCGCTGTACTTGTCGAACGAAGCCAGGACGTTTTCGACGTAATTTTTGGTTTCGGCATACGGCGGGACGTCGCCGTACTTCTCCACCGCACCCGGTCCCGCATTGTAGGCCGCGATCGCGAGCCGCTTGTCGCCGTGGAAGCGGTCGAGCAAGCCGCGCAGATAGCGCGTCCCTCCGGCGACGTTCTGCACGGGATCGTACGCATCGCGCACGCCGAGCGACGAGGCGGTCTCCGGCATGAGCTGCATGAGCCCTTGCGCGCCGGCGCCGGAGGTCGCGTTCGCGTTGAAGCCGGACTCGTTCGCGATCACCGCCTTGATCAGCGCGGGATCGACCTGCCACGTGGCGGCGTTCTGCTCGACCAGCGCGTCGATCTGGGCCGGCGGAGCGGGCGCCGAGACGCGCGACGGAAGGCCGGTCCCGGGCGCATCGGGACCGCCCGGCTCGAGGCCCAGCGCGGGATTCGGATGCATCGCCTGCGCGAGCGCGCTCGCGAAGCGCGGCGCGCTCGCCGCGGCGGGGACCGGAACGGGCTGCACGCTCCCCCGTGCCGGGGCGCCGGTGATCTCCGCGATCCGGTTCTGGACCGCGGCGATCTCTCCGAAGACGTCCATCATGGAAGGGTATCGGCGAGCCGGAGAAGCGCCGTGAGCGTCGCTCGCCGCTCGGACGGCTCGGGGCCTTGGCGCAGAAACCGCTCGAGCTCGGCCTCGGCGGCGACGCACCGCGCCAGATCGGGGCCGGCGGAGGCGACGCCGAGAGCCCGCGCGTCGCGCGACTCGTCCAGCGCCGCGACCGCCGCCCGCACGGCGCGCGCCGCGGCCAGGTGCTCGGGGCTCGCGACCTCCGCCAGCGTCCGGCTCGCGCTCTGCGCGACGTCGACGGCGGGGAAGCGGCCCGCGCGGGCGAGCCGGCCGGAGAGGACCAGGTGCCCGTCGAGCGCCGCTCGCGCCGCCTCGGAGACGGGATCGGCTTCGTGCGGGCCGTCGCTCAGGACGGTCGCGATCAGCGTGACGCTCCCGCGCCCGTCCGAACCGGCCGACTCGAGCAGCCGCGCGAGGGCCGCGAAGACGCTCGGCGGGTAGCCGCCGCGGCCGGCCGGCTCGCCCGCGGCGAGCGCAACCTCCCGCGCCGCGCCCGCCACGCGGGCGAGCGAATCGATCACCAGCAGCACGGCGAGGCCGCGGCGGCGCAGGGCGGCGGCTTGCGCCGCGGCGACCTCGGCGGCGCGGAGGCGCTCGGCGGGAGCGCGATCCGCCGTCGCGCAGACGATCGTCGTCCGCGGGTCGAGCCGCGCGAGGGCACGCTCGGCTTCGCGGCCGCGCTCGCCGACCAGCCCCAGCACGACGGCGTCGGCGGCCGCGCCGCGCACGATCGCGTCGAGCAACGTCGACTTCCCGGCGCCCGCTTCGCCGAAGACGCCGATCCGCGCGCCCCGCCCGATCGCGAGCGGACCGTCGATCGCGCGCACCCCGGTCCAGAAGATCCCCTCGCACGGCCGTCGCGAGCCCGGAGGCGGCGCCTCGAGCGCGACCGCGACGCGCCGGCCGCGCGGTGCGCCACCCCCGTCGAGCGGCGCCCCCGACGCATCGATCGCCCGCCCGAGGAGCGCCGTCCCGAGCGGTGCGGTGAGCGCCGCGGGGTCGGCGGCGACGCGGTCGCCGCGCGCGACGCCGTCGACCGGACCGAACGGCGCGAGCAGCGCGCGCGTCTCGCGGAGGGCGGCGATGCGCGCGTTCACCGCGGCGTCCCGCGCGCAGACGCGCACGCCCTCGCCGACGCGCGCGAACGGCAGCTCGGCTTCGACGAGATCGCCGCGCGCCGCCGTCACCGCGCCCAGCGCCCGGCCGATCATCGGCACGCCTCGAGGACGGCGGCGACACGAACCCCGAGCCGCAGGTCGAGCGCGCCGCCGGCGACCTCGACGACGGCATCGCCGGCGGCGAGCGCCGGATCGCCGGTCACGGGGACGCCCGAGATCCGCGCGACGTCCGCGGGCGCGACGCGGACGCGCGCTACCGGGATGCGCGTGCGCACCCGGGCGACCAGCGCATCGAGCTCGCACGGGGCGGTCCGCAGCTCGCGGGCGAGGACCGAGGCCGCGAGCTCGCGGAGCAGCCGCGCCGCGGCATCGTCGAACGCGTCCGCGAGCCGTGCGCGAAAGAGGCGCGCGTCCCGCACGGTGGCGACGAGCTCTTCATCTCCGGAGTGCGCGCGATCGGGCGGGTCCTCAACGGCGACCGCGCGCGGTTCGACGTCGCAGCCGGGCGGCGTGCCCGACTCGGCGGCGCGCGGCGGAGCGAGATGCGAGACGGCGGGCCGGCGCAGCACGTCGGCCAGCGAGACGAACTCAGCGGGCACGGAACAGTTCCTCGGGTGCGGGGAGCAGCGACGTGTTGGCGTGCGCGAGGCGGCGCACGATGGCGGCGCGCTCGGGTGCACCGTACAGCTCGAGAACCTCCGCGGCGGTCGCGGCGGGAAGCCCCGCGATGATCGCGGCCGCGACGTGCGGCGGCTCGTGCGCGAGCGCGCTGTGCACGCGCGCCGGCGGGATTCCGGCCACCTCGCGCGCCGCGCGCCGGGCCGACGCGGATTCCGCCGCGCGCAACGCGAGCCCGGCGAGCGGCTTCGCCGCGAACGCGACCACCAGCACGACGACGGTACCGTTGAGCGCTTGCGGCAAGAGTCCCGCCAGCGCCAGCGCCCATCCGGGCAAGGGCGGGGTGCGCGGTGCGCGGCCGCCCCGCTCGCCGAAGGCGACCGCTTCGACGCTGAGCGCGTCGCCGCGCTCGGTCCGAATCCCGGCCGTCGCCGAGGCGAGCGCGCGGATCTTGCGGAGGTCGAGCGCCCGCGCCGCGTCGACGAAGACCGCGACGCTCAAACGCGCCGTCGCACCCGGCGCGCTGGTCCGCCGTTCCTCGCGCAGCTCGCTCCCGCGGTCTTCGGTCGCGCTCGTCTTCGAGTACTTCTTCGCCGTCGAGGCGTAGCGTTCGTCCGTCGTCGCGCGTGCGATGCTGCCGCCGGTGGCGGCGCGCCGCACGTCGTGGACGTCGCGCCGCTCCGGGTCGGGCTCGCGATGCGCGCGCACGATCGTCGCGCCGGCGCCGAACGCCGCGTCGAGCGCGCTCTGCAGCGCGAGCTGCACGTCCGCCGCGTCGTCCGAGCCGCCGGCGAGCGCGATGCCGCGGTCGTCGAGGACGGTCACCCGCTCCGCGTCGAGCGCCGGGACACCGCCCGCGACGAACGCCTTGATCCCGGCGACCGTGCGCGCGGAGAGCCGCGCGCCGGCTGCGAGCGTCACGCGCACGCTCGCGCTCGCGTCGCGCGTCGTTTCGTCGGCGTAGATTCCGGCGCTGGCGGGCGCGATCACGACGCGCGCGTCGATCACGCCGTCGATCCCGCGCAGGCCGAGCGCAAGATCGGCGGCGAGCGCGTCGCGCGTCTGCGCTTCGAGGACGCTCTGCGGCGTCAGCGCGCCGACGTGCGCGAGCGCTTCGTCGCTCCCCGCCAGATGCGCGTGCGGGACGCCCGCCAGCGCGAGCCGCAGCAGCAGCTCGCCGCGCTTTCCGCGCTCGACGCGCACGTTGTCGGGCCCGCTCGCGTGCGGAACGTTCCACGCCGCGAGACGCTGCTCGACCTCGGCGAGCTGCTCGGCACGGAGCGGCGTCGCGAACAGCGAAACGCGGGCGTCGCGCGAGGCCGCGATGCCGAGCGCGCCGGCCGCGGCGAGCGTGAGGACCGCACCGGCCGCGGCGATCCGGGTGCGAGCCGATGCCGCGCGCACGCGCGCCACGAGCGGCGACACCGTCATCGTCAGATCTGCATCCCGAGCAGGGTCGAGAGTCCTTGCGCCGTGCGTTGCGCGGCCGTCGCGGCGACCTGCAGCGCCACGTCGGCGCGCGCGCGCTCGACGACCATCTCCTGCAGCCCGCCGCGGTGCGCGGCGAACGCCGACTCGGCGCGATCGGCGCCGGCGAGGATCGTCCCGGCCGCGTCGACGAGCCGCGCGAAGTCGTTGGCAGCCGGCTGCGCCGCCGCCGGTCCGCGCGGCGCGGCAGGCCCGTCGGGGACGAGCACGTCGACGCGCATCAGCCGCGCCCCACGTCGAGCGTCCGCTCCGCCAGGCGTTTTCCGACGTCGAAGACGCCGGCGTTCGCTTCGAACGCCCGCTGGGCATCGAGCACGGCGATCATCTCGGTGAGCGCGTCCGCGGTCTCACCCGATCGGACGGTCCCGGTGAAGCGCGTGCCGCCGTCGAGGCCCTCCTGGTCGTCGTCGGAGGGGCCGAGGAACGCATCGGCCGGATCGGCGCTCGCGAAACGGGCGACCAGCCGCGGGTAGGGGTGCTGCGGCGTGGAGGCCTGCGCGGCCGCGACGTTGCGAGCCGCGACGTCGAGCAGCCTGCGCTGCACGCTCATCCCGTCGGCCGCGACCGAGAGCAGGTCGAGCTCGCTCATCGCGCCGCGGTCCGCAGCTCGGCGGCGTGCGCGCGCAGCGCGCCCAGCAGCGCCTCCTGGAAGATCGCCGCTCGCGCGAGGCGGGCCGAGGCGCGCTCGTCGCGGCTGGCGTCCGGGGCCAGCCGCTCGACGCGGTCGCGCGCAGCGAGGGCATCGGCGGCGGTCGGGAACATCGGATCGTTCGTCATGGCGCGAGCATCTCGCAGCGAGATGAGCGGAACGTTGCCGAGAAGTGAGGAACTTCGCCGCGTGCCGTTCCGTCGAAGCCGCCGAAGGCAGCGGTGAACGCTCCGCAGCCGGGCGCCGGCGCCCTTGCCGCGCTGCGCGCCCGCGCCGCGGCAAGCGGTGACCCCGCGCTGCTTGCAGCGGTCGCGGAGGCCGAGCGCGCCTACGAGACCCTAGCCCTCGAGCGCGCTTCGCTGCAGAGCCGCCTCGCCGCCTCCGCGACGAACGCCGAGCGCGAGCTCTCGAAGCTGCGCACCCTCGGACGGGTCGCGGAGACCGTCAACTCCTCGCTCGAGCTCGACGTCGTGCTCCGCACGGTGCTGGACACCGCCGTCGACGTGATGAAAGCCGAGCGCGGCTTCCTGATGATCGCCGACGCCGGCGGGAAGCTGGAGCTCACGACGACGTACGGGATCGACCGCGCGACCGTCGAGGGCGACGACATGCGGCCCTCGCACACGACGGTACGCCGCGTCTTCGAGACGGGCGAGCCGATCGTCACGACGGACGCGCAGCAGGACCCCCGCTTCAACATCAACCTCTCCGTCCGCGCGCTCCGGCTGCGCTCGATCATCTGCGTCCCGCTCGCCATCAAGGCGCGCACGATCGGGGTCGTCTACCTCGACTCGCGGCTCGCGCCCGGCCTGTTCTCGCCGCACGATCCCGATCTGCTGACCGCGTTCGCGAACCAGGCGGCGCTCGCGATCGAGAACGCGCGGCTGTTCGACGCGCTGCGCGCGCAGGTGGTCGAGATCAGCCGGCTCGAGCAGCTCCAGGCGCGGATCCTCGGCTCGATCACCAGCGGCGTCATCACGGTCGACGGGCTCGGCGCGATCGCCACGTTCAACGACGCCGCCGCCGACACGTTCGGCGTCCCCGGCACGACGATGATCGGAAAGCCGGTCCGTGCGCTGGAAGCGCTCATCCCGGGGATCACGACGATCCTCGAGGACAACCTACTGCCGACGAAACCCGCCGAGCTCGAGGCGCATCATCCGACGCGCGGCGATCTGCTGCTCGAAGTGCGCACCGCGCCGCTCGATCTCCCCGACGGCAGCGGGAGGCACGGCTGGGCGATCGCCGTCACCGATCTCACCGAACGGCGGAAGCTCGAACGGCTGCACGCGGCCGACGTCGAGCAGCGGCGCGCGATCCGCGACGCGTTCGCGCGCTATCTCGCTCCGCACGTCGTCGAGCAGCTGATGCGCGCTCCCGGCGGCGTCGCGCTCGGCGGCGAGCGCGCGACCGCGACGATCCTGTTCGCCGATCTCGACGGCTTCACCGAGCTCGCCGAGCGGCTCGACGCCGAAGCGGTCGTCGAGATCCTCAACCACTTCTTCAGCGCCGCCGTGCAGATCGTCTTCGAGCACGACGGTCTGCTCGACAAGTTCTACGGCGACGGCTTGATGGTCGTCTTCGGGCCGCCGCGCGTCCGCGACGACGACGCCGCGCGCGCGATCTCCGTCGCGCAGGCGCTGCACCGCGCGGCCGCCGAGATCCAGGCCGACGGGAAGGCCCTGCGCGTCTCGATCGGCGTCGCCACCGGCGAGGTCGTCGCGGGCCACATCGGCAGCCCGAAGCGAATGGACTACACCGTCATCGGCGACGCCGCGAACCTCGCGAGCCGCCTCCAAGGGGCCGCGCCGCCCGGCAAGACGTACGTCGACGACCGCACCTACCAGCGGCTGCGCGACCGTCCCGCTGCGGAGAAGCTGATCGCCAAGATCCGCGGCAAGGCCGAGCCGGTCACGATCTTCGCCGTCGCCTGAGGTTCCGTAGTACTACGGACGTTCGGACTGCCCGCCGGCGGCTATGGTTGGCGCATGATGACGCACGCCTCCGCCGCCTCCCCCGACCCGGTCGCCGCCGCGCTGGCGATCGCCCGCACCGCCCGCCGCCGCGCCGACCGCGCCGACGACGCCGAAGGGTTCGCCGTCGTCACCGCGCTCGCCATCGGGATCGCGCTGGCCTTCGCGGTGATCGCCGTGATGATCAGCGCGCCGGCGACGATTCCGATGTGGTGCGCCGCGCACGGCGGCTGCCCCTGAGCCCGGCAAACGAAAAGGCCCGGGAGCGTCCCGGGCCTTCGGAGATCAGCGCTTCGAGAACTGGAAGCGCTTGCGAGCCTTCTTGCGGCCGTACTTCTTCGACTCTTTTTCGCGCGGGTCGCGGGTGAGCAGACCGTTCTTGCGCAGCGGCTCGCGCAGTGACTCGTCCATCTCGAGCAGCGCGCGGGCGATCCCGTGGCGTACCGCGCCGGCCTGACCGGAGACCCCGCCGCCTTCGCACTTCACGTCGACGTTGAAGCGCGTGAGCGACTGCGTCACCTCGAGCGGCTGGCGGACGATCATCTGGAGCGTCGGGCGCGGGAAGTACTCGTCGACCGGCTTCTTGTTGACCGTGATGACGCCCTGACCCAGGGTCAGGCGAACGCGCGCGATCCCGCGCTTGCGGCGGCCGGTGCCGTTGAAGAGATCGGAAGTCTGCATCTAGACGAGCGCCTTCGGCTGCTGAGCGGTGTGCGGGTGATCGGTTCCGGCGTAGACCTTGAGGCGGCCGAGCTGCACGTCGCGCATGCGGTTCGTCGCCAGCATCCCGCGGACGGCACGCTCGATCAGGCGCTCCGGGTACTTTTCGCGGACCTGCGCGGCGGTCTCGGTGCGGAGGCCGCCCGGGAAGCCGGAGTGCCGGTGGTAGACCTTCTGCGTCCACTTCCGCGGGGCCAGCTCGACCTTCTCGGCGTTGAGCACGACGACGTGATCGCCGTCGTCGATGTGCGGGGTCCAGGTCGGTTTGGTGCGGCCTGAAAGGGCGCGCGCGATGCGCACCGCGAGCGTCCCGAGCCGCTGCCCGGTCGCGTCGACGATGTACCAATCGTGCTGAGTCTCGGCCGTTTTTTGCTGATATGTGCGCATGGGGTCCGTCGGAATGGCAAGGAGGCCGCCGGCAACCTCAGCACAGGCTGAGGCCACGGCAACCTACGCAGTATACGGGCCCGGTGGACCGGAAGTCAACCGAGAGACGCCGCTCCCGCGCCTTCGACCGGAAGCTCGTCAGCCCAACCGAGCAGCCGGGCCTGGAGCCCTCACGTGCCGGTCAGCCCGGGCGGAGCGCCGTCAAGTGGCGACCCCGGTCAACCGATACGACGAACAGTAGGCTCGCGCGCACAACGGAGGGTTCCCGAGTGAGCTGGTTCGACGTTTTCTGGATCGCGGCCGCGGTCCTCGCCACCGCGCTCGCCGCCACCGCGGCGCTGGCCTACCGGCGCGCCTCGTCCGCGCTCAAGGCGCAGCAGGCGATGCTCCAGGGCGCGCTCGACGTCGCCGGCGCCGTCTCCATCGAGGACGTCGTCGCCGCGCTGATCGAAGCCCGGCGACGCAGCGACGCCGTGACGGCGCTCGCCCCGGCCGTCGACGAGCTCGCCGAACGCCACGCGCGCATGATCGAAGCGGTCAGCGCGCGCGACTCGGTCGGGACGTCGGCGCAGGACGCGCTCCGCGCCGCGATGGGCGAGCAGACGCTGGCCAGCGCGGCGGTCGGCGAGCTCACCGCCGGCGTGACGCAAGCCGGCGCGGCGGTCGAAGAGACCGTCGCCTCGATCAGCACGGTCTCGGGGAACATCACGGAGCTCGCCGACAACGTCGCCAGCGTGAGCTCGGCGATCGGCCAGCTCGCCGTCTCGGTCAGCCAAGTCGCGGGCAGCGCGCGCGAGGCGTCGACGCTCTCGCTCGAAGCCGACCGGAAGGCGAAGGACGGCGGCGTCGCGGTCGAACGGCTCGTCCGCTCCACGCGCGAGGTCGCGGACGACATCACCGCGGTCGTCGCGAAGATGCAGGAGCTGGGCAGCGCCTCCGAGCGCATCGGCGCGATCGTCGAAGTGATCGACGCGATCGCCGATCAGACGAACCTGCTCGCGCTCAACGCGGCGATCGAAGCGGCGCGCGCCGGCGAACACGGGCGCGGCTTCGCCGTCGTCGCCGACGAAGTGCGCAAGCTGGCCGAAAGCTCGGCGCACTCGACGCGCGAGATCGGCACCCTGGTCAAGGACATCCAGGCCAAGACCGGCGAGGTCGTGCGCTCGACGACGGACTCCGGCAAGAAGGCCGAAGGCGGTCTGCAGATGGCCGACGTCGCGGGCCGCGCGATCGGTGACATCTCCTCCGCCGTCGGCGAGGCGAACCGGCTGATCGAGCAGATCTCGATGGCGGCACGCGAACAGGCCGGCGGCGCGTCGGCGATCGTGAACTCCGTCGAGCAGATGAACGACTTGATGCGCGCCGCCGCGCGCTCACTCGAAGAGCAGAACTTCGCGAACCAGCAGATCGTCGACATCATCGCGGCGATCCAGCGCAACGCCGCCGGCGTGGAGACCGCGATCGAGCGGCAGCGCGCGGCCTGCGACCATCTCGTCGCCTCGTCGAAAGCGCTCGCCGCGGCGAGCCGGACGACGCGCGACGCGAGCGCGGGGCTCGACGGGATCGCCGACACCATCCGCGAGCGGGTCGCGGCGATCGCGGGCGGTCAGGGCGCAAGCTCGACCGGGCGGTACGTGTCCAACCCGGCGTAGCGTACGCCGGCGAGATAGAGACCGTGCGGGGGCGCCGTGGCACCCGCCGCCCCGCGCTCCCGCGACTCCAGCGCGCGCCGCGCGAACTCGACGTCGCGGTAGCCGGTCGCGCAGCCGGCGAGCGTCCCGACGATGACGCGGACCATGCGGTGCAGGAACCCGTTGCCGCGCACCGTGACGCGGATGAGGTCGCCGCGGCGTACCAGCGCGATCTCCCGAACCTCGCGAACCGTTCCGCCGCGCTCCGGGAGCTCGCCGCAAAAGGCCATGAAATCGTGCTCGCCGAGCAAGGGCCGCGCGGCCTCGGCGAACCGCGCGTCGTCGATCGGGCGCGGGACGTGCCAGGCGCGCGCGCGCCACAGCGCCGAGGGGAAGCGCCGGTCGAGGATCAGGTAATCGTAGATCCGCTCGAGCGCGTCGAAGCGCGCGGAAAATCCGTCGTCGACGACGGCTGCGTCGCGCACGGTGAGATCGTACGGCGTGCTCCCGTTCAGCGCCAGACGCAGGCGCGCGATCGGGAACTCGCGCTGCGCGGCGAACGAGATGACCTGCCCCGTCGCGTGGACGCCCGCATCGGTTCGTCCGGCAGAACTGACCTTCACCGGCTCGTGAAACAGCGGCGAGAGCGCCGCTTCGAGCACGCCGGCGACCGTGCGGAGCGCCGGCTGGTACTGGAACCCGTGAAACGCGCCGCCGTCGTATTCGACGACGAGCCGGTACGTCGGCACGGGCGACCGGTTCACGAAATCGGCGCGAGCGCCTTTCGCCGAGCGTGCGCCTCGGCCTGACTAGCGCCGAGCGTCGCGGCCAGCGCCGCAACCGCATCCGGATCGAAGAGGTGGTCGGCGAGGATCAGCCGCTCCAGCGCTTCTTCGTGCGAGATCGCCGCGGCGTACGGCCGTCCCGAGCGCATCGCGTCGTACGCGTCGACCACCGCGAGCAGCCGCGTCTCCAACGGGATCGCGTGCCCGCGCAGGCCGTCGGGATAGCCCGAGCCGTCGAGCCGCTCATGGTGTCCGCGCACGATCGCGGCGATCGTTCCCGCGCCTTGCGCGTGCAGCATCTGCTCGCCGCGCGCCGCGTGCGCTTTGAGGATGCGCCATTCCGCCTCGCTCAGCTCGTGCCGCGCGTTCAGCAGCGCGCGACGGATGTGCAGCTTGCCGATGTCGTGGAAGAGCCCGGCTTGTCCGAGCACCGTCGCTTCATCGCGCGAAAGCCCGGCGGTTCGCCCAACCCGTGCGCTCAGCATCCCGACGTTGATGAGGTGCCGATGTGTTTCATAGTCGTGTGCGAGGACGGCGCCGAGGAACGCCGAGGTAAAGGGCTGTGCGAACAAGTCGCCGAGTATAGCCCCACTGTCGTCGAGCATGCGAGCTCCGAATGAAGATGAATGTCGGCGTCCGTCCGAGCCCACTCGAGGTGCGCCGCGGTAGGAAAAACGCGGCGCTCTCAGGATGCGTCTCGTTTCGTCCGCTCGGTCGCCCTCAGCGTGCTGCCAGAAACGAAAACGAGGCCGAACAAAGCGGCCTCGTCACCGGGGTCTGAGCGAAGATCGTTAGGCCGTCGCGGGGACCCGGCGCGGAACATCGCGCTTTTCGTCGAGGTCGAGCAAATCGGCCCACTGCGTGACGTCCGTGCGGTCGGGCGCAACCTCGTTGCGCAGCTCGAGGAAGTACTCGGCTCCCGGCGTCCCCGGCTGCGGGGCATGGGTCAGGAACTCGGCGTTGAAGGCGGCGAGCTCTTGCGGCGCCTTCTTGTCGACGAAGGGCTGGAGGTACGCTTCGACGTCCGCTTCGCTCCGCGCGTTCTTGATGACGTCGAGCAGCGCGCTCCCGTCGACGCCGAGGAAGCCCAGGACGGCTTTGTCCATCGGGCAGTCGTAGTTGTACTCGCCGTTGAGTCCGTTGGCGAGCGCGATCCCCTTGTCGACGGCGCGCCCGAGCTGGACGACGCCGAGGTACGGTTCGCGCACGGAACGCGGATAGGAAGTGGTCAGGTCGCGTTTCAGCATGGCGAACGGTTGGACTCAGCTGCGTTTCGGATGGTTGCGGACGATGTAGCGGGTCACCGTGCGGTCGCGGTACCGTGCCGTTCCGGCATGCTCGCCGCCGATCCGCCGGGCGACCGCGACCGATTTGGCGTTTTCGGGCAGCAGCACGACGCTCACGTGGTCGAGCCCGAGCGTGCCGAAGGCGTAGTCGCACAGCGCCGCCGCCGCTTCGGTGGCGTATCCGTGGCCCCACGCCGCGGGCGCCAGCCACCAGCCGACCTCGACCTCCGGCTCACCGTCGATCTCGCACCGCAGCATCCCCGCCTGGCCGACCGCTGCGCCGTCCGACTTCCGCTCGACGATCTTGAACGCGTCCCACCGCTCGTGCCCCGGCCCGTTCTCGATCGCCATCACCCGGTGAAAACGCGCTTCGACCTCGTCGCGCGCCAACGTCGTTCCGTCGCCGATGTACCGCATCACCTGCGCGTCCGCATACAGCGAGGCGATGAAGCCGAAGTCCTCCGGCCGCTTGTCGCGCAAGATCAACCGCGCCGTCTCCAGGAACCTCACCGCGGCCGCCGTGCGCAGCACCGAACGTCGCGCGTATACGGTCGCGCTACTGCTGCGTCCTGGACTTGCGGGGCGCGCGAGGAAGCACTTCACCGCGGGCAACCACCTTGGGTCCCTCCGTCAATTCAAACCGGCTTCCCGCATGCAGCAGCTGGTTCGGCGCCTCTTCGGACAGAAATGAAACGATCGCGGGAGACGGTCGCTCATAGCCGGGCGGTTTTACGAAACGAACTTCGACATCCCAGGTCCCAAGGCTGTAATTGGGATCGTCATCAAAGCGCGCGACGCTTCGATACGTGGACACCGAGGGGAGTTGCCGGCGCCCGCCTTGCGCATGACGAAACCATGTGATTTGCGCTTTCGCGCCACCCTGTGCGGCCGTGTGCTGGGCGCGGGACGACTGCACTACCATGCGATCTCCACGACGTCGAGAAGGCCGTCGTTCATCTGCCTCTCGTCGGCGAACCGCGCGCGCCGGTCACCGTCAAGATGCGTCCATCGGTAGAACGCCCGTGCCGCGCTATCGTGAAAGCGTGCCCGCACGATATGCGGTTCGCCGTACTTCATCGCAAACCACTCGGCGTCAGAGCGTCGGTCCCAGAAATGCTTCCCTTCAACGCCGCCTCCAATCTCAAAGGACTTCGAACGTAGAATCTGCGCCATCTCTGCGGCCGACACGGCGCGGTACAGTGTGACGTGTCTCCGGCCGGGGTTCTTTGGTCGCGCGCGTGGCAAGGTAGATCATACACCCGTAAGTCCGCTTGAACGTTCTTGTACCGTACGATTCGTGGCGGTGTGGGCCGAATCCTCAGCCCGGTCGCGTAGCCGCTAGGGCGATTGCGCCTCGTCGTCGTCCGGGTCGCGCGCATCCGGCGGGAGCGGGCGCTGGAGGGGGAAGAGGAGCACGTCGCGGATCGACGCGTTGTCGGTCAGCATCATGACGAGGCGGTCGACGCCGATCCCGATCCCCGCCGTCGGCGGCATCCCGTACTCGAGCGCGGTCACGAAGTCCCAGTCGGGCGGCGGGATCTCTTCGTCGCCCGCCGCCTTCTCGGCGACCTGCAGCTCGAAGCGCCGGCGCTGATCGTCGGGATCGTTGAGCTCGGTGAACGCGTTCGAGAGCTCCATGTGTGCCGCGAAGAGCTCGTAGCGCTCGGTGAGATCCGGGTCGTCGCGCATCCGCTTCGCGAGCGGCGAGAGCACCACCGGGTACCCGTAGACGAACGTCGGCTGCAGCAGCTTCGGCTCGACGATCTTCTCGAACAGCTTGTCGAGCGCGTGGGCGTGCGTCGGCGACTCCGGGATCCCGTGTTCGGCGAGCAGCCCCATCGCGGCTCCGGGATCGAGCAACTGCTCGCGCTCGAGACCGCCGAACTCGTGGAACGCTTCGAGGTACCCGATGCGCCGGAACGGCGTCGCGAACGAGATCGCGTCGGTGCCGTGCATCACGGTCTCGGAGCCGTGGACGGTGCGGGCGAGATGCGCCATGAGCTCCTCGTTGAAGCGCATCATGTCCGTGACGTCCCAGTACGCCGCGTACAGCTCGAGCATCGTGAACTCGGGGTTGTGGGTGTGGTCGATCCCCTCGTTGCGGAACGTGCGGCCGATCTCGTAGACGCGCTCCATCCCGCCGACGATGAGGCGCTTGAGGTAGAGCTCCGTCGCGATGCGGAGCTTCAGCTCGATGTCGAGCGCGTTCGAGCGCGTGACGAACGGACGGGCCGACGCGCCGCCGGCGAGGGTCAGGAGCACCGGCGTCTCGACCTCGAAGAATCCCTGCGCGTCGATGAAGCGGCGCATCTCGGCGACGATCCGCGAGCGCAGGATCATGACGTCGCGCACGTGCGGGTTCACCGTCAGGTCGACGTACCGCCGCCGGTAGCGCTTCTCGACGTCTTGCAGCCCGTGCCACTTGTCGGGGAACGGCTGGAGCGACTTTCCGAGCACCTCGAACGTGCGCACGTAGAGCGAGAGATCGCCGGCCTTCGTGCGGAAGACGAAGCCCGTCGCGCCGGCGATGTCGCCGCGCTCGAGCTCCTTCGCGATCGCGAAGGCCTCCTCGCCGACGTCGTTGGCGCGCACGAAGAGCTGAAAACGGCCGGTCCGGTCGTGCAGATCGAAGAAGATGACCTTCCCTTGGCCGCGCACCGCCATGATGCGCCCGGCGATCGACCACGCCGCGTCCTCGGCCCGGCCCTGTTCCGGAAGCTCCGCATACGCCGAGGCGAGGTCCGCCGCGTGCGCGGTGACGTCGTACCGCGTCGCGGCGAACGGGTCGGCGCCGCGCTCGCGCAGCGCGGCCAGCCTTGCGCGCCGCGCGGCTACGAGATCAGGCACGGCGCGCCGTTAGGAGGCCTTCTTGGTTTTCTTGGGGTCCTTGTTGATCGACTCGATCTTGTACTTCATCAAGCCGCGCGGCGTGGTGACGTCGACCGTCTCGCCCTTCTTGCGGCCCATGAGCGAGCGCCCGAGCGGCGACTCGTTCGAGAGCCGCGCGTTCTTCGGGTCCGCTTCGGCGGAGCCCACGATCGTGAACTCGTGCGAGGTGCCGGAGCTCGTCTCTTTGACCTTGATGGTCGCGCCGAGATGCACTTCGTCCGCGACGTAGTCGGACGCGTCGATGACGCGCGCGTTGCGAATCATCGCTTCGAGCTTGAGGATGCGCCCCTCGACGAAGGCCTGCTCCTGCTTCGCGTCCTCGTACTCGGCGTTTTCGGAGATGTCGCCGAACTCTTTGGCCTGACGGATGCGTTCGTTGACCTCGCGGCGATGGACCGTCTTGAGCTCGTCGAGCTCGTCTTCGAGCTTCTTGAGCCCGTCGCGGGTCAAAACGATTTCTTTGTCGTTCAAAAGCGACTCCCGGTGATGGACCTGCCCCCGGGCGAGTGGGGGCCGCGGACCGCTCGTCCGCGCCACAGCGCCAGGGGAAGCCCGATGATTGCGGAGGCGGCGATGAAACCCCTGGTGGGAGCATCGTCCGTTTGGAGGCCGAGCAGCAGGATCGCGCCGAGCGCCAGCGCGGCGCTGCCCGGCAGAACGACGCCGGACCAGCGAGCGGTTCCCTCCCCGGCGAACACGCGCACGGCGGCTGCAGCGGTCATCACGAAGAGCAGTCCGAGGAACCACGACGTCCCGGTGAGCGCAAGGTCGAATCCGCCCTTCGCCGTCGGCGAAAGTCCGGCGGCGAGCGTGAACGCCACCGAGAGGGCCGCGATCAGGACGATCGAGGCGGCCGGCTCGGCGCGCCCGTCGAGATCGCCGAGCACGCGCGGCAGCAGCCCGTCGCGTCCCATCGCGTAGATGCTCCGGGTGAGATAGACCACCGTCGTCTGCAGCGATGCGGCGAGCGAGACGAGCACGGTGACCGCGAGCATCTGCGGCCAGGCGCCGCCGAGCAGGCCGCCCACGTACGCGAGCGCGTCGCTCTCGTGCGCGCCGAAGCCGGCCGAGCTCCCGACGCGCGTGAACGCGGCGATCGACGCGAGCAGGACGGCGCTCGTGAGCGCGAGCCCGGCGATGCCGCCGATCCCGGGGACCGCGGGACGGCCTCCCGACTCCTCGGCGGCCGAGGCGGAGACTTCCCAGCCGTCGATCATCCACACGCCGATCACGATCGCGCCGGCCAAGCCGCCCCAGCTCGGCGCACTGGTCGTGAACGCGACGGCGTCGGGGCGCGGCTGCAGCCAGGCGAGGAGCGCGGCGGCACCGAGCACCACGACCTCCGCCGCCAGCAGCGCGAGGGCGAGCAGCGCGGTCGGGCGCAGCCCGTACCAGACGAGCAGCGAGCTCGCGAGGATCCAAAGGCAGGCGACGGCCGCGACGGCGGCGCCGTTCGCCGCGAGCGGCGGCGCGAGCAGGTCGAGCGTGTACGTCCCGGCGGGCAGCGCCGTCGCCAGCACCGCGAAGAGGTTCGCGACCAGCAGCACCCACGCGCCGTACGCGCCGGCGACGGGGCCGAACGCCGCGCGGATCCAGGCGTACGACGAGCCCGCGTCGCGCATCCGCTCCCCCAGCCGCCGGTAGCCGGCGGCGATCATCGCCATCAGCACGGCGACGATCGCGAGCGCGAGCCAGGTCCAGCGGCCGGCGGCGGCGATCATCGCCGCCATCGTGGTCGCGAGCGAGAACGCGGGCCCCATCGCCGCCGCCGCGACGACGATCAGGTCGCGCAGCCCGAGGACCGGACGCAGGTGCGGGGTCGAACCCGTCGCGGCCGGCACGTCCTCCGCCATCAACGCTCGCGCAACAGCGAGTGGCGGTAGCCGTACAGCGCGTAGACGGCGATCCCGACCGCGAACCAGATCAAGAAGCGCAGCCACGTCGCGGGCTTCAGCCCCTCGACGGTGAGCCAGACGCAGAGCGCGATCCCGATCGCCGGAACGGCGACCGGGCCGAACGGAACGCGGAACGGCCGCACGGCGTCAGGCCGGCTGAATCGCAGCACCATGACGCCCGCGCACACGATGACGAAGGCCGAGAGGGTCCCGATGTTGACGAACTCCAGCAGCACCGCGAGCGGGAGTCCGGCGGCGAAGAGCGCGACGACGAGCCCCGTGATCAGCGTGATCGCGACCGGCGTCCGCGTGCGCGCGCTGACGCGGCCGAAGACCGGCGGAATCATGCGGTCGCGTGCCATCACGTAGAGGATGCGGATCTGCCCGAGCAGCGAGGTGAGCATCGACGCCGCCGCTCCCGTCACCGTGCCGGCGAGGACGAGCGCGAAGAACAGATCCGATCCGCCGTTCTTCACCACCGCGTCGACCATCCCGGAGGACGCGGCGACCTTGTCCCACGGGACGACGCCGACGGTCACCGCGGCGGCGGCCATGAACAGCACCGCCCCGACGATCAGCGAGATGATGATCGCGCGCGGGACGTCGCGCACGGGGTTCCGCGCCTCTTCGCTGGCAACGGTCACCGTGTCGAACCCGATGTAGGCGAAGAACACGAGCGCCGCGCCGATCACGATGCCGTGTCCTCCGAGCGGCGCGAACGGCCGGTACGCGCCGGGATGCACCGCGCCGCCGAGGACGAGCACGAAGGTGACGATCGCGACGACCTGCACCACGACCAGCACCACGTTGGTCGCCGCCGACTCGCGGATCCCGATCGCCAGCACGATCGAGAGCAGCACCACGGCGGCGGCGGCGATGAGGTCGACCTGCGAGTGCGCGATGTCGATCCCGTGCAGCGTGACGACGACGTTCCCTTGCTGCGCCCAGGCGGGCAGCGCGAGCCCGGCCTTGGCGAGGAGCTGCTGCAGCGCGCCGGAGAGCGTCGCCGAGAGCGGCGCGACGCTGATCCCGTACTCGAGGATCAAGTCCCAGCCGATGATCCAGGCGACGACCTCGCCGAGCGCGGCGTAGCCGTACGTGTACGCGCTCCCGGCGATCGGCACCATCGACGCCAGCTCGGCGTAGCACAGCGCGACGAACAGACACGTCAGGCCGGCGAGCCCGAACGAGGCGATGACCGCCGGCCCCGCCGCGTTCGCCCCGGATCCCACCGTCGTGAAGATCCCGCCGAGCATCGTGCCGAGGCCGACCGCGACCAGTCCGCCGACGCCGAGCACGCGCCGCAGCGGAACGCCGTCGGTCGGCAGCCGCTCGCGATCGTGCGGCTGCCGCGCGAAGAGGTTCCGGAGGAGCGACAACGCTACGCGGCCTGGAACTCGATCACGCGCGGCTTCAGGTCGAGCCGCTCCAGCAGCTCGCGGTACTCCTCATCGCTGACGTCGGCCCACTTCTTCCCGAGCAGCGCGATCATCGCCGCCTCGACGACGTTCGTGCCGAACGAGCGTCCGCCGAAAGCCGGGGTCGTGGTGACGAGCCGCGCGATCCCGCGCTCGCGCACGAACTCCACGTCGCTCGCGGTCACGGTGTTGGTCAGGATCGTCTTGCCGTCGAGCCGCGCGGGCATGAACTGGCGCATGAAGTGATAGTCGCCGGCGATGATCTCCGCGTCGTCGTAGTATTCGGGGTATTTCGCCTGCGGGGCGCGGTCCTGTTTCTTCCCCGTCGGGTAGAAGAACTGGAACGGCAGCTTGCACGCGTCGGGGAGATACTTGCGCGCCATCTCCTCGAACTCGTCGAGCCCGCGCACCGGCCGGTCGAGGTCGAGCGCGAAGATGAAATCGCCGAACACCACGTCGGCACCCGCCTGCACGAGCGCCTGCGCCATCCCGAAGCGGTCGAGCGCGCTGACCATCAGGATGCGCTTTCCGCGCAGCTCGATCCCGAGCGCGCTCTGCATGAAGGCGACCGCGTGCCGCTCGAGCGTGTTCTTGAGGCCGCTCCCGTCAACGACCGGCGTCGTCTTCGCCGCGTCGAGCAGCCGCAGCCCGTCGCGCAGCGCGTAGCGGTCGCTCCCGGCGTACAAGTACACGTCGATCCCGCCCAGCCCGATCGCGTCGACCGTGCCGTCGAGCGCGTGGATCTGCGCGATCGCCTTGTCGATCGAGCCGTCGGTGCCGACGCGCGAGATGTCGAAGCGCTCGCCGAGCAGCTCGACCTGCGCGCGATGATCGCGCGACGACGATCCGAGCGAGACCGAGACGACCGTTTTCACGCGACGGCCCTTTCCGAACGGCGGCGCCGCGTGATGAGGCCTGCGCTGGGGCGGTTCGGTGGTCCGAGGAACGGTCCTGACAGCCGTCTTCCGGGGGTTCGATGCCCCGCTCCAGCCCGGCGACGGCGCCCCGGTTCGGGATGTGATAGGGTGGTCGTGTCAGGGCCGCTCCTCGCATCGCCACGGCCGTCGCGTGCATCGAGCGCGGCGGCCGTCGCCGTCCTTGCCGCTCTCATTCGGGACTCCCCGCCCGTACCAGCGGCTCGTTGCGCACCGCAAAATTGACGCTGTTGGCGATGAAGCACACCGCGTGCGCGCGCTCGTGAAGCTCCTCGGCTTCCCGAAGCCGCGCTGCGTCGGTGATCGTCACCTCGGGGCGCAGCGTCACTTCACGGAACCGCATGACGCCGTCGACCAGCGTCATCTCACCCTCCGCGCGGTCCTCGTACGCCGTCACGGCGATCCCGGCGCGCGCGCACTCGGCGAGGTACGAGAGCAGATGGCATGCGGAGAGCGCCGCGACCAGCAAATCCTCAGGATTCCAAGCGGTCGCGTCGCCGAGGAAATGCGGATCGGCGGACCCGCGCAGCGCGGGCTTGCCGTCGCTCTCGAGCGCGTAGTCGCGCGAGTACGCCTTGTACGAGGTGGTCGGGCCGCCGGAGGCGCCGGTCCAGCGCAGGCGCGCGGCGTAGCGGTGCGGCCGGACGTTCATGCCGAGGCCGCCCGGCGCTCTGCGGCGGCGGCGCGCGTGCGGGCGATCTGCTCGCGCGAGATCGGCAGATCGAACGCGCGCATGTCGGCGAGCTCGAAGCCGTCGCGCGCGGCGAGCGCGTCGATCTCGCGCACCTTCGCGACGTCGATCCCTCGCCCGAGCGTGTACGGCTCGCACCGGTTCTCGAGCGCGAGGACCATCGTCTCCGACATGCACGCGAGCGCGGTCCCCGGCGGAAGCCCCATGTCGAACTCCTCGCCCTGCTCGCGCACGCGCCACCACTTCATCGCGCCGGGGACGCGCATGTTCCCGCCTTCGAGCACGAGCACGTCCGGGCGCTCGACGGCGACCCGCCGGCTGACGTCGTGCGGCAGCGAGAGCTCGCAGACCACCGCGCCGCTGCGCAGGTCTTCCGGCTCGATCACGTCCTGCGTCGACGACGTCGCCGTCAGGACGAGATCGCCCCGCCGCACCGCCGCGGCGATGTCCGTCGTGAACGACGACTCGCACGGAAGCCGGTCCTTGATGGTCTCGTGGAACTTGCGCAGCCGCGTCTCGTTGCGCGCGACGAGCACGACGTGGGCGACGTGCGGCGCGATCAGCTCGACGCACGCGCCGCCGATCGACCCGGTCGCGCCGACCACGACCGCGGTCGCCTGCTCGGCGTCGATTCCCATCTCGTCCGCGCCGCGGAACAGGCTGCGCACGCCGGCTGCGATCGTCAGCGAGTTGCCGGTCGTCACCGGGATCGGCGCGCGCTCGGCGATCGTCACGCCGCCGTCGCCGACGACGCCGGTGAACGCGCCCAGCCCCGCGACGTCGGCGCCCAGCTCGGCGCCGATCTCGATCGCCTTCAGGATGCGCTCGTAGACCGCTTCGCGCGGAAACTCGAGCATCTGCTGCGGCAGGAGCGGCGCGGCGACGAACCAGCCCTCCGTCTCGCGGCCGTCGGGGGTGCGGATCCCGGTCACATGTGCCGCGGCCCAGGGCGGCATCCACTCCATGATCTTCGCGATGATGGCGTCGCCCTTACCCTTGGCGCCGGGCTCGTAGCGGACGACGTCCTCGACCGAGAGGGGGTGGATCACAAAGCAGAACTTGGCCATCCGAGCGCGGGGTTTTCGCCGTCCGCCGCCGGGAGCCCGCGGGCCGATCGGGGAAAGGGGCGCGCACATGAATCAGACGCTCTCGACCATCGAGGAGCTCGTCCGCATCCCCGCCCCCTGCCCCTCGCCCATGGGGCTCGCGTGTGACGGGCCCGACCTGTGGATCGGCTCCTACGAGACGAATCGGATCTACGGCCTTGTTGCGATACAAGGCCGTGTTTTTGAAGAGGCGACCGCACCCGGCAGGCCATACGGGCTGACCGTCACCGGTGATGCGCTGCGGGTCGTCGTCGGCGACAGCGACGACGGCGGCGCCGACGACCGGTTCATCCGCCGGTACATCATGGGGAAGGACTTCAAGTCCGAAGCGATCCGCTGTCCCGAAGGGACCGGCTCGTTCCTCGCTTATGACGGCGACCGCCTGTACTTGAGCCAGCGCGACAACAAAGTGATCCTCGAGCTCGACGAGCGCGGCACGGTGCTGCGGACGATCCCCGTCCCGCGCCAGATCACGGGGATGGTCGTCGTGGCCGGACGGTTCTACTTGGTCACGACCGAGAGCCGCGAGGTCGACGACTACCGGCTCCTGTGCCTGGACGCGCGGAAGGAACAGCCCGAGGTCCACGAGCTGGCCGCGATCCCGTTCGCCGCGCGAAGCCTCGGGTTCGACGGCACGAAGTTCTGGACGAACTGCCGCGCCGAGAACACGATCGTCGCCTTCGCAAAGCCGGATTAACCGAACGCGGACGCGGGTGAACGGGGACCACCCGCGTCCTCTTCGAAGCGACCGAGCGTGACCAGTCCCCGGTCGCGCCGCTCCAGCGTGCGCACCGTGCTCGAGTCGATGACCCCCGACGCGGCGCTCGCGTCGGAGATCCACGACGCGCTCTGGGCGGTGCTCTGGAACCGCCGGTACGACGACGTCGACGTCCCGCTGTGGTTGCCGGAAGCCGCGTACTCCGGCATCCTGACCTTCGCGCGCGGCCTCGACGAGAGCAGCGTGCTGACCGCGGTCGATACCGGCGAGGCGCTGGTCGTCTTCCGCACCACCGGGAACCGGCCGCCGATCGGCAGTCGCGTGCGGCTGCTGACCGCGGAACGCGAGCGCTGGCGCATCGACGAGATCCAGCCGATCGGCCTCGGCATCGACCTGCATTTCGACGAGCACGGCACCGCGACGCAGAGCGAATGGGTGGCGACGCTCGGCGAGGCGGTGCAGGGCTTGCGGCGGCACCTCGACGCACGGCGCGAGCGGCTCGCGGCACGGCGCGCGCAGCTCGGCGCGCTGAACGAACCGCCGACGGTCGAAGAGATCTGGCGTGAGGAGCTCTCGGCGATCAGCGACCGCGTCGCGATGGCGACCGAGTACACGCCGCAGGAGCACACCGCGCTCGCGCGCGCGCGGGCCAAAGGAGCGCGCAGCGCCGACGAGGAGGAAAAGAAGATCGTCGCTGCGCGGAAGCGCCGCTTCACCGAGCGCGGCAACGAAGAGATCGCGCGCTTTCGCGAGGAGCACTGGCCGGCGATCCGCGACCGCGCGCTCGCCGAGGTGCGCAAGTACGGCGACTACCGTACCGAGGTCGTTCGGCTCGAGGACGCGCTGCAGCGGATTCGCACCCTCCAGACGCGTGCCGGGAACGTCACGACGGCGCTCGAGCGGATCGAGCGCGCCGGGTTCCGCGTCCGCGCGCTCGACGTCGACGCCGCCCGTCTCGACGAACCGGAGTACGCCGAGGAGCTGCTGCGCACGATCGAGCTGCTGCACGCGGCGATCCCGCTGCGCGCGCAGAGCTCGGCGACCAGCTTCAGCGCCTACCGCGCGCCGACCGCGGGTCCGTCGGTCTCCCGGCCGAAGCCCGGCGCGGGCTAGCGCCGCTCGCTCGGTACGCGCGCTTCCGCTTCCGCCTTGAGGGCGGCGAGCATCATCTCGGAGTTCTCGCGGACCTTCTTCTCCAGCGTCGGGCCGATGAGCTCGGCGAGCGTCGGCACGCCGAAGTCGTACTCGACGCCGAGCACGACGCGCGTCGTCTCGCCGTCGGCTTCGAAGGTCCACGCGCCCTCGAACGTGTCGAGGTCGCCCTCGATCAGCGCGTAGTCGATGCGCAGCCGCGCGTCGTCGAAGCGGTCTTCCTCGGTCCATTCGATCGGGGCGTCCTCGACCAGCGTCTTCCAGCGCGTGATCACGCGGTCGGGATGACGTTCGAGCACGACGACGGTCTCGACGTCGGGCATGAACTCCGGGAAGCGCTCCTGCTCTTTGGCGAGCTCGTAGACGGTCGCCGCCGGAGCCGCGACGTCGATCGTGCACTCGACGTACGGCATCAGCTCAGCGTCCCGAGCTTCTCGAACGCGACCGCCACCGCGGCGTCGAACGCGCTCGCCGCCGAACCGATCTGCTCGGCGGTCACGATCAGCGGCGGTTCGAGCCGAATCACGCGCTGCTGGTTCAGGGTCCAGGCCGCCGTGACCCCGCGCTTCAGCAGCTCCGGGATGATCGTCCCGCCGTACCCCTCGCTGCGCAGCTCGACGCCGACCAGCAGCCCCGCGCCGCGGACCTCCGCGATGACGGCCGGGAACCGCTGCATCGTTCCGCGGACCGCGTCCAGGAGCTCCCCGCCGCGCTCGCGCGCGTTCTCCGCCAGTCCCTCATCGCGCAGCACGTCGAGCGCGGCGAGCGCCGCCGCGCAGGCGAGCTCGTTCCCGCCGAACGTCGAGGTGTGGAGCAGCGGCTGCTTCGCGTACGCGGCGTTCCAGACGCCCGGCCGCGCGACGTAGGCGCCGATCGGCACGACGCCCCCCGAGAGCCCCTTCGCGAGCGTCATCACGTCGGGGACGACGCCGTCGCGGTCGCAGCCGAAGAGCGTCCCGCAGCGGCCCAGTCCGGTTTGCACCTCGTCGGCGATCATCACCGCGCCGCTCGCATCGCAGATCGCGCGCACCTCGCGCAAATACCCCTCGGGCGGGACGTTGACGCCGCCTTCGCCCTGCACCGGCTCGACGATGACCGCTGCGGTGCGCGCGTCGACCGCCTCGCGGAGGGAAGCCGCGTCGCCGAACGGGACGTGCCGCACGTCGGCGAGCAGCGGCGCGAAGGGTTCGCGGAACGCCTCGCGCCCGCTCGCCGAAAGCGCGCCGAGCGTCTTGCCGTGGAACGCGGCCTCGGTGGAGACGATCGCCGGACGCTTCGTCGCGGCCCGCGCAAGCTTCAGCGCCCCCTCCACCGCCTCGGTCCCGCTGTTCGCGAAGAACGCGATCGACAGGTCGCCCGGGGTCAGCTCGGCGAGCCGCGCCGCGAGCCGTCCCATCAGCGGATTGAACATCGTGCGCCCGGAGAGCGCGATGCGGTCGAGCTGCTCGCGCACCGCGGCGACCACGCGCGGATGGCGGTGGCCGAGCGTGAAGACGCCGTAGCCGCCGGCGAAGTCGAGATACGTCTTTCCGGCGTGGTCCGTGATCGTGCAGCCCTCGGCACGGACCTCGACCGGTGAGCCGGAGAGCTTCATCACGCGCGCGAGCGGCGGGTTGAGGTGGGCGCGGTAGCTCTCGTAGACTTCGTCGTACAGCGCGGCGGGCGAGGCCGCACCGTAGAGATCGTCCGTCGCGGCGGTGCCCTGGCCGGAGCCGGTCACGCGACGGCGAGCTCGTACGCGCCGGACTCGAGCCGAGCGATCGTGGCCTCGAGGACGGCGAGCGTCTCGGCGGCCGTCTCGGTGCGCATCAGCCGCTCGCGCAGCGCGCTCGCGCCCGGGAACCCCTTGAGATAGTAGCCCAGGTGCTTGCGCATCTGTGGGACCGCGCGCGGCTCGCCCCACTCCTCCACCATCGTGTGATAGTGGTGCACGGCGAAGCGCAGCCGCTCGTGCGCCGGCGGCGTCGCGGCGGGCTCGCGACCTTCCATCAGCGCGCGCAGCCGCGAGACGAGCCACGGGTTGCCGAGCGTCGCGCGCCCGAGCATCACCGCGTCCACGCCCGTGTCGCGCATCTTGCGCATCGCCTCGTACGGGTCGGCGAGATCGCCGTTGCCGATCACCGGGATGTCGACGGCGCGCTTGAGCTCGGCGATCTTCGA
>DASWSC010000078.1:0-2301 GCA_036402855.1 Candidatus Elarobacter sp. | reverse complement strand
GCCGACGTCGCCGCCGCACTTCGCGATGCGGATGAAGTCGAGCGCGTCCCACACGCCGGCGGCGTCCTCGCCCTCGATCGCGAGGCGCGGGACGCTCCCCATCCCGACCGCGATCACGACCGCATCGTACTCCGCCAGAATCGTCTGGGCGGCGATCGCCGCGCCGCTCGCGGCGTCGTTCGCCGCGCGGTCGCCGACCGCGACGCCGGTGCGGATCTCGACGCCGAGCGCGCGCACCAGCTCGGCTTCCCACAGCGCGATCTCCGCCGGCAGCCGGAACGGCACGATGCCGTACGTGTCCAGCCCGCCCGGTTCCGCGTCGCGCTCGAAGATCGTCACCGCATGGCCCATGCGAGCCAGATCGCGCGCTGCAGCCAGACCGGCCGGCCCGCTGCCGATCACGGCGACGCGCTTTCCGGTCGGCGGCCCGGCCTCGAAGAGCCGGACGTCCTCGCGGATCGCCCAGTCGGTCGCGTAGCGCTGCAGATCGCCGATCCGGATCGGGTTCTCGTCCGCGTTGTAGACGCAGGCTCCCTCGCACAGCTGGCTGGTCGGGCAGACGCGCGCGCAGCTCGCGCCGACGGGGTTGGCGTCCATGATCGTCTGCGCGCTGCCGAGCAGATCGCCGGTCGCGATGCGGCCGATGAAGCGCGGCACGTCGATCGAGGTCGGGCACGCGCGGATGCACGGGGCGTCGTAGCAGTTCAGGCAGCGGTTCGCCTCGATCTGCACGTCCATGCGGGAGAGCCGCTTGCCGATCGGCGGCCCCAAGCTGACTGACGGAAAAGCCAAGTAGCCTCCAAAGAGCGGAGACGATCGTTGGTCCGTCATTCACGGTCGCCGGTAGGCGCTCCCGGTGCGCGGCGCGTACCGTGGCGGGATGCGTGCCGTCCGCCTTCACGAGATCGACCGCGAGCGCGGTCCCCGGAACTTCCGCGTCGAGCAGGTCGACGATCCGCGGCCCGGTCCCGGCGAGACGCTGGTCGCGATCAAGCGAGCCGCCTTCAACCGCCGCGACGTGTTCATCAGCCAAGGGCTCTATCCGGGGATTCAACTGCCGTGCATCCCCGGCTCCGACGGCCTCGGCACGGTGGCCGAGCACGGTCAGGGCGCGAACGGCCCGCCGGTCGGGACGCGGGTGGTGATCAATCCCACCTTGGGGTGGGGACCGAGCCAGCGCGTGTGGCAGCGCAGCGCGCAGGTGCTCGGGATGCCGCACCAGGGAACGTTCGCGGAGTACGTCGCGGTGCCGGCCGAAAACGTCGTCGCGGCGCCCGCGTCGCTGAGCGACGACGAAGCTGCGGCGATCCCGCTTGCGGGCGTGACGGCGTACCGCGCGCTCGTCTCGCGCGGCGGCTGCGCGCGCGACGACGTCGTGCTGATCCCCGGCGTCGGCAGCGGCGTGCAGACGTTCGTGTTGCTGTTCGCCAAGAAGCTCGGCGCGAAGGTGATCGTGACCTCGTCGAGCGACGAGAAGCTCGAGCGCGCGAAAGCGATGGGCGCCGACGTCGCGATCAACTACACGACGAGCGAGAAGTGGGAGAAGGAGGTCGCGGCGGTCGACGGCGGCCCGAGCCTCGTGGTCGACTCCGCCGGCGGCGACACGCTCAGCAAAGCGGTGAACGTCACCCGCTACGGCGGCCGCGTGGTGATCTACGGCGGAACGACGGGCGACGCGAAGATTCGGCCGTACTCGGTCTTCTGGCGCCAGCTCGACATGATGGGCTCGTCGATGGGCTCACCGCGCGACTTCGCCGAGATGCTGGCGATGTTCGACGGTTCGATCAAACCCGCAGTGGACAGGGTCTACGCGATGGACGAGGTCGTCGCGGCAGCGGAGTCGGTCGACAAGGGCGCGCAGTTCGGCAAAGTCGTGCTCGCCGTCGGCGGATGACCGCGGTCGTGATCTTCGTGGGCGAGGCGTCGCCGAACATCGCCGTCGATGAGTTGCTCGCGCGCCCGCTCTTCGCGCACCTCGCGACCGAGAGCGATGACGGACCGCGCGACTCGCCGGTGTGGTTCGCCTGGGAGGACGGCTTCATCTGGACGATCGGCAACACCGAGTCCGACACGTTCCCCGGGCGCATCGCGCGCGATCCGCGCTGCGCGATAGGGATCGTGGACTTTCGGCCGGAGACCGGCTTGCTGCAGCACATCGGTTTCCGCGGGACTGCGGAGATCGTCCCGTTTGAGATCGCGCGCGGCGTCCGGCTGATCCGGCGCTACGTCGGTCTCGACGTGAAGATCGAGAACCTCTGGTTCGCGAGCGGAGTCGAACGGACCGACCTCGCCACGACCGCG
>DASWSC010000077.1:0-3631 GCA_036402855.1 Candidatus Elarobacter sp. | reverse complement strand
TGTTACCGCAGTCAGCCTGCTACCAGGGGCGGCTCAACCGTACGGTCTGTGTCTTTTGGTTGCGGTGCGCGGCCGCGACGTTGCGGCCGCTACAGCTTGCAGAGACTTCGGTCGCGCGGCACCGGATACGACCCCGACGCGACCGTGTCGACGTAGTCCCACTGGTCCTTCATCGCGCTCTTCGGCTTCCCGACCAACAGGTAGTACGGCTTGACGACCTGGTGGTCGAACGCGCGGATCTCCTCGGCTCCGGTCGGGCCGGTGTACTTGTAGCCTTCGAGCGCTTTCGCGACGCGCGCCGGGTCGGTCGACTTCGCGCGCGCGATCCCGTCGAAGGTGAGCTTCGCCTCGATGTACGCGCTCGCTCCTACGTAGCCCAGCGGCTCGCCGTAAGCGGCTTTGTACGCATCGCTCGCTCTGCGCGTCGCCGCGGTCGACTCGTGCCAGTACTGGCAGCCGACGTACACGCCGTCCAGATCGTCGGGACCGATCCCGGAGTAGTCGAGCAGACCGCCGCTCCACACGTACAGAATCTTCGTGTTCTTCTTCAGCCCGTAGCTGGCGGCGGTTTTGAGCGCCTTGATCGCATCGCCGCCGAAGTTCAGCAGCACGAGAACGTCGGGTTTCGCTTCGGCCGCTTTCGCGATGAAGCTGGAGTACTCGGTCGCTCCGAGGGTGTGGTAGTCGTTGCCGACCAGCGTGAGCCCGCGCTCCTGCGCGACTTCCTTGACGTTGGTGAGCAGGGACTCACCGAAGACGTACGACGGCGTGATCGTGTACCAGCGCTTGGCGCTCGGGAACTTCCTGATGAACGGGTACAGCGTCGCGCGCACCGCACCGTACGCCGGGACCGACCAGCGGAAGGTGTAGGGGTTGCAGTCCTTGCCGGTGATCTCGTCGGCGCCGACGCTCGTGAAGAACAGCGCGCGCTTGTCCTTCGCGACCTGGCCGATCGCGAGCGCCACCGCGCTCGACGCGATCCCCGCGAAGAAGCGCGCGCCGTCGTGCTCGTACGCGTCGGTCGCCTGCTGCTGCCCGACATCCGGCTTCGTCTGGTCGTCGCGCGTGATGTACTTGATCCCGTGTCCGGCCACGGAGCCTTTCATCTCGTTCACGGCCAGCTTGAAGCCGCGGTCGGTGTCGCGCCCGAACGCCGCGTACGCGCCGGTCGACGAGTAGATCCCCGCGAAGACGACCTCGTCCGCTGCGGCCGCCGGAAGCCCGGTCAGCGCGCCTGCGGCGGCCGCACCGGCGGTCGCGAGGAAATGCTTGCGTTCCATCATCAGGCCTTTCATTGGACTCCGACACCGAGGTAGGTCGACTGGAGATCCGCGCGCCCGCGCAGCTCCCCCGCCGTCCCGTCGAAGACGATCGCGCCTTGGTCGATGATCGCGGCGCGGTCGGCGACGCCGAGGGCGAGGTCGACGTTCTGCTCCACCAAGACGATCCCGAGACCCTCGTCGCGCATCGCTTCGATCGACGCGATGACGGCGTCGACGATCACGGGTGCGAGGCCCTGGGAGGGCTCGTCGAGGAGCAGCAGGCGGGGACCGGTGGCGAGCGCGCGGGCGATCGCGAGCATCTGCTGCTCGCCGCCGCTCAGGAAGCGCCCGCGCCGCGCACGCAGCGGCTCGAGCGCGGGGAACAGGCGATAGATGCGCTCGGCGCTCCAGCCGCCGGCCCGGCCGGCGATCGCGAAATGCTCGGCGACCGACAGATCGCGGAAGATCCGGCGCTCCTCCGGGACGTAGGCGATCCCGCGCCGGTTCACGGCGTGCGGCGACGCGCCGGAGATGTCGGCGCCGTCGAAGAGAATCGCTCCGGCACGCGGTTGGACGAGGCCCATGATGGATTTCAGCGTCGTCGATTTCCCGGCGCCGTTGCGGCCGAGCAGCGCGAGGACGCCGCTCGGCGGGACGCTGAGCGAGACGGACTTGAGGATCCAGCTCGCGCCGTAGGACACGTCCACGTTGGTGAGCTCGAGCATTACGGCCGTGGCGCATCCTTCGACAGGCTCAGGATGACAGATCGGCGCGCCGGGGTTGGGGTGGGCCGGGTCATGGGGTGCGGGTTCCGAGGTAGGCGGCGCGGACTTTGGGGTTGGCGCGGATCTCGGCGGGAGTGCCGTGGGCGAGGACGCGGCCGAAGTTCATGACGGTGATCTCGTCGGCGAGGCTCATCACGAGCGGCATGTTGTGCTCGATGAGCACGATCGTGTAGCGGCCGGCGAGCGTCCCGATGCGGTCGATCAGCGCGCGCGCGTCCTGGGGCGAGAGTCCCTGCGACGGTTCGTCGAGCAGCAGCAGCGCCGGTTCGGTCGCGAGCGTGATCGCGAGCTCGAGCAGCCGCTGATCGCCGCCCGCCAGCTCGGATGCGAGCGCCGTCGCACGGTCCCCGAGCCCGAACTCGGAGAGCACCGCATGCGCGCGCGCTTCGACCGCGCTCAGCGCCGCGGCGCGGGACCACGGATCGAAGCTGCGGCGTGTCCGCGACTGCGCCGCCAGACGAACGTTCTCGAACGCCGTCACGTTCGGGAAGACGTTCGTGCGCTGAAACGAACGGCCCATCCCGAGGTGCGAGCGGCTGGTCGCATCCAGCCGCGTGACGTCGCGCTCGCCGAGCTCGATCCTCCCGGCGCTCGGACGCAGCTCGCCGCTGAGCAGGTTGAACAGCGTCGTCTTCCCCGCGCCGTTCGGGCCGATGATCGCGTGCAGCCGCGCCGCGCGCACCTCGAGATCGACGCCGTCGACGGCCCGGTGCGCGCCGAACCGTTTGACGAGATCATGCGTGCGCAGCACGGCGCCCCCGTCGCTCCACGACGCCCCACAGCCCGCCGCGGAAGAACAGCACCACGACGCAGAACACGACGCCGAAGATCAGCGGCCAGTGCGACCACACGTGGGACAGCGAGTTCGAGAGGACGGTGTAGATCGCCGCGCCGAGCAGCGCACCGTACGGCGAGCCGGTTCCGCCGAGCAGAGCGGCGATCACCACGCTGGTCGACGTGTCGAGGTCGATCGCCTGGAGCGGGACGAACCGGAACAGCTCGGCGTAGAGCCCGCCCGCGAGCCCCGAGAGCGCCCCCGAGACCGCGAACGCCGCGACCTTGAAGCGCCGCACGCGGAACCCGATCGCACGCGCGCGGTCCTCGTTCTCGCGGATCGCGCGAAGCACCGCACCGAACGGCGAGGCGTTCATGCGCAGCACGGCATAGAACGCGATCAGCACGACTGCGGCGGTGAGGTAGTAGTACCGAACCGGGTCGTCGAGCGAGAGCCCGGCGAGCGACGGACGGGGCACGCCGCGCAGCCCGTTGTCGCCGCCGGTGACGTCGCGCCACTGGAGCGCCGCGTAGTACGCCATCTCGTTGAACGCGAAGGTGAGCATCACGCCGTACACACCGCGCCCCGCGATGGCCAGCGCCCCGACGACCGCGGCGGAGAGCGCCCCGGCGAACGCGGCGGCGAGGAGCGCGAGCGGCAGCGGCGCGTGTGCGGCGAGCAGCGCGTACGCCGCCGCGTACGCGCCCGCGCCGTTGAACGTCGCCTGGCCGAAGGACAGAAACCCCATCTCGCCGAGCAGCACGTTGAACCCGAGCGCGAGCAGCCCGAACGTCAGAATCTGCGTCTCG
>DASWSC010000076.1:0-3428 GCA_036402855.1 Candidatus Elarobacter sp. | reverse complement strand
CATTCTGTACGGTTCGTCTACTCCGCGTGTCACGAGGTCGTCGATCAGGACACCGATGTACGACGTCTCGCGACCGAGGCGCAGCGGCGGGCGGCCGTGCGCGCGCAGCGCGGCGTTGGCGCCCGCGACCAGGCCTTGCGCCGCGGCCTCCTCGTAGCCGCTCGTGCCGTTGAGCTGACCGCAGTGGAACAGACCGCGGACGCGCCGCGTCTCGAGACTCGGATCGAGCTCCGTCGGCTGGACGAAATCGTACTCGACCGCGTAGCCCGGGCGCAGCATGATCGCGTCTTCGAAGCCCGGCAGCGTGCGCAGCATCGCGCGTTGCACGTCGGCCGGAAGCGACGTCGAAAAACCGCCGACGTAGAACGTCGGCTCGTCCCAGCCTTCCGGCTCGACGAAGATCTGGTGCGTCGGGTTGTGCGCGAACTTGACGACCTTGTCTTCGATCGACGGGCAATAGCGCGGCCCGATCCCGCGAATCAAATCGAGCCCGTACAGCGGCGAGCGATGCAAGTTGTCGCGCACGAGCGCGTGCGTGCGCGCGTTGGTCTCGACGATCCAGCACGGCAATTGCGGGCCGGCGAACGCGGGCGGGCTCGTGAAGGAGAAGGGCAGCGGCGTTGCGCTCGGGCGCTGTTCCGCCATCGCAGCGAGGTTCAGCGAGGTGCGGTCGACGCGGGGCGGCGTCCCCGTTTTGAGACGGCCGAGCGGGAAGCCGAGCCGCGCCAGCGCGGCGCTCAAGCCGCGGGCCGGCGGTTCGCCGTACCGTCCTTCGTCGCGCACGTCGTCGCCGCGAAACGTCTTTCCGCCGAGGAAGGTCCCGGTGGCGAGGACGACGTTCGGCGCGCGCAGCGTCGCGCCGCCGGCGAGCCGGACGCCGCGCACCGCGCCGCCTTCGACGACGAGGTCATCGGCCATCCCGCGCACGACGCGCAGCCCCGGCCGGCGCGCGATCGTCTCGCTCGCGACGCGCACGTACGCCGGTTTGTCGGCGAGCGCGCGGAGCGCGCGCACCGACGGTCCTTTCGACTCGTTCAGGAAGCGCGCGTGCAGCGAGACGCGGTCGGTGATCCGCGCCATCGCCCCGCCGAGCGCGTCGATCTCGCGAACGAGCTGCCCCTTCGCGCTGCCCCCGATCGACGGGTTGCACGCGAGCGTGGCGATGCGCTCCGGGTCGCCGGTGACGAGAAGCGTCTCGGCGCCGAGGCGAGCGGCCGCGAGCGCGGCTTCCACGCCGGCGTGGCCGCCGCCGACGACGATCACGGCGGCGTCGTCGCCGCGGAGCACCGCTGTCATGGAACGCCGCTCATGGTATCACGGTCATGGAGAGCGCACCATGGCCGATCCCGCTCGCCGCCTCCGAACCAACGCCGCCGGACCGCTGTTCGTCGACGCCACCTGCATCGACTGTGACGCGTGCCGCCAGCTTGCGCCCGCGACCTTCGCCGAGCGCGGCGAGCGTTCGGCCGTGGTGACGCAGCCGCGGGACGGAGCCGAGCTCGCGGGTGCGCTCCGCGCGCTGGTCGCATGCCCGGTCGGCGCGATCGGCGACGCGGCGCGCCGCCCGCTGCGCGACGCGGTCGCGGCGTTTCCGCTGCCGATCGACGGACCGGTCTCGTATCTCGGCTTCAACGCGAGCGAGTCGTTCGGGGCGAACGCGTATCTGCTGGAGCACCCCGGCGGGAACTGGATGATCGACGGGCCGCGCTGGACGCCCGCGCTGGTCCGCGCCCTCGCATCACGCGGCGGCGTGCGGTACATCTTTCTGACGCACCGCGACGACGCCGGTGCGGCGGCGCGCTACGCCGCGCACTTCGGCGCGCAGCGAATCATCCACGTCCGCGACCGCAGCGCGCAGCCGGGCGCCGAAATTATCGTCGAAGGCGACGAGCCGATCGCGTTCGGCGACGTCACGGTCATCCCGACGCCCGGGCACACACGCGGGCACTGCGTGCTGCATCACCGCGCGTATCTCTTCACCGGCGATCATCTCGCGTGGGACGCCGAGCGCGCCCGGCTGACGGCGCATCCCGACGTGTGCTGGTATGACTGGGAGACGCAGCTTCGCTCGGTCGAGAAGCTCGTGCCGTACGAGATCGCGTGGCTGCTGCCGGGACACGGCGCGCGGATCGCGCTCGATCCCGAGACGATGCGTGCGAAGATGCGCGAGCTCGTCGCGCACGGCTGAACCCGCTCAGCCCGCCCGTTCGCGCGCGAGCAGCGCGCGCTTGCGCGCGAGGCCCCAACGATACCCCGCGAGCCCGCCGTCCTCGCGCACGGCGCGATGGCATGGAATCGCGACGGCCAGGCGGTTCGCCGCGCACGCGGCGCCGACGGCCTGCGCGGCGCGCGGGCTTCCGAGCGCCCGGGCGAGCGCGGCGTACGTTGCGGGCTCGCCCGGCGGGACCGAGCGCAGCGCGTTCCACACGCGCCGCTGGAACGCGGTGCCGCGCACGTCGAGCGGCAGCCCGAACGGCGCCGCCGGGTCGTCGACCAGCAGCACCACCGCGGCGACCGCCGCGCCCAGCGCCGTGTCGTCACGGCGGCGGTCGGCGTACGGGAAGTGGCGTTCCAGCGCGGCGATCACATCCCGATCGTCGTCGCCGAGCTCGATCGCGCAGACGCCGCGGTCCGTCATGGCGACCAGAACGCGACCCAGCGAACAGCCCGCGATGGCGAAGCTGAGCCGCTCGCCGCGCGCGCCCGCCCGAAAGCGGCTCGGCGTCATCCCGAGCGCGCCGCCCGCGTAGGCGCCGCTCGGCGAGGCGTAGCCCGCGTCCTGGATCGCGGCGGTGACGCTCGGCGCCGATGCGAGCTCGCTGCGAAAGCGGCCGTCGCGGCGCGCCCGGGCGTACTCGCCCGGCGTCACGCCGACGACCCGCCGGAACGTCCGCTGAAAGTGATACCGGCTCAGCCCGACCTCGCGTGCGACCGCGTCGAGCGAGACCGCATCGCCCGCCTCGAGCAGCGCGCACGCCCGCGCGATCAGCCGCACGCGGTCGGCGTCCGGCTCCGCCTCGTCCGGCGCGCAGCGCTTGCACGCGCGAAAGCCCGCGCGCTCGGCCGCCGCCGGATCGCCGAAGACCAGCACGTTGCGCCGCGCAGGCATCCGCGCGGGGCACCCCGAGCGGCAGTAGATGCTGGTCGTGCGCACGCCGATGCGAAAGCTGTCGTCGCGGGTGCGCGCGGCGACTGTCTCCCAGCGCGCGTCGTCGATCGGTTCCATGCGTTCAGCCTACCGAACGAGGACACCGCGCGCGCGCCGCGCGTTGCTCTTGCATCCGGTCTCGGCTCACTTCCCGATGCAGAAGCGGGCGAAGACTCCGTCGAGGACGGCCTCCGTCGCCGCGGCGCCGGTGATCTCGCCGAGCGCCGCGGCCGCGCCGACCAGCTCCGGCGCCACCAGGTCGATCGGATCTCCGCGCTCG
>DASWSC010000075.1:0-17051 GCA_036402855.1 Candidatus Elarobacter sp. | reverse complement strand
GGAAGTCCCGCGCGCAGCGCGGCGACGCGGCCGATGTTGTGACCGGTCGCGCCTTCGGGGAGGCCGGTCCCGATCACGACGTCCTCGACCTCGCCGGGCTCGACGCCCGCGCGCCGGATCGCGTGCGAGATGACGTGTCCCGCCATCGTCGCACCGTGCGTTTGATTGAACGCGCCGCGGAACGCCTTTCCGATCGGCGTCCGCGCCGCCGAGACGATCGCCGCCTCAGGCATGGGTCAACTCCTTGGTCTGCGCGGCGGCCTGCGTGCCGCCACCGGGTGCGTCGTCACCGTGCGCTCGTCGAAGGGGCGCCTCGTGTTCGGCATACCACATCGGGCCGCCGTGGTGCGGCGGGAAACCGTAGCCGTAGATCCAGACGATATCGACGTCCCCCGGCCGCAGCGCGACGCCGCTGCGAACGAGCTCGGCGCCGCTGTCGGCGAGCGCCCGCGTGCAGCGCGCGATGATCTCGTCGTCGCTCACGTTCGGGTTCTGCGCGATCCCGGCGTCCTTCGCGAGCTGCGCGATGAGCTGCTCGACCTCCGGATCGGGGATCGCCTGACGGCCCTTGCCGACCGCCTTGTCGTACCGGAAGAAGCCGGCCCCGCTCTTCTGACCGAGACGGCCCTGCTCGACGAGCTTCGCGATGATCGGGATGCGCCCGAGCGGCTGTCCCTGCTGCGACTGCGAGATGAAGTGGTAGACGTCGAGCCCCGAGAGGTCGGCGACCGCGAACGGTCCCATCGCGAACCCGAACGTCTGCTTGATCACCTTGTCGATGCGCGCGGGGCTGACGCCCTCTTCGGCGAGCTGCACGGCCTCCGCTTCGTACGCGAAGAGCATGCGGTTGCCGATGAAGCCGAAGGCGTTCCCGGAGACGACCGCGACCTTGCGCAGCTTCTTCCCGAGCGCGATCCCCGTCGTCAACGTCTCCGGCGACGTCGCCTTGCCGCGCACGACCTCGAGCAGCTTCATGATGTTGGCCGGTGCGAAGAAGTGCAGCCCGAGGACCTTGTCGGGGCGCTTGGTCGCCGAGGCGATCTCGTCGATGTCGAGCGTCGAGGTGTTCGAGGCGAGGATCGCCTCCGGCTTCGTCGCGGCGTCGAGCTTCGCGAAGACCTCTTTCTTCACCGGCATCGACTCGAAGACGGCTTCGACGACGATGTCGACGTCGCCGAGCTCGTCGTAGCCGGTCTCGAACGCGATCGAGTTCGCCTTCTGCCAGGCATCCTCTTGGGTCAGCCGGCCCTTGTCGACGTTGTACTTGAACGTCCCGAAGATCATCTCGCGCGACTTCTCGACCGCCTCGTCCTTCGTCTCGACGATCGTGACCGGGATCCCGGCCTCGGCGAAGACGATCGCGATCCCGGTGCCCATCGTCCCGGCGCCGATCACCGCCGCCTTCCGGATCGGCAGCGGCTCGGTCTTCGGCAGCCCCGGCACCTTCGAGAGCTCGCGCTCGGCGAAGAAGACGTGGCGCAGCGCCTCCGAGGGCTTCGACTGCACCAGCTCCATGAACAGACGGAGCTCGCGCGCCCAGCCGCGCTCGAACGGCAGCTCGATCGCCGCCTGCACGGCGTCGATCAGCTTGTGCGCGGCGAAGCCGCCGTTCTCTTCCGGCGGCACCATCATGTGCGCTTGCGCGACCACGAACGGCGTCGCGAAGAGCGAGAGGTTCGCGACGCCGAGCTCCGCCTTGCGCTGCGAGATCCGGCGCTTCGGCTTGGCGGCGTAGTTCTTCGCGGCGTCGACCGCGACGGATCCCGGGCTCGCCGCAGGATCGCTCTCGACCACCGCGTCGAGGATGCCTTTCTTGGCCGCCTCGGGTGCTTTCATCAGGTCGCCTTTGAGCATCATCTGCAGGGCGTCGTTGGCGCCGATGAGGCGCGGGAGGCGCTGCGTCCCGCCGGCGCCCGGCAGCAGGCCGAGCTTGATCTCCGGCAGCCCGACCCGCGACGTCGCCGTCGCGACGCGGTAGTCGCACGCGAGCGCGAGCTCGAAGCCGCCGCCCAGCGCGTTTCCGTCGATCGCCGCGACGAAGGTCTTCTCGCTGCGCTCGACCGCTTCGATCACGCTCCGGACCGTCTTCGTCTCCGCGGTCGGCGGGGTGGTGAAGTCGTTGACGTCCGCGCCGCCGCTGAACATCGCGTTCGCGCCGGTGAAGATGACCGTCGTGACGGCGGGGTCGGCGGACGCCGCTTCGACCAGCGGCACCAGTTCTGCGCACAGCGCGTACCCGAGGGCGTTGACCGGCGGGTTGTCGAGGACCAGCAGCCGGACCCCGTCGCCGAGGTCCGATGCCTTCACGCGCTGCGTGCTGTTCGTGTTCATGCTTTCAGGTTGCTCCGTTTACGCGGTGGCGAGCGCGCGGCGCTCGACCTCGAACATGTCCTCGCTCCCGGCCATCACGTCGCCCGAGCCCTCGGTGATCTGCTTTTGCAGCCACGCGGCCTGCGAGAGGACGTTGTGCGCGTAGAACGTCGCGGTCTTGATCTTGGCCGTGTAGTACGGGTCGGCGTCACCGGCGGCGAGCTTCTGTGCCGCGATGTCGGCGGCGCGGAAGAGCTGCCAGCCGCCCGCGACGATCCCGAAGAAGTTCAGGAACGGCACGGAGTTCGCGAACGCCTTCTGCAGATCACCCATCGCCGACATCCCGATGAACTGGGCGGTGTCGCCGAGCGCCTTCGTCGCCTCGGCGAGCGGCTGCGCGAGCGCCTTCACCTCGGCGTTCTCCGACGCTTCGAGCTCCTTCGCGAACCGGCCGATCTGCTTGAGCACCTTGGTCGCGCTCGCACCCATGTCGCGGACGAGCTTGCGGCCGACGAGGTCGAGCGCCTGGATCCCGGTCGTCCCTTCGTAGATCGTCGTGATCCGCACGTCGCGGTACTGCTGCGCGATCCCGGTCTCCTCGATGTAGCCCATCCCGCCGAAGACTTGCAGCGCGGTCGAGCAGATCGTCTGAGCGTTCTCGGTGAGCCAGCCTTTGACGACCGGGATCATGAGCTCGACGAACGCCCGGTGCTCTTTGCGGACCGCTTCGTCCTCGGACTTGTGGACGTAGTCGAGCGAGGCGGCGGTGACGTAGGCGAGCGCGCGCATCGCCTCGATGTTGGCCTTGCACCACATCAGCATCCGGCGCACGTCGGGGTGTTTGATGATCGCGACGGGCTTGGGGTCGCGCGCCGCGACGTCGCGGAACTGGATCCGCTCCTTCGCGTACTCGACCGCATGCTGGTAGGCGCGGTCGGCGAGCGCGAGCCCCTGGACGCCGACGCTGAAGCGCGCGGCGTTCATCATCACGAACATGTACTCGAGGCCGCGGTTCTCCTCGCCGACCAGGTACCCGACCGCGCCTTCGCCGCTCTCACCGTAGTTCAGCGTGCAGGTGGGGTTGCCGTTGATCCCCATCTTGTGCTCGATCCCGGCGCACTTGACGTCGTTGCGCTCGCCGAGCGAACCGTCGGCGTTCACCAGCACCTTCGGCACGATGAACATCGAGATGCCCTTCGTCCCTTCCGGCGCGCCGGGGAGCCGCGCGAGGACGAGATGGATGATGTTCGGCGCCATGTCGTGCTCGCCGAACGTGATGAAGATCTTCTGGCCCTTGACGCGGTAGTGATCGCCCTCACGCACCGCCTGCGTGCGAACCTGCGCGAGATCGGAGCCGGCCTGCGGCTCGGTCAGGCACATCGTGCCGGTCCACTCGCCGCTCACCAGCTTCGTGACGTACGTCTGCTTCTGCGCGTCGCTGCCGAACTGCTCGATCGCCTCGATCGCGCCCTGGTTGAGCAGCGGCCCGTTCGCGAAACCGATGTTCGACGCGTTCCACATCTCGAGCGTCGGCCCGAGGAGCAACTGCGGGAGTCCTTGTCCGCCGAGCTCCGTGGGGACCGGCAGACCGATCCAGCCCGCCTGCGCGAACTGGTGATACGCCTCCTTGAAGCCCTTCGGCGTCGTGACGACGCCGTCGTTCCACGTGCAGCCTTCCTTGTCGCCGCTCTGGTTGAGCGGGCTCAGGACCTCGCTCGCGAACGTCGACGCTTCGTCGAGGATCGCGTCGAGCACGTCCGTCGTGTCCTCGTAGCCGGGGAGCTTCGAGATCTCCTCGACGCCGGCGAGCTCGCGCAGAACGAACTGCATGTCGCGCAACGGTGCGCGGTAGGTGCTCATGACGACTCTCCATATAAATCGCGACGGAGCCGCTGCATCGCCGCGATGAGGTTGGTGAGGTAGGGCTTGAAGTTGGCCTTGATCGTTTCGAGGCGCTGTTCGCCGGCGGTCGTGATCTTGTACAGCGTCGTGCCGCGCTTGGTCGACGCGTCGAGCTCGCCGCGGATGAAACCGCGGTCCTCGAGCCGGCGGAGGAGCGGGTAGATCGTGTTCGGATTGACCGGGAAGATGCCGCCGAGCTCGGCGATGCGCTGCATCAGGCCGTATCCGCTGTCGGGCTGGACGTGGAGCAACTGGAGAACCAGAGCCGGGAACACGGTCTTGGTTCGGACCTCGCCGGTGAAGACGCGGTCGCCCCAGAGCTCGGTGGGGAACTGAAGCGCCTCCGCCCTTGACCGCGCTGCCATATGTTATTCATAATAGGTTACAGCTAACCCGTCAAGCCACCCCCGCGGGGCTTTCGACCCGAGGAGGCCCTCGCCGATGCGCCTCGATCCTACGCCGGGCACCGCTCCGGCCGACCCCGCCGCCGGCGCCCTCGCGGCGCCGCCGATCCTGCCCGTCTTCATCGCCGGCCGGCTCGCCGACCCCCGCCCGGTCGCGCTCGCCGAACGGCACGGTGCCGAGACCCGCGCGCTCGGCTCCGGTGAGGTTCACCGGCGCGCGGCCGCGGTCGCGCACGCCCTGCGCGCCCGAGGGATCGGGCGGGGCGACCGGGTCGCGATCCTCGCGAACAACGCGGTCGACTGGCTCGTCGCCGACTTCGGGATCCTCTACGCCGGGGCGGTCGTCGTGCCGATGTTCGCGACGACCGCCGACGACCACGTCGCGTTCATCGTCGCCGACAGCGAGGCGAAGCTGCTCCTCGTCGACGACCCCGCGACCGCGGAGCGGCTCCGTGCCGCCGTCCCGGCGGCCCCGCCGATCGTGACGCTGGCGGGCGAGGGGCCCGACTCGTTCGAGGCGCTCGTCGCGGCCGGGACGGCCTTCGCCGGCCAAGACGTCCTGCTGCGCGCGTATCACGACGCCGTCGAACCGGGTGATCTCGCGGTGCTGATCTACACCTCCGGAACGACCGGCCAGCCCAAGGGCGTCATGCTCTCACACCGCAACATCGTCTCCGACGTCATGAGCGCGTTCACGCCGTCGGCGAGCGGGATGCACCCGGGCGAGATCGGGCTCTCGGTGCTGCCGTTCGCGCACATCTACGAGCACACGAACGCGCTGGGCTATCTCTCGAACGGGGTCGCGCACTACGTCACGACGCCGGAGCGGCTGCTCGACGACATGCGCGCGATCCGGCCGAACTACGTCGCGTTCGTTCCGCGCATCTTCGAGCGGATGATCGCCGGGATCATCGGGAAGGCGCGCGCCGAGGGCGGTCTCAAGGCGAAGCTGGTCCCCTGGGCGCTCGACGTGGGAACGCGCTACGAGCGCGCGGTCCGCGACGGCGGCCTCACCGCCGGGCTGCGCGCGAAGCATGCGCTGGCGAAGCGCCTCGTGCTGAGCAAGATTCCGGCGATGATGGGGATCGACCGGCTCGCGTACTTCGTGAGCGGCAGCGCGCCGCTCCACCGCGACACCGCGCTGACGATCTCGGCGATGGGCGTCCACGTGCTCGAGGGCTACGGGCTGACCGAGACGTCGCCGGTCGTCACGGTGAACCGGCCCGACGACAACGAGTTGGGCACCGTGGGACCTCCGGTCGCCGGCGTCGAGCTGAAGATCGCCGAGGACGGCGAGATCCTCGTCAAAGGCCCGAACGTGATGATGGGCTACTATCACGTCCCGCCCGACGAGCAGCCGTTCACGCCGGACGGCTGGTTCATGACCGGCGACATCGGCGCGATCGACGCGCGCGGTCATCTCGTGATCACCGACCGCAAGAAAGAGCTCTTCAAGAGCAGCGGCGGCAAATGGATCTCCCCGGCCCGCATCGAGACCGCGATCAAGCGCTCCATCTACATCGGTCAGGTGATGGCGTTCGGAGACAACCGTCCGCACCCGGCGGCGCTCGTCGCACCGAACTGGGAGCTGGTCCGCGCGAAGCTCGAGCTGGCGCCCGAGACGCCGACGGCCGACGTCGCAGCCGACCCGCGGGTGCGCGCGCTCACGATCCGCGAGGTCGAGTCGAACACGGCCGACCTGGCGGCGTACGAGCAGGTGCACCGGGTCGCGATCCTGCCGCGCGATCTCACGATCGAGGACGGCGAGCTTTCGCCGACGCTCAAGGTCAAGCGCCGCGTCGTCGAGCAGCGCTACGCGCCGCTGGTCGCGCAAGCGTACGCCGAGGACCTGCGCGCGCGCACGCATTGATGAATTCTTGAGGCCTTCAACGCCTCGCCTTCTTGCGCGGCGGCCGGGGCGCCCCGTACGATGACGCCGTGCAGACCCGGGCGCAGTGGTTGTTCTCGGCCGGTGCGGCGTTCGTGCTGGTCGCGGCCGGTGACGCTCCGGTGCGCGCGAGCGCGAGCGCGTTCGCGCCGGGTCCCTGGCTGGCGTTCCACGACGACGGAACCGTCACGATCCTCGCCGGTAAGGCCGAGATGGGACAAGGCGTGCGCACCTCGCTCCCCATGCTGGTCGCCGAAGAGCTCGACGTCCCGTGGTCGTCCGTGCGCGTCGAAACTGCCACGCCGTCCGATGCGATCGACATGGCGACCTCGGGGAGCAACAGCGTCGCGGACGGCTGGGTTCCGCTGCGGATCGCCGGTGCGACGGCGCGCGCGATGCTGGTCGCCGCCGCCGCTGCGCGGCTCGGCGTCGCACCGGCGACGCTGAAGACCGAAGGCGGCGCGGTCCTCGACCCGCGCGGCACGCGGATCCCGTACACCGCGCTGCTGGCGGATGCGGCGCGCCTACCGGTCCCCGCGAACGTCGCCCTGAAGCCCCAAGCCGCGTTCACCCTCGTCGGTACGGCGGTCGCGAAAGCCGATGCGCGCGACATCGCCGAGGGGCGGGCGCAGTACGGCATCGACGCCCGGCTCCCCGGGATGCTGTACGCGGCGGTCGTGCGGGCCCCGCATGCGTCGTGCACCCTGCGCGGGATCGACGAGCGTGCGGCGCGCGCCGTCGAAGGGGTGCGCAACGTCGTCCGCGTGCCGAGCGGGATCGCCGTCGTCGCCGACTCGACGTGGACCGCGCTGCGCGGCCGCGACGCGCTGGCGGCGACCTGGGACGACGCAGGCTGCGCGACGCTCGACTCGCGGGCGATGTGGAAACAGCTCGACGACGCGATGGCGAGCGGCGGTCGCGTCACGCTCAGCAGCGGGACCCCGAACGCAGCGTCCGCCGGACTCCGCGCCGTCGACGCCGTCTATCGCTACCCGTTCCAAGCACATGTCGCGATGGAGCCGCTCACCGCGACCGTGTGGGTACGGCAAGGCCGCGTCGACGTCTGGGCGGGGACGCAGCGCGCCAACCTCGTCCGGACGGAGATCGCGAAACGCGCCGGGCTGAGCCCGTCCGACGTGCACGTCAACGTGCTGCTCACCGGCGGCGCGTTCGGCCGGCGCATCGCGCGGGACTTCATCCTCGAAGCGTACGAGATCGCGCGCAACGCCGGCGCACCGGTGAAGTCGGTGTGGTCGCGCGAGGACGACGTCGCACACGACATGTACCAGCCCGCCGCGATCCACCGGCTCGGCGCGCTGGTCGACGCCTCGGGGCTCCCGGTCGTGTGGAAGCACGCGACCGCGACGTTCCACCTCTCGATGTTCGGCGCGCTCGATCTGAACGACAAAGACGTCTGGGACGGCGCGCCGTGGGGCGGCTACGACGTTCCGTACGCGTTCGCATCGCACGAAGCGCGCTACGCGCCCGTCGCGGCACCGGTGCCGACCGGCGCCTGGCGTTCGGTCGACTATCCGGGCGGCGTCTTCGCGCGCGAGTCGTTCCTCGACGAGCTCGCGCACGCGACGGGCGCCGACCCGCTCGCGCTGCGCATGCGGCTCATCCCTTCGCCCGGCAACGTTCAGCGCCGCGCCGGACCGGTTCCGAACGGCGACCGTCTGCGCGCCGTGTTGCGGCTCGCCGCGGAGCGCGCGGGCTGGGGCACCGCACCCCAAGCCCGCCCCGGGCGCCGCGTCGCGCGCGGGATCGCGTGCAACTCGTATTTCGGCGGCGCGATGACGGCGACGGTCGCCGAGGCGTCGGTCGGCGACGACGGCGGCGTGCGCGTACACCGCGTCGTCTGCGCGATCGACGCCGGACAGATCGTCAACGAAAGCGGGCTGCGCGCGCAGGTCGAAGGCGGGATCGTCTGGGGTCTCACCGCGGCGCTGCACGACCAGATCACGTTCGCGCGCGGCTGCGCCGAGCAGCGCAACTTCGGCTCCTATCGCGTCGTCCGCACGACCGACTGCCCGGAGATCGTCGTCATCCCGGTGCGCAGCACGCTGCGCCCGTACGGCGCCGGCGAGTCGGCCGTCCCGCCGGCGATCGCGGCGGTCGCGAACGCCGTGCGCGCCGCGACCGGCGCACCGGTGCGGGCGCTCCCGATCCGCACGAGCGGAACGGCGGTTCCGGCATGAAGCGGGCGTTCGCGCTGACGGTCAACGGTGAGAAGACCTCGTTCGAGGCCGACCCGGCGATGCCGCTGCTGTGGGTCCTGCGCGACGTCCTCGGGCTGACCGGGACGAAATTCGGCTGCGGGATCGCGCAGTGCGGCGCGTGCACCGTCGACGTGAACGGCGCGGCGATGCGGAGCTGCGTCACGCCGGTCGGGACGGTCGAGACCGCGTCGATCCGCACGATCGAAGGGCTCGCCGCCGATCCCGCCGGCGCCGCGCTGCAGCGGGCGTGGGTCGGCGAGGACGTCGCGCAGTGCCGCTACTGCCAGAGCGGGATGCTCATCGAGGCGACACGCCTGCTGCGCGAGCAGCCGCATCCGACCGATCCGCAGATCGACGCCGGGATGGCCGGACACATCTGCCGCTGCGGGACCTACCCGCGCATCCGCGCCGCGATCAGATCCGCTTCAGCCAAGACCTGATCGCCGCCGTCACGCGCGGATCGATCCGTTCGGGCTTCGCGAGATACCACGCGAGCGAGCGTTGCGGCGTCGTGGCTTCGGCGTCGGGGATCGGCTCGAAGAGATGATCCAAGCCGGAGAACGTCTTCACGGTGAGCGCATGCGCGGGGCGCGCGGCGGCGACGAGACGCGGCATGTCGGCAGGCAGCACCTGGATATCGGATTCGCCCTGCAGCAGCAGGATCGGTGCGTGGCCGCGCGCGATGTCGACCGCCGGGTCGATGTCGAGCGACGAGCGGTACCACGCGTTCCGCGCATCCGTCGTGGAACGGATCTTTTGCAGGGCTTCGGTCTCCGCGCGCTCGCCGGCGGCTCGCTGGTCCGGCGGCAGCGCCGCGAGGATCTGGCGCATCGAGATCTGCGCGAGCGGAAGCGCCGGAGCGGCCATGAGGATCACGCCCGCGACGCGCGCGTCGTGCGCGGCGATCGTCGGTGCCAGCTCGGCACCCTCGCTGTGCCCGAGCAGGACGACGCGCCGCGGATCGACTTCGCGCCGTCCGCGCGCGTACGCCAGCGCGGCCCGCACATCGGCGAGGAGCGCGTCGCGGGTGTGCGGCCCGGCGGGACGGCTCTCTCCGACGCCCCGCTTGTCGTAACGGAGCACCACGAAGCCCGCGTTCGAGATCGCGTTGCTGAGCTGCAGAAAGATCTTGTTCGGTCCGATGGTCTCGTCGCGGTCGAGCGCGCCGCTGCCGTGGATCAGGATCACCGCCCCGAAGCGCCGGCGTCCGTTCGGGATCGTCAGCGTCCCGGCGAGACGTGTTCCGTCGGCGGACGTGAAGCTCACGTCCTCGCTGCGGAAGTTCGGCGCGTCGGTCGGAAGCGGGGTAGGCCGCGGGGTCGGCACCGGGGACGGCGCGACGGCGACCGACGCGTCGCGCCCGACGAGGCGGAACTCGGCGCCTTGGGCGGGGATCGCGAGCAGGTCGACGACGAACGTCGCGGGGTCGTACCAGTAGACTTCGCGCAGCCCCGCGACGTCGACCGAGAGCGCGACGTCGACGGCGGGGACACCGCTCGGCCGCTGCGGCGGCGGCCCGGCGACGACGGAGACGACGACCGGCTTTCCGCCCGCGAGGAGGGCCAGCGTGAACCGCTGCGCACCCGCCGCGGCGATGACCGCCGGGACCATCACCATCGTTCCGGTGAAGTTGTCTCCGACCAGTTCGAGCGGAGCGCTCGCGTCGGCCGGCACGTCGATGCTCTGGCCGCCGGATCGGAACGTCACCGTCCCCGGCGCGAAGCCGGCCGTGACGTGCTGCGGGCGAATCCCGCCCGTGACGTCGGCGACGTAGCCGGACGGCGTCAGCGCGGCGGCGGTGTACGTGGCGACCGCGTGCGAAGCGGCGGCCGCGACGGTGAACTCGGAGGTGTCGTCGACGGTCACCGCGTCGGCGGTCCCGCGCACGACCAGGGTGCTCCTGCCGCCGAGTGTACCGCCGACGCGGAGCTCGTACCGGTAGGTGCCGTCGGGCGGCCGAACCGGCGCCGCACCGGCGCTCGGGGCGGCGGCCGAGACGACGACGGCGAGGGCGAGAGAAGCGATCGCGAAGCGAAGCACGGCGTTGATCAAGCCTCCGGGATGGTGACGACGTAGACGTACCGCCGTGTGCGGCCGCTGGTATGGGGAGTACGTTCGGCGCGCTCGGCGAGCGCGATGAACGCGGCGGTGAGACGTTCGAACTCGGCGTCGTTCGCGTAGACCGCCCAGCCGCGAAAGACGGGCCGAACGCCGCGGCGCGTCGCCGAGCGGATATAGCGCGAGAACTGGGCGAGCAGCGTGGTACAGAATGCCGTGAAGACGCGTAGCGCGTTCGGGCGATCGGCCCGCAGGTCGTCCTGGATCTCGCCTTGGCGCAGCGCGAACACCCGCTCGGCGGGACCACGCGCGTCGCGCGTCTCGACGACGCCGATGATCTCGGCGTGGAGCAGCGCGTCGAGATGGCGGTACAGCGAGGGAAGCGGGACGTCTCCGAGCGCGGCGTGCAGCTCCGCCGCCGAGAGCCCGTCTCGCCCCGCGAGCTCCGCCATCATGCGAATTCGCGCCGGGTGCGCGAACGCGCGCAGCGCCGTACCCGATGCCGTTCCTGTACGCATTATCAAAAATGAGAATACTACGCCGGACCTGGGTCTCCTCTCGCCGGCCGCACCTTCCGCGGGCTCAGCCCGCCGCTTTGTCCTCGAGGATCATGAGGGTCGACGTCCCGGTCGCGTACACCGTGCCGCGGGCGTCGACCAGGTGTGCTTCCGAGGTTGCGCTACGGCGCCCGGCGTGCACGACGCGCGCGTCGGCGAACACCTTTCCGGTCGCGGCGGTCACCGGCCGGTGAAAGCGCGTGTGCAGGTCCATCGTCGTCGCGACGCGGCCGGCGGGCAGAACCGATTGCACCGCGCTGCCGAGCGCGTTGTCCAGCAGCGTCGTGATGATCCCGCCGTGCACCGACCCGATCATGTTGTAGAGCTTCTCCTCCGGGATCATCGAGAACACGACGTGGCCGCGCTCGGCCGTCTCCAGCGAGAAGTTCATCCAGCGCGTGATGTTCGTGGTCGGGATCTCTCCGCGCAGCATCATCTGCAGCGCTTCGAGCCCGTCCATCCGCCGGAACGCATCGACGGCGTGTGGGTACGTGCGAAGCGCCGTCCGCGCCTCGCCGGCGCTCTCCTCGCTCACGCCGGAACGGCGGAGGCATGCTCGGCTTCGAGCGACTCCAGATACTTCTCGACGTCGATCGCGGCCCTGCACCCGGAGCCAGCGGCCGTCACGGCCTGCTTGTAGCGGATGTCGTAGACGTCGCCCGCGACGAACACCCCTTCGATGTTCGTGCGCACGCCGTCTTCGCTCACGATGTACCCCGCCTGATCGAGCTCGAGCTGACCGCGGAAGATCCCCGTGTTCGGGTCGTGCCCGATCGCGATGAACAGCGCGTCGGCGGCGAGCACGGAGTCTTCGCCGCTCACCAGGTTCTTCAGTCGCAGCGCGCCGGTCGCGTCCTCGCCGAGTACCTCGGTGACCGCGGTGTTCCAGATGAACGCGATCTTCTCGTGCTTGAGCGCGCGCTCGGCCATGATCTTCGACGCGCGCAGGCTCTCGCGGCGGTGGATCACCGTCACCTTGCTCCCGAAGCGCGTGAGGAACAGCGCCTCCTCCATCGCCGAGTCGCCGCCGCCCACGACGACGATGTGCTTCTGCCGGAAGAACGCGCCGTCGCACGTCGCGCAGGTCGAGACGCCACGCCCGCGCAGCCGCGCTTCGCCCGGAATCTCGAGCCAGCGCGCGCTCGCGCCGGTCGCGACGATCACGCTGTCGGCCGTGTACTCGTCTTCGGCGGTGCGCACCACGAACGGCCGCACCGACAAGTCGACCTCGGTGACGTCGACGTTGTGGATCACCGAGCCGAACCGCTCCGCTTGCGCGCGGAAGGCCTCCATCAGCTCCGGCCCCATGATGCCGTCCGGGAAGCCGGGGTAGTTCTCGACCTCGGTCGTCAACATGAGCTGCCCGCCGTACATGTGGCCCGCGAACACGATCGGCGCGAGGTTCGCGCGGGCGGCGTAGACGGCGGCCGTCAGGCCGGCCGGTCCGGAGCCGATGATGATGACCTTCGAGTGGGTGGGAGCGGGCATGCCGCCCTCTTCAACCCGGGCCGGGTTGCGTCCGGTTCGGCGAGAAGGCGCGGGGATGAGCGCGACCGCCGGCTGGCCGGCCATCGGCCTCGAGGACGACCCCTCCGACATCCTGCGGAAGGCGATGCGCGGGGCGCGCCTCGACGCCGAGGAGCTGGCCCACCGGCTCGGCCTCGACGCGCGGGCGATCAAGGGATGGCTCAAAGGCGACGGCGTCCCGACGGAGGACCAGGCGCGCGCGCTCGCCGGCGCGCTCCGCCTCGACCCCGGCAAGTTCGCCGACGCCGCGGCGCGCCGCTGGTATCCCGGCGCCGAGGTGCCGCCGGACGTGCGTCATCACCCGCACGACCCGCACCCCTCGACCGGCTACCTGTTCTTCCTCGAGGACGGCAAGACGGCGGCGATCGTCGATCCCGCCGGCTTGCCGAAGACGCTGCTCGACGCCGTGAACGAAGGCCCGTACGCGCTCCGCTACATCCTGATCACGCACAAGCACGCCGACCACTGCGACGCGACCGCGGACGTCGCGCGCAGCTTCCCGAACGCCGAGATCGTCATGCACCGCGCCGACGCGCACGCGATCGGACCGCTCGCGCAGCGCGCGACGCCGATCGCCGACGGCGACGAGCTGCCGTTCGGCGACGACGCGGCGATCCGGATGCTGCACACGCCGGGTCACACCGACGGCTCGTCGTGCTTCCTCTTCCGCTCCACCGTGTTCAGCGGCGACACGTTGTTCGCCGGCTCGATCGGCGGGATCTTCGCCGACGTCTCGACCTACGACGACCTGATCGCCGGCGTGCGGTTCAAGCTGTTCTCGCTCGCCGACGAGACGGTCGTCATGCCGGGCCACGGCCCCCCGAGCACGATCGGCGAGGAGAAAGCCCACAACCCCTTCTTCTGACGCCGCGTCAGCAACACGTCACCTTGCTCAAAGGCTCCGCTGGATCGGCCGACGTAGATTCGGCGCCGCAGGTCGGAGGCCGGAACAATGATGGGTACACGCGTTGCGCTCCTCGCGGGAGCGATGGTGATGCTCGCCGGGTCGTCTTCGGGTGCGGCGGCGCCGGCACCGATGTGCGTCTACGCGCAGAAGCTCGGGCTTTCGCGTTGGGTCGGCGACTGGACGGGCTACAAAGCCAATCGCGTCTCAGCGCACGAGCGGATTCGTCTCGGCCGCGACTGCGTTTTGACGGAGTACTTCTCGGGTCTCGACGGGACCGCCGGAACCGCGCTCATCCGGCTGCGCCCGGACGGGAAGCTGGAACAACCCTACTTCAACCGGCTCCCGAATCCGGCCGAGATCCCGGGCGGCGAGCTGACTTCGTACGACGACCACCGGTTCACGTTCACGCGCAATCCCGATGCACCGGAACGGTCGCGGATCTGGTGGGAGCTCATCGGTCCGGGCGCCGGTCGGCAAGTTCTCGAGCGTTCCGCAGACGGCGGGCAGAGCTGGACGACGGTCTTCGAACTGTTCCTCTTCAAGCGCGGTGCCGCGCTCACGGCCTCGCTGGACCGGGCGGAAGAACGTTCGCCGGCGCGGTCGCGAGACGCGGGCCGATCTCGCCGTTGATCAGGCGCTGCAGCACGCCCGCTTCGCGCGGCGAGCCGGTTCGCACGATCACGGGCGCCGCGCTCTTGCGGTTGATTCGGAATCCGTCGCGAAACGTCGCGACCGCCGCGACGTCGTCGTATGCGATCTCGATGGTGAGCCGGTTGCCCAGAAAGAGCGCTCGCTGATCGGAGAGCGCGAGCATCCCGGAGTCTTCCAGATCGACGGCGAGCCGGTGCGCCTCTTGGAGGTGGAAGTTTCCCCACGCATCGTTGATCCCGCTGAAGACCTGGACCGCGGTCTGGTTCGTCTGAGCGTCGTAGTCCGTGTCCTTTTGCTCGGCGAGGAGATCGGCCCGCGGCACCACCCAGTAGAACGTCTCATTGGCGCGTTTTACGACGCCCGGCGCCACGACCGGCTGCAGCGGCGCGGTGAGATAGAGCGTGTCGCCCGCCGACGGCGACGGCGGCGCGAGCGGTTCGGGGATCGGGATCTGCGGGCGCGGACCGTTCTGGAGCGCCCATAGCAGCGACCAGAGCCAGCCGAGCACCGTCCAGCCGACGAAGACGTTGACGAGCACGACGCCCCACTTGTGCGGAACGCGCCGGCTGAACGCGACCACCGACGGTACGAAGTAGAGCGCGAGCGCGCAGACGATCGCGACGACGACCAGGAAGACGGCGAGCAGCGCGCCGGCCGCCTCGGCGCTCGCGCTCGCGGGCGTCGCGGCGAGGAGGAGCGGCACGACGGTCACTCGCTGGGGCGGGCCAGCTCCGCGGGCCCGTCCGGGTCGATCGTGGCGCGGACGACCGTGCTCGGGCCCGGCGCCGCCCCGCGATCGCGATCGACCAGCTCCGCGAGCGCTGCGGCGCGCGCCTGCAGCGCCATGGTGCGTTCGCGTGCGTCGTCGAGGAGCGTTCGGATCTCGGCGTGCTGGGAGTCGATTCCGGCGATCGCGCCGTGGGCCGCGATCCCCGCCTTTGCCGCGGCGACCCGTGCGCGGGTGATGTCGCGCTCGGCCCGCAGCGCGTCGGCGCGCCGGCGCAGCTCGTCGGCGGCGGCCGCGAGCCCGTCCTCACGGCCGCGCAGCTCGTCGATCTCGGCGCGAAACGCCTCGACCGCGTCGTGCTGCGTGGCACTGCGCTCGTAGACCGCGAGCTGCATCTCCAAGCGTTTGCGCGCCGTCAACAGCTCGACCAGCCGGCTGCGCACCTCGTCGACGATCTCGAGCTGCGCGCGGTACGCCGCGTCGACCGAGGCCGACGGATCGTCGAGGCGCGCGATCTGCGAGCGCGCCTCGCCGGTGACGAGCCGGACGATCCTGGTCCAGAGACTCACTTCGTGTCCGTCGTCGCCGCCGGCTGGATCGCGCTGCCGTTCGGCGCGGGCGGCGTGGTGAAGTCGGTGCCGGATTTGGTGCGCGCGAGCAGGTTGCGCGCCATCTGCATCCCGGCGACGCCTTGGGTGAGCACCTTGCCGAGAATCTCCGAGATCCCGTCGGCGCCGTTCATCACGATCATCTGATCGATGTTGTTGAACGCCTTGGCGCCGGCCTCGACGATCGCCGGCCAGTGCTCCGCGAGCTGCTGCGCGATGACCGCTTCCTGGTTCTGCGCGAGCGCCTCGGCGCGCGCCTTGATCGCCTGCGCTTCGGCGAGGCCCTTCGCGCTGATCGCGTCGCCTTCGGCCATGCCGCGCGCGCGGATCGCGTCGCCTTCCGCCTCACCGATCATCTTGGTCTTCTGCGAGTCGGCGTCGGCGGCCAGCTTGATGCGCGTCGCGTCGGCCTGCGCCTGCAGCTCGATCTGCTTCGCGCGCGCCTCGGCGGACGCGATGTCGGCGTCGCGCTGCGCGGTCGCGAGCACCGTCTTCTCGTAGGCGCTTGCGTCGGCCGGCTTGCGCACGGAGACCAGCAGCTCTTGCTCCTTCTTGTGGGCGTCGAGCTCGACGATCTTCGTCTCCTCGACGACCACCTGCTGGCGCGCCACGGCGTCGGCCAGCGGGCCGGACTGCTTCGCCTGCGCCGCGGCTTTGTCGACCTCGGCTTGGAAGCCGGCCTGCTTGATCTTGCTGTCGCGCTGCGCCTGCGCCTTGAGCGCCGCCGCCTCTTGCTCGCGCTGGGTCGCTTCCTGGTCGGCCTGCGCCTGCGCGATGCGCGCATCGCGCTGCACGGTCGCCGCATGCGGCTTGGCGAGGTTCTCGATGTAGCCGGTCGGGTCGTCGATCTCTTGAATCTGCAGCGAGTCGACGATGAGGCCCAGCTTCTCCATCTCGGTGCCGGAAGCACCGCGCGTCGCTTCGGTCAGCTTGTCGCGCTCGCGGATGAGGTCCTCGACCGTCAGCGAGCCGCAGATCGCGCGCAAGTGCCCCGCGAAGACTTGCTGGATCCGCTGGTCCATCCGGTCCTGTTGATCGAGGAAGCGGCGCGCCGCGTTCGCGATCGAGACGAAGTCGTCGCCGACCTTGTAGATCACGACGCCCTTGATGTGGACCGGGATCCCTTGCTGCGTCACGCAGGCGATCTGCAGTTCCGACTCGCGCAGGTCGAGGGAGAGACGGCGCACGACCTGCACGCCGGGAAGCACCAGCGTGCCGCGGCCGGTGACGATCTTGAACCCGAGCGATTCCCCGGTGGCCTCCGCCGGCCGGTGGTGCAGTCCGGAGATGATG
>DASWSC010000074.1:0-7841 GCA_036402855.1 Candidatus Elarobacter sp. | reverse complement strand
CGGGGCGCAGCGATTCGCCCCGTCGTCGTCTCTCACGCGTAGAGGCGGCCGCCGAGCGCGATGAAACCGCCCGGATGGCGCCCGCGCGGATCGTGGTGCGTCCAGTGGACGAGCGGTTTCCCATGGTCGTGCACGAGCTCGCCCTCCACCGTGACGCGGTCGCCGGGCTGGGCCGGAACCTTGGGCCCGACCGAGACGTTGTCGACGACGCGAAACGTCGAGCCGTCGTCACGCCGGACGTTGAACTGCTCGTGCGTGTGATGCGATCGGCGCGAGCTGAAAAAGGTGGGGCGGTCCATGACCGTCCCCGCGTAGCGGACTTGCATTCGGTTCCTCCGCGATGCGATTCACGCGATGCGCCGGCGCGGCAAGGGGCGGGATAGGCCGCGCTTCGGCCGGGAAGAATAGGGCCGGTCGATGAGGACGCTCGAGGTGGAACGGGTCACGCTCGTGCCGGTGCAAGCGCGCAATGCGCGGGAGCTGTGGGACGTGCTGAACGCGCCCGATCTCCGGAAATATCAGGACATTCCGCGCGTCCGCGTCGAGGAGTTCGAGCGCCAGGTGCGCGCGCGTCCCAAGATGCTGCGGCCGGGAGCGACCGGCCGATTCGAGTGGCTCGTGAAGAGCGGTGAGCCGCCCGCGGCGCTCGGCTGGATCTCGCTGCGCGTGAACGAGCGGACGCCGCGCATCGGCGAAGTGGGCTACAGCCTGCTGCCCGAGGCGCGCGGCAGAGGCTACGCGAGCGAGGCGCTCGGCGCGGTGATCGACGAGACGTTCCTGTCAGCCGATTTGGAAGAGATCCAAGCCTGCATCGTGCCGGAGAACACCGCCTCGCGCGGCGTCCTCGACCGGACGGGATTTCGTGAGGAGCGCATGCTGCGCAGCGGCGCGGTGATCCGTGGCCGCCACGTCGACGTGCTGCTCTTCTCGCTGACTCGCGCGACGTGGGATCGCGTGCGTCGCGAAGCCGGCGTCAGCGCCCGGTAGTCAGCTCAGCCCGCACAGCTCCCAGGCGAGCGCGACGAGGCCGTCGACCTTCGCTTCGGCGAGGTTCTCTTCGAGGGCGGCGTCGCGGCCGAGCGCGACGACGAGCGCGACCAGCGCGTACGCGGCGAAGCGCGACGAGGTGATCGAGGTGAGGCCGCCGGCGCGGAGTCCGTCCAGATGCGCGGCGACGCGCTCGACGGCGGCATCCACGGCGTCGCGCCGCGCTTTCAGCACCGCTTCGTCGGCGTTCGAGTACACGTGCCAGGCGCGCACGACGCCCCGCCGGCGGCCGGCGTCGTGTGCCGTCTCGCGCAGCCACGACGAAATGCGCGCGCGCTCTTCGTCGCGCGTCCCGGGCGTGAGGCCGAACCGTCCGTGCACCTCGGCCAGGGAGGGACCGTGGCGGAGCAGCGTCTCGCGCACGGCGTGCGCGCGATCGGTGAAGTAGCGGTAGAACGTCCCGTACGCCACGCCGGCTTCGCGGGCGATCGAACCGGCCGAGAGCGATTCGGCGTCGCCGTTGGCGAGGAGCCGCGCAACGGCCTCGAGCAGGCGGTCGCGCGAGCTGGGCTTGGCAGGGCGCTCCGGAAGGCCGGCGTCCGCCGGATCGACGCGCCCGAGATACGTCCAGCGGCCGCGCACGCGGCGGGTCTCGGGGTCCCGAAAGCTCTCGACCCGATAGCGGTAGGCGCGTCCGCTGACGCGCTTGATCACCTCGTAAGCCAACGCAGCCTCCTTCCTGTTTCTGGGAAAGTCATTAGACGGCGGGGGGTTGGCTCGCTTTCGTCCGCCGGGCGGTTGCCCGAGACTTAACGGAAGGGGCTGCGCCGCACGGACGCGCCGCGGCGCTACGCTTGCTCGCTGGGCCACGCGCTCGGCGGGGTACCAGAGGGACATGATCGACGAGCGTCGCCGCCGGGAAGAGCAACGTCTCCGCCGGGCGCAGCAGGTCGCCGACTCCGCCCGCGAGCGTGCCGCCGAACTGGTCCTGGAGATGCGCGAGCGTGCCATGGACGCCCGCAATGCGCCGGTCGAGCTTGCCGCGTATCGCCGCACCCGCTCCGCAGCTCCAGGCTGGTCGCTCCCGGACGACGTCTGCTGATCTGAGGCCGTAGCCTTCGGCCGAACGGTTCGGCCGATCGGCGGATACCGCGCCGCGTCGCCGCCCGCTACGATCGGTGGGATGCCGTCGTTCACGAATCCCGCCGCGGTCGAGATCGGGCTGCTCGTCCTCAGCGCGCTCTCGTTCTGGCTGCTCGACCGCTACGTCGCCGGCTGCGCGAAGATATGAACGCGCTTCTCAGCAGGGTGACGAACGCGTGACCGTCATCGGCTGGATCCAAGCCGCCGTCGTCTTCGGGCTCGTGTGCCTCCTCGTCAAACCGGCCGGCATCTACATGGCGCGTGTCTTCGAGGGCGACCGGGTGTTCCTTACGCCGGTCCTCGGGCCGGTGGAGCGTCTGATCTACCGCGTCAGCCGGATCGATCCGCAGCGCGAGATGGGCTGGAAAGGCTACGCGTTCGCGGTGATCGCGTTCTCACTGGTCGGTTTCGCGTATCTGTACGCGCTGCTGCGGCTGCAGGCGTTCTTGCCGCTGAACCCGCAGCGGTTCGGAAACCTCGCTCCCGATCTCGCCTGGAACACCGCGATCTCGTTCGTGACGAACACGAACTGGCAGTTCTACGGCGGCGAGTCGACGATGAGCTATCTCTCGCAGATGGCCGGCCTCGCATGGCACAACTTCGTCTCGGCGGGAACCGGAATCGCGATCGCCATCGCGCTCATGCGAGCGCTCGCGCGCCGCGGGATGACGACCATCGGAAACTTCTGGGTCGACCTCACCCGCGCGTGCATCTACGTGCTGCTCCCGATCGCGGTTGCCGGGGCGCTGCTTCTGCTGTGGCAAGGGATCCCGCAGAACTTCGACGCCTATCCGGCCGCGACGACGTTCGAGGGCGTGACGCAGTCGATCCCGCAAGGGCCGATGGCGTCGCAAGAGATCATCAAGGAGCTGGGGACCAACGGCGGCGGCTTCGTCAACGCGAACTCCGCGGCGCCTTGGGAGAACCCGACCGGGCTCAGCGATCTGATCGAGCTGGTGACGATGTTCATGCTCGGCGGTGCGCTCACGTATACCTTCGGGCGCTACGTGAAGGACCAGCGCCAGGGCTGGGCGCTCTTCGCAGCGATGACCGTGCTCTTCGCCGGCGGCTTCGTCGTCGCGTACGGGGCCGAGGCGGCGGGGAATCCCGCGATCCACGCGCTCGGACTGCAAGGCGGGAACATGGAAGGGAAGGAGACGCGGTTCGGGATCGCGGCCTCGGCGCTGTTCGCGGTCATGACCACCGACACGTCGTGCGGCGCCGTCAACGCGATGCACGACTCGTTCACCGCGCTGGGCGGGTTGGTCCCGATGTTCGACATGCAGATGGGCGAGGTCGTCTTCGGCGGCGTGGGTTCCGGCTTCTACGGGATCATGTACGATACGGTGCTGACGGTGTTCATCGCCGGCTTGATGGTCGGCCGCACCCCGGAGTATCTCGGAAAGAAGATCGAGCGCCGTGAAGTCCTGCTCGCCATCCTGGCGGCGCTGATCGTCCCGGTGCTGGCGCTGGTTCCGGCGGGGATCGCGTCGGTGCTCCCGGCCGGGCTCGCGACGCTGAACAACGGCGGACTGCACGGGTTCAGCGAGCTGCTGTACGCGTACTCGTCGATGGCGAACAACAACGGGTCGGCGTTCGCCGGTCTGGGACCGAACCTCTGGTGGAACGTCTCGGGCGGCATCGTGATGCTGTTCGGGCGCATCGCGATCATCGTCCCGGTCCTCGCGCTGGCGGGCTCGCTCGTCGGGAAGCAAGCCGTCGCGACGACCGCCGGCACGTTCCGCACGACGACCCCGATCTTCGTGGCGTTGCTGATCGGCGTGATCGTGATCGTCGGCGCGCTCACGTTCTTCCCGGCCGACGCGCTGGGGCCGATCGTCGAGCACCTCCTCAGCCTCCAAGGAAGGACGTTCTGATGGTCACGCGTTCGCGCTCGCTCCTGGACGCCGCGATCCTCCGGCCGGCGATCGTCGCATCGTTCGCCAAGCTCGACCCCCGCGTGCAACTGCGCAACCCCGTGATGTTCGTCGTCGAAGCCGGTGCGCTGGTCACGCTGCTGTTCGCCTTTGTCGATGCGCGCACCGGGGAGGCACCGTTCGACCTGGCGATCTCCGCCTGGCTGTGGTTCACGGTGCTCTTCGCGAACTTCGCCGAGGCGATGGCGGAAGGCCGTGGCAAGGCGCAAGCCGACTACCTCCGCCGCACCAAGACCGAGACGACCGCGCGACGGCTGACCGGGACGCGCGAAGAGCGGGTCGCGGCGGCCGACCTGCGGCGCGGCGACCGCGTCGTCGCCGAAGCGAACGACGTCATCGCGACCGACGGCGAGATCGTCGAGGGCGCCGCGACGGTCGACGAGTCGGCGATCACCGGAGAGTCGGCGCCGGTGATCCGTGAAGCGGGCGGCGACCGCTCTTCCGTGACCGGCGGGACCCGCGTCCTCTCCGATCGCATCGTCTACGTGGTCGGCGCGAACCCCGGCGACAGCTTCCTCGACCGGATGATCTCGCTCGTCGAGGGCGCGCAGCGGCAGAAGACGCCGAACGAGATCGCGCTCTCCATCCTGCTCGCCGGGCTCACGATCGTCTTCACCATCGCGGTCGCGACGCTGGCGCCGTTCTCGCTCTACGCGGGCGCCGTACCGAGCGTCGTGGTCTTGATCGCGCTGCTCGTGTGCCTCATCCCCACGACGATCGGCGGGCTGCTCAGCGCGATCGGCATCGCGGGGATGGATCGGGTGCTGCAGCGGAACGTCCTCGCGATGTCGGGCCGCGCGGTCGAGGCAGCCGGCGACGTCGACACGCTGCTGCTCGACAAGACGGGGACGATCACGCTCGGCAACCGCCAGGCGACCGAGGTCGTCGCCGCGCCGGGCGTCTCCGAGGCCGAGGCCGTTCGCGCGGCGTACGTCGCCTCACTCGCCGACGAGACGCCCGAAGGCCGCTCGATCGTGCGGCTCGCCGCAACGCGCGGCGGCCCGCCGAACGAAGCGACGGCCGATCTCCCGGCGGGCGCGACGACCGTCCCGTTCAGCGCCTACACGCGCATGTCGGGCGTCGACTACGCCGGCGGCGCGCAGCTTCGCAAAGGGGCACCCGACGCGGTGCGCGCGTGGGTCGCGGCGAACGCGCCCGGCGGCGCCGCCGGGGTCTGCGGGGTGCTGCTCCCCGAGGTGGAGCGGGTCGCGCGCGCGGGCGGTACGCCGCTCCTCCTCGCCGACCGCACGCGGATCCTCGGAATGATCGCGCTGCGCGACGTCCTCAAGCCCAACATGCGCGAGCGGTTCGACCGGCTGCGCGCGATGGGGATTCGCACGGTCATGATCACCGGCGACAACCCGCTCACCGCCGCCGCGATCGCGCGCGACGCGGGCGTCGACGACTTCCTCGCCGAGGCGACGCCCGAGACGAAGATGACCTTGATCAAGCGCGAGCAGCACGAAGGCCGGCTGGTCGCGATGACCGGCGACGGGACGAACGACGCTCCCGCGCTGGCGCAAGCCGACGTCGGCGTCGCGATGAACAGCGGGACGCAGGCGGCCAAAGAGGCGGCGAACATGGTCGACCTCGACTCCGATCCGACGAAGCTCATCGAGGTGGTCGAGATCGGCAAGCAGCTCCTCATGACGCGCGGCTCGCTCACGACGTTCTCGATCGCCAACGACATCGCGAAGTACTTCGCCATCTTGCCGGCGATGTTCACGGCGGCGTACCCGGCGATGGACGCGCTGAACGTGATGCGCCTCGCGACGCCGCACAGCGCGATCCTCTCGGCGGTCATCTTCAACGCGCTGATCATCGTCGCGCTGATCCCGCTCGCGCTGCGCGGCGTCGCGTACCGCCCGCGTGGCGCCGACGCGGTGCTGCGCGAGAACGTGCTGGTCTACGGCGTCGGCGGGATGATCGTTCCGTTCGCCGGGATCAAGGCGATCGATCTCATCTTGGTCGGGCTTCGGCTCACGGGAGCGCACTGAACGCATGGCTGCCACTCCGGACGACGTCGCTTCGCGCGCCGAGAGCACGCTGAGGCACATCGTCACCTCGGTGCTCTACACGATCGTCTCCGTCATGGTGCTGGGGCTGGTCTACCCGGTCGCCATCTGGGGCGCGGGGACGCTGTTGTTCCATCATCAGGCGCAAGGCTCGCTGGTGTACGACGAGAACGGGAAGCTCATCGGCTCCGAGCTCGTCGGCCAGCGCTGGACCGCGCCGCGATACTTTCACGGGCGGCCGTCCGCTGCCGGCGCGGGCTACGACCCGACCTCGACCGGCGGCACGAATCTCGGGCCGGCGAGCAAGAAGCTTCTCGACACGACGAAGAGGACGCTCGATGCGCTGCGGAAAGCGAATCCCCATGCGACGGGGCCCGTGCCGATGGATCTCGTGACCAGCAGCGCGAGCGGGATCGATCCCGACGTCTCGCCGGCCGGCGCGTACTACCAGGCGCCGCGCGTCGCCGAGGCGCGCCGCATCCCGCTCGGCCGCGTGCGCAGCCTCATCGACGCGCACGTGGTGTCGCGCCAGTTCGGTGTCCTCGGCGAGCCGCACGTCAACGTCTTCGAGCTCAACCGCGCGCTCGATGCGCAGCGAGCTCCGGCGCGGTGAGGCGACGTTCCGCGGCGTTCGCCGCCGCGCTCGCCGTGGTGCTCCCGCTCGCCGCGCCCGCTCAGGTGGTGCCGGCGCCGTCGGCGCCGCCGTCCGCCTCGCCGGCACCGAACCCGATCGGCCCGGCGCTCGGGAACAACGACCCGTGCACCTCGATCTCGGCGATCGTCGGGCGTCCCTCGGTCACCAACTCCGTCTGCACCGTGCGGCCGAACCACGTCGAGATCGAGACCGGCTACGCGAACACCGCCTTCACCGGCACGGGCAACACCGTCTCGTACCCGAGCGCTTTGATCCGGGCGGGCACGGCGATTCCCGCGCTCGAGCTGCAGATCGCTCCGCCGAACCTGGTGCGCATGAACGCGGGCGCCGTCACGACGGGAAGCACCGACGCGGGCGCCGGGCTCAAGTACGTCTTCGGCTACACGGCGAAGCTCGTCTGGGGCGGTCAGGCGTTCTTCAGTGTCCCGACCGGTCTCAACGGCCAGTCGGCGAACGGCACGAACGCGACCTACGCGCTCAACGCGTCGTACACCCTCACCCCGGTGTTCTCGCTGGCGACGACGCTGGCGACCAGCTCGCTGACGAACGGGCCGCAGCGGTGGTCGTCGTTCGTCCCGTCGCTCGTTCTCGGCGCCTCGCTGCCGAACGCGAACGGGCTCTTCGCCGAGATCGCGACGTATTCGCAGGCGATCGGGCCGGGGACGGCGGCGCGGACACAATACATGTTCGGCGCCTATCACGACGCCGGCCCGCGGCTGCAGATCGACGCATCGACCGCGTTCTCGCCGACCGCGTCGACCGGAAAGTACCGCACGTTCGGGCTCGGCGTCAGCTACTATCTCTGACGCTCGTCTCGCCGTCGCGCGGCGCCAGCACGAGCAGCTCACGGGCGCCCGCGGCGAGCGCGCGAACGGCGAACGAGGGCTTCCCGAACCAGCGCGCCCGCTTTCGTCGCGGCGACTCCACGGCCAGGACGTCGCCGTCGATCAGCAAGGCGACGGCGCGCGCGGCGGCATCCTCGGCGATCTCTGCGACGAGCGTCCCACCGGCCGCGGCGGCAACGGCCGCCAGCGCGTCGATTGCGGCGCGCGTCTCCGGATCGTCGCGCCGGGGGATCGTCACGACGCGCAGATCGACGTCGAG
>DASWSC010000073.1:0-3446 GCA_036402855.1 Candidatus Elarobacter sp. | reverse complement strand
CCGTAGCGCTGCTCGTGCCGCTGGTGAAACGTCTCGACCGCCTCGTCGAGGGAGCGCGGAGCCGTGACCGCGAGCTCCGTCGACTGGCCGACGTAGCGGAGGTCGAGCTCCCGCACGAAGCCGCGGTCGGCTTTCGCGACGCCCTGGTCGCCGAGCGCGGCATCGCCTTCCCGGGCCAGCGCGTCGAAGAGCTTCCGCGCGCGCGACCACGTCTCTCCGTCGGCCGGCGCGACGATCGAACGGACCGCCGTGACGCGGACGTCGGCCGCGAGCAGACCGTAGGCCGAGAACACGCCGGGCAGCGGAGGGACGACGACGCGCCGGACGCCGATCTCCGATGCGACCGCGCAGGCGTGCAGCGGGCCGCCGCCGCCGAAGGCGAGCAGCGTGAAGTCGCGCGGATCGTAGCCGCGCTCCACCGAGACGATGCGCAGCACCTTCGCCATCTCCGCGTCGACCAGCGCCGCGATCCCCGCCGCCGCGCGCTCGACGTCGCCGCCGACCGGCGCGGCGACCGCCGCCACCGCAGTGCGCGAGCGCTCCGCGTCGATCGGAAACGCGCCGTCGAGGAGCGCGCGCGGGTTCAGGCGGCGCAGCACGACGTTCGCGTCGGTCACGGTCGGCCGGTCGCCGCTGCCGTAGCAGGCGGGTCCGGGATCGGCGCCCGCCGAGAGCGGTCCGACGCGCAGCGTCCCCGCCGCGTCGACCCACGCGATCGTTCCGCCGCCGGCGCTGACCTCGGCGAGATCGACGAACGGAAACCGCACCGGATAGCCGCTGCCCTTGACGGAGCGGCCGCTGTGCGTCGAGCCGGCGGCTTCGAACGACGCGCTGATCGCCGGGACGCCGCCGAAGACGGTCCCCGCCTTCGCGGTCGTTCCGCCCATGTCGAACGAGAGCACGTTCTCGATCCCGAGCGCGCGCCCGACGAACGCGGCGCCGATCACGCCGCTGGCGGGGCCGCTCTCGATCAGCGTCGCGGGACGGCGCGATGCCGACTTCAGCGCCGCCATCCCGCCGTCGGAGCGCATCACGAAGATCGGCGCCTGCACCCCTGCGGCACGGACGCCGCGCGCGACGCGCTCGAGGTACGCCTGCACGATCGGGGCGAGCGCCGCGTTCACGACGGTCGTCGAGAAGCGTTCGTACTCGCGATACTGCGGGTCGATCTCCGAGGAGAGCGAGACCTCGACGTCCGGGATCGCCTCGCGCAGCGCGTCGCCGATCGCGCGCTCGTGCTCGCCGTCCGCGTCGGCGTGCAGCAGCCCGACCGCGACCGCCGTGATCCCTCGCTCGCGGACCGTCGCGACGGCGCGCGCGACGCTCGCGGTGTCGAGCTCGACGATCACGCCGCCGTCGTGCGTGCGCCGCTCGCGGACGACCAGGCGGTCCTCGCGCTTCGCGAGCGGCTTGGGCCGGGTCACGTTCAGGTCGTAGATCGCGCTGCGGTTCTGGCGCCCGATCTCGAGCACGTCACGGAAGCCTTCGGTGGTGATGAACGCGACCCGCGGCAGCTCGAGGTGGACCTGCCCGAGCAGCGCGTTCGTCGCGATCGTGCTCGCGTGCGCGAGCAGCGCGATCTCGTTCGCGGCCACCTCGCCGAGCAGCGCCCGCAGCGCCGCGAGCAGCCCTTCCTCCGGCGCGCGCGGCGTCGAAGAGACCTTGCTGCGGATCAGCCGGCCGTCGTCGGCCAGCGCCACCAGATCGGTGAACGTGCCGCCGATGTCGACGCCGACCCGCCAGCTCACGAGCGCGCGGCTCTTCCGATCGAGCCGAGCGCAAAGCCGCCGAGCGCGAGCAGCGTCTCGATCACGATCGCGATCGGCACGACGACCGCCTGTACGGCGAGCGGCGTGACCGGGGCGCCGCCGAGCGAGACCGCGACCCACTCGCCGAGCGTCCCGTCCACGAGCGCCGTGACGACACCGGCGACGACGACGTCGCGCACGCCCAGGCCGGCGCGGCGCAGCACGAAGCCGATGGCGACGTAGACGACGATCTGCAGCAGCATGAACCACGCGTACGGGACTCCGAACGAGCGCGCGATCACCGACTCGACCGCGTCGAGCACGACGACGAGCAGGCAGAGAAGTGCGATGAGGCGAGTCATCCCGCACTGATTCCGAGGAAGGCTTCTTGCACGAGCGGGTCTCCGATCAGGGCGGGGGCCGGGCCGTGGCGCACGACGCGGCCGGTTTGGAGGACGTAGGCGACGTGCGCCGCGCGAAGCGCCGCACCGACGTTCTGCTCGACCAGCAGCACGCCGGTTCCCGCTTGCGCGATCGCCGCGATGCCGGCGTAGATCAGGGGGATCAGCTTCGGCGCGATGCCGAGCGACGGCTCGTCGAGCATCAGGAGCTTCGGCCCGCTCATCGTTCCCCGCGCGATCGCCAGCATCTGCTGCTCGCCGCCCGAGAGCGTCGAGGCGCGCTGGTCGAGCCGCTCCCGCAGGATCGGGAACGCGGTGAACGCCGCTTCGAGCCGCGCCTGGCGGTGCGAGGGGTCGCGGTCGACGAACGCGCCGAGCAGCAGGTTGTCGCGGACCGTCGCGCTCGCGAAGACGCGCCGGCCTTCCGGCACGTGCGCGATCCCGCGCCGGACGATGCGGTGAGCGGGGGTCCGGGTGATGTCCTGGCCGTCGAAGCGAATGCTGCCGCGCTCGGCCCGGACGAGGCCGCTGATCGCGCGCAGCAGCGACGTCTTTCCGGCGCCGTTGGCGCCGATCAGCGCGACGATCGCGCCGCGTTCGGCGCGCAGCGTGACGTCGTCGAGCGCGCGCATCCCGTCGTAGGCGACCGAGAGCCCCGCGACGGCAAGCAACGGCGGATCGGCCGATTCGGCCGCGTTCATCGTGACGGTCACGACGGCGCCTCGGCGATCTCGCCGTGCTCGAGCGGCGACCCGAGGTACGCCTCGACGACGCCCGGATCGCGCACCGCGCCGGCCGCCGTCCCACGGAAGATGGTCTTCCCGGCGGCGATGACGACGACGTGCTCGGCGATCGGCATCAGCACTTCCATCACGTGCTCGACCATCAGCACGGTGACGCCGCGCGCCAGGATGCGGCGCAGCAGCTCGACGGCGTCGCGGCACTCCGCCGGGGTCAGCCCCGCCATCACTTCGTCCAGCAGCAGCAGCGCCGGCTCGGTCGCGAGCGCGCGGGCGACTTCGAGCCGCTTCTTGTCGGCGATCGTCAGCGCGCGACCGAGCCGGTACCGTTTGTCGGCGAGCCCGACGAAGGCGAGCACCTCTTCGGCGTGCGCGACCGCGTCGCGCAGCCGCGGATGGCGCAGCAGCGCTCCGGTGGTCGTCGCCTCCAGCACCGTCATGTCGGCGAACGTCTGCACGATCTGATAGGTTCGCGCGATGCCGAGCCGCGCGACACGATGGTACTTCGTCCCGGCGATCTCCCTGCCGCGAAAGCGCACGCTCCCCGCGCTCGGCCG
>DASWSC010000072.1:0-2037 GCA_036402855.1 Candidatus Elarobacter sp. | reverse complement strand
GCCGGCTGCTCGGTGAGCGCGGCGCATCCTACGTCGGGATCAACCCGCTCCACGCCGTGTTCCGCGCCGATCCCGAGGCGGCGAGCCCGTACGCCGCCTCGTCGCGCGTGTGGCTGAACTGGCTGTGCATCGCCGTCGACGACGTCCCAGAATCGCGCAGGCCGCCGGCGCGGAACGTGATGCGGCGGCGCGGCCGCCGGGAGACGGTCCAGGAGCTGCGCGCCGCGCCGCGCGTCGAGTACGCGCGCGTCGCCGCCGTCAAGGACGAGCTGCTCCGCGCATGCTTCGCGGGGCTCGGCGACGATGCGCAGCGCAGTGCCGAGTTCGACGCGTGGTGCGCCGCGCACGGCGAGGCGCTCGTGCGGTTCGCCGTCTTCGAGACGCTGGTCGCGCGGTACGGGCGCGATCTCGCGGCGTGGCCGTCGACGTTCGGCAGCCCCGCATCGCCCGACGTCGCGCTGTTCGCGGCCGCCGAGCACGACGAGGTGCGCTTCGCGATGTACCTGCAGTGGCTGGCCGCGGAACAGCTCGCCGCCGTCGCGGCCGACGCCGCGCGGCACGGCGTCCACCTCTACCGCGACCTCGCGGTCGGCGTCGACGCCAATGCGGCCGACGTCTGGGCCGACGCGGGCGCCTACGTTCGTGGCGTCACCGTCGGCGCACCGCCCGACGTGCTGAACACGCTGGGACAAGACTGGGGGCTTCCGCCGCTCGACCCGCGCGCGCTGACGCGCAGCGGGTACGGCGAGCTGCTCACGCTGCTGCAGGCGAACTGCCGCTGCGCCGGCGCGCTCCGGATCGACCACGCCTTCTCGCTCGCGCGGCTCTACTGGATCCCGCGCGGCGGAGACCCGCGCAGCGGAACCTACGTGACCTACCCGCTCGACGACCTGTGCGGGATCGTGAACCTGGCCAGCGTGCGCGAGGGCTGCGTGGTGATCGGCGAGGATCTGGGGACCGTCCCGGAAGGCTTCCGCGAGCGCATGGAGGCGAGCGGCGTCCTCTCGTACCGCATCCTGTTCTTCGAGCGCCGCCTCGACGGCGCGTTCGTCGCGCCGGAAGCGTATCCGGCTCTGGCGCTCGCGGCGTCGGGGACGCACGATCTGCCGACGATCGCCGCCTGGCTGCGCGGCGAGGACCTCGAACTGCGCGAGCGCCTGGGACTGCTGGAGACGCCGCTCGAAGCCGCGCGCATCACCCGCGCGGCCGACCGCGCGCGCTTGCTCGAGACGCTGATCGCGCACGGCGATCTCGCGCCGGACGAGCGCGACGACGACGTGGCGATCGTCGTAGCGGCAAACCGCTACCTCGCTGCGACCCCGTGCGCGATCGTCATGGCGCAGCTCGACGACGTCCTCGAAGAGCGCGAGCCGGTCAACGTCCCGGGGACGTCGATGGAATATCCCAACTGGCGCCGGAAGCTCGGCACCGCCGTCGAAGCGCTCGCATCCGACGCGCGCCTCACCCGCCTCTGCACCGCCCTCAACGAACTTCGCCCGAGAATGACGCCGTGAAAGCTGTCTTGATGGCTGGGGGCGAGGGCTCCCGGCTTCGTCCGCTCACCTCGCGCAGGCCGAAACCGCTCGCGCCCGTCGCCGGAAAGCCGGTGATGGAGCTGATCGTCGAGCTGCTGCGCGAGCACGGCTTCGACGAGGTCGTCTCGACGCTGCACTACCTCGCCGACGAGATCGAGGCCTACTTCGGCGACGGCGAGTCGCACGGCGTGAAGATGCACTACGTCGTCGAGGACACCCCGCTCGGCACGGCGGGCGCGGTGAAGATGGCGCACGACCTGCTCGGCGCCGAGACGTTCCTCGTCATCAGCGGCGACGCGCTGACCGATGTCGACCTCGGCGCGATCGTGCGGCATCATCAGGAACAAGGGAACGACGTCACGATCGCGCTCCAGCGCGTGACGAACCCGCTCGAGTTCGGCGTCGTCGTGACCGACGAGAACGGTCGCATCGTGCGCTTCCTGGAGAAGCCGTCGTGGGGCGAGGTGTTCTCCGACACGATCAACACCGGCATCTACGTGCT
>DASWSC010000071.1:0-7914 GCA_036402855.1 Candidatus Elarobacter sp. | reverse complement strand
CGAGGCCCCGGCGAAAGCGATCGGGATCGCGAGCGTCGCGCCGGGCGCGGGGTTCGACCGCATCGCGCGCGAGCTCGGCGCCGACGTCACGATCCCGGTTCCGGCCGGGGCGAACCCGTCGGTCCGCGATCTGCTGGTCGGCGTCAACGCCTCGCTCGCGCAGACCGTCTACCTGCTCCCGAACGATCCGAACGTCGCGCTGGCCGCGCGCGAGGTCGCCGCGCTCAGCGCAAAGCAGGTCGTCGTCGTGCCGAGCGCCGATCCGGTCGCCGGGCTCGCGGCGCTGCTGCGGCTCGGCGGCGCCGAGGAACCGCTTGCCGACGGCGTGCTCGCCCGCGCGCTCGACGAGGTGCGGAGCGCGTCGGTCTTCTTGGCGGGGAAGGACGCGAGCGTCGACGGCGTCGCGGTCCGCAAGTCGGCACCGGCCGCCTCGATCGGAAAGCGGCTGCTCAGCGCCGCCACGATCGAAGACGTGATGATCTCGGCGCTCGAGGTGCTGGGCGCCGCCGAGGGCGGACTCGTCACGCTGTATTACGGGGGCGCGCAGAAAGAGCGGGACGCGCAGAAGTACGCGGCGGTCGTCGGCGAACGGTTCGCCGACGTGGACGTCGAGTATTACTACGGCGGTCAGCCGTCGGTCGAATACTGGATCTCGCTTGAGCGCTGACGGAGCGGTCCGGCTTCCCGTCGTCGCGGTCGACGCGATGGGCGGTGACGACGCGCCGCGGGCGATCGTCGAGGGGGCGCTCCTCGCGCACCGCGACGGGCTGGCGAAGGTCGTGCTGGTCGGCGACCGCGCGCGCATCGAGCCGCTGCTGCACGGCGAGCGCGGGATCGAGCTCGTCCACTCGGCGGGCGCGGTCGCGATGGACGCGGCGGCCTCGCAAGCGGTCCGGAAGTCGGCGGGGACCTCACTCGGCGACGCGGTCGACCTCGTGCGCGACGGCCGCGCCGACGCCGTCGTCTCGGCCGGCAACAGCGGCGCGTTCCTCGCGATCGCGGTGATCCGGCTGCGGACCATCGCCGGGATCGCGCGGCCCGCGATCGGTGCCGTGCTCCCGGCGCGCGAAGGTCCGGTCGTCCTCTGCGACGCCGGCGCGAACGTCGACTGCAAACCCGAATGGCTGGTCCAGTTCGCGGTGATGGGCAGCGCGTACGCGCGCGCCGCGCTCGACATCCCCGAGCCGCGCGTCGGCCTGGTCTCGGTCGGAGAAGAGCCGACCAAAGGCAACGCGCAAGTCCTCGAAGCCGCCGAGCTGATGCGGGCCGCGCCGGTTCGCTTCATCGGAAACATCGAAGGCAAGGACATCATGCAGAACCACGCCGACGTCGTGGTCGCCGACGGCTTCGTCGGCAACGTGATCCTCAAGACCGCCGAAGGCAGCGGAACGTACATCCGCGACATGCTGCGCGAGTCGTTCGAGCGTGCCGGACCCGTCGGAAAGCTCGGCGGGCTGCTCAGCCGCGGCGTGTTCACCGCGATGCGCGCGCGCGTCGACTACGCCGAGTACGGCGGCGCGCCGCTCCTCGGCGTGCGCGGGAACTGCGTCGTCGCGCACGGCCGCTCCGACAAGCGCGCGATTCGCAACGCGATCCGCCAAGCCGCGACCGTCTCCTCGCACGATCTGGTCGGCTCGATCGCGGCCGCGCTCCAGACCCAGCCCGACGCGAAGCCGGTGTGATGCAGCCCGCCGAACGCCGCGTCGCGATCGTGACGGACTCGACCTCCGACCTCGACGCCGGGGACGCGGCGGCGCGCGGCATCGACGTCGTCCCGCTGTTCGTGCTGTTCGGCGACGCGCAGTACCGCGACAACGTCGATCTGACCCGCGACGAGTTCTACCGCAAGCTGGCCAGCCTGAAGCTGTTGCCGACGACCTCGCAGCCGACGCCGGCGATGTTCGAGGATGCGTTCCGCCCGCACGTCGAGGCGGGACGCGCGATCGTCTGCCTGACGATCATGGCCAGCCTGTCGGGGACGATCAACGCCGCGCATACCGCGGCGCAGTCGTTCCCGGGCGCCGAGATCCACGTCGTGGACAGCGAGACGGTCGCCGGCGGGCTCGCGCTGCTCGCGGAGCACGCCGCCGAGGTCGCCGGCGGCGGCGCCGACGCGCGCGCGGTGCTCGACGCCGTCGCGCACGACCGCGGCGTGCTGCGCGGATTCGCCGGCATCCCCGACCTCTCGCACGCCGTTCGGACCGGCCGCGTCTCGCGCACGCAAGCGTTCATCGGCTCCCTCGTGAAGATCGTTCCGGTGCTGCGCATCGAGCACGGCAAGGTCGAGGAGCACGCGCGCGTGCGAACGTTCGCGCGCGCGATCGACACGATGATCGAGGCGGCGGCGGCGGAGGCGAACAGAGCCGACGGGGCGCGCCTCTGCATCATCCACTCGCACGCAGCCGAGCTCGCCGACGACGTCGCGGCGAAGTTGCGCGCCGCGATCACGACCGTCCCGCGCGCGTTCGAACGCCAGGAAGCCGGTCCGGTCATCGGGACGCACGCCGGTCCCGGCGCGGTCGGGATCTTCGTGATCCCCGGCTCGTGAACGCCCCGCCCGCGGCGGGCGTCTACGTTCACCTGCCGTTCTGTCCGTACATCTGCCCGTACTGCGACTTCGCGAAGTGGGCGTGGGACGACACGCGCGCCGCGCGGTATCTCGAAGCGCTCGGCGCGGAGATTCGTGCCGCCCCCGCCGTCCGCGCGCGGACGCTGTTCTTCGGCGGCGGGACGCCCTCGCTCTACGCGCCGGAGGTGATCGGTTCGCTGGTCGCCGCGGTTCGCGCGCGGTTCGCGCTGCCGCACGACGCGGAGGTGACCGCCGAGGCGAACCCCGACCCGTCGCTCGCGGCTCGCATCCCGGGGTTGCGCGCCGCCGGCGTCAACCGGCTCTCGATCGGCGTGCAGTCGTTCGACCCCGGCGAGCTGCGCGTGCTTGGTCGGCGGCACACCGCCGCCGACGTCGGCAACGCCGTTGGCGCGGCCCGCGGCGCCGGCTTCGACAACCTCTCGCTGGACCTGATCTTCGGCGTCCCGGGTCAGTCCGAGACGAGCTGGGCGGCATCGCTCGACGCGGCGCTCGCGCTCGAGCCCGAGCACGTCTCGTGCTACGGCCTCACGATCGAAGAGGGGACGCCGTACGCCACCTGGTTCGCCCGCGACCCGGCGGCGTTCGCCGGCGAGACGCTGGAAGCGCGGATGTACGCGCTCGCGATGGAACGGCTCGGCGTCGCCGGCTTCGAGCACTATGAGATCTCGAACTGGGCGAAGCCCGGGTTCCGCTCCCGGCACAACCGCATCTACTGGGCGAATGAGCCGTATCTGGGCCTCGGCGTCGGGGCCGCCTCGTACCTCGGCGGAGTCCGCTCGACGCACACCCGCGACCTCGGCGCGTACACCGAGGCGGCGCTCGCAGCGCGCCCCATTCCCGGCGAGAGCGAGCGGCTCGAAGGCGCCGCCCAGGCCGGTGAAGCGATCATGCTCGCGCTGCGGACCGCGGAAGGAGTCGACCTGGCGCGGTTCCGCGAACGGTACGGGATCGACGTGGGCGAGCAATACCGGAACGTGGTCGGCGACTTCGTCGCGGCGGGGATGCTCGCCGCCGACGGTTCGTCCGTCCGCCTCACCGAGCGCGGCCGGTTCGTAGCGAACGATGTCTGTGGCGCGTTCCTCGCCGACTGAACCCGGGCGCGGGGTCGGCGGCGTGGTCCTCCGGGTCGTCTTCGCGGCGATCTTCGGCACGACCGGATTTCTGCTCGGCCGGGAATCCTATCTCAAGCTGATCTCGCTCCACGTCGCGAGCCAGTTCTGGCAGCTCGCGCTGCTGCTCGTCGCCCCGGTGCTCGGCGCGGTCGTCGGCGTGCTGATCGTCCCCGCCGCCGAGCTGCTCTTCGAGACCGAGCTGCATCAGGTCGAGCGGTCGATCGACCGGCTCGCGCCCGGGGAGCTCGTCGGGGGCGCGATCGGCCTCGTCACCGGGCTCGTCATCGCGTTCCTCGTGAAGAGCGTCCTGTTCGAGTTCGTCGCCTTCGCCGGTCCGACGGGCGGCTACATCGCGATCGCGCTCTACCTCGTGCTGTCGGTGTTCGCCGCGTTCCTCGGGGCGCGCGTCGGCGCGAAGCAGCGCGTCGCGATCGGCCGGCTCGCCGCGCCGTCCGGCTCCGCGCTCGGCGGCGAGCCGAAGGTGCTCGACACCTCCGTCGTCATCGACGGTCGCGTCCTCGACATCGTGCGCAGCGGTTTCCTCGAAGGGCCGCTGCTGTTGCCGCGATTCGTCCTGCGCGAGCTGCAGCTCATCGCCGACAGCGCCGATCCGATGCGCCGCACGCGCGGCCGGCGGGGTCTCGAGGTCCTCTCGGCGCTGCAGCAGACGATCCCGATCGAGATCGTCGAGCGCGATCCCGAGGACATCGCGCAGGTCGACGCCAAGCTGGTGCGGCTCGCGCAGGAGCGCGGCGCGAAGCTCGTCACCAACGACTTCAACCTCAATCGCGTCGCGCAAGTGGAGGGCGTCACCGTTCTCAACATCAACGAGCTCGCCAACGCGCTCAAGCCGGTCCTGCTCCCCGGCGAGGAGCTGCGCGTCGCGGTGATCCGCGAGGGCCGCGAGCCCCACCAGGGCGTCGGCTATCTCGACGACGGGACGATGATCGTGATCGAGAACGGCCGGCGGTTGATCGGCGAGACGGTCGAGGTCGCGGTGACCAGCGCGCTGCAGACCAACGCCGGGCGGATGATCTTCGCGCGGCCGAAGGCGCGCGCATGATCTGGGGCGCGATCGTCGTCGCGGCGGGGCACGGAACGCGCTTCGGCCGGCCGAAGCAGCTCGTCGACGTCGCCGGGAAGCCGATGCTGGCGTGGTCGGTCGAGGCGTTCGCCGCGATGCCCGAGATCGCCGAGCTGGTCGTCGTGACGGAGCCGGAGCTGGTCGAGCGCGTCGAAGCGGTCGCGCACCCGCTCGTGAAGCACGCTTCGGTGCGCGTCGTGCGCGGCGGCGACGAGCGCCAAGCCAGTGTGCAGCGCGGCCTCGACGCGCTCTCGGAGGCGGTCGCGGCGGTGTTCGTGCACGACGGTGCGCGCCCGCTCGTCCGGACCGCCGACGTCCGCGCGGGGATGCGCCCGGTCCGCCCGGGGACCGCCTCGCTGCTCGCGACGCCGGTCACGGACACCGTCAAGGTCGCCGGCGCCGGCGGCAAGGTGACGCGCACGCTCGACCGCAGCACGCTGTGGGCCGCGCAGACGCCGCAGTTCGCGACCGCCCGGGATCTGCGGCGCGCGCACGCCGACGCCGTACGGCACGGCCAGCCGGCGGCGACCGATGATGCGGCGCTGCTCGAACGCGCCGGCCTCGACGTCGTGATCGTCGAGGGCTCGCCGGACAATTTCAAGATCACGCTTCCCGGCGACCTGACCCGCGCCGAGGCGCTGCTGCGCGAGCGCGGCGACGATCATCACGCCGAGGAAGAGATCCTGGTGGTGGAGTGCTTCGTCGACCCGCGCGCCGTCGATCCGGTGCTGCTCGACCTCGAGGCGCGCGACGCGCGCGTCGACGTGATCGACCGCGACCTGCCGAGCGCGACGGTGATCCGCGCCTACGCCACGCGAGCGGCGCTGCGCGGCTTCGGCGCGCGGCTGCACGCCCTCGCCGGCGAGGACGCGCTCTTCACGACGCATCTCTCGCACCACGCGCCGCGCGCGACGCCGCCGCTGCACCGCGAGCACTGATCGATGACGTCCTCGCATCCGCCGCATTTCCGCGTCGGCCACGGCTTCGACGCGCACCGCCTGGTGGAGGGGCGTCCGTTCGTGCTGGGCGGTGTGCGCATCCCGCACGCGACGGGCCCGCTCGGTCATAGCGACGGCGACGCGCTCGCGCACGCGGTCTGCGACGCGCTGCTCGGCGCCTGCGCGCTCGGCGATCTGGGCGCGCACTTCCCGGAGAGCGACCCGCAGTGGAAGGACGCGGACTCGATGCGGCTCCTGGCGGCGTGCCACGAGCTCGCGGTGCGGCACGGCTGGACGATCGCGAACGTCGACGCGACCGTCGTCGTTCAGGAGCCGCGAATCGCGCCGCACGTCGCGCTGATGCGCGACGCGCTCGCCGACGTGCTCGGGCTCGACGTCGGCCGGATCAGCGTGAAGGCGAAGACGAGCGAGGGGATGGGATATACAGGCGACGGGTCGGGTATCGCCGCTTACGCCGTGGTGCTCGCCGAGGCGCTCGAGCGGCGGGAGTGAGGAGCGGCCGCACCGGGATCTCGTCTCCGAGTCCCTGAAACGGCGCGAACCAGATCACAGCGCTTTCACCCGTCCGTCCTCCGCCGTCCGCACGCCGGCGCCCCGCGAATCATCGCGCAGACGCCGCCGTGCGGTCAGCTCGTCGTCCCACACCCAGGTAGCCGCGCACTCCGACGCAACCGAGGAGAGCTCTGCGAGGAAGCGGAGCGCTCCGGTGACGCGTCGGTCGTGCGACGTACCGTCCATGTCCCCAGGCTACCGGAGCACGACGGGAGCCTCTATCCGGGTCGGTACGGATGTTCGGGCGCGGGACTACGTAGGCGAAGCGCCGGGCGCTTCGGCGAGCAGCGCTTCCAGGGCGCGGCGGCTCGAGACGCCGAGCTTCCGGTAGATCGAGGCGATGTGCGTCTCGACGGTGCGCTCGGAGATCACCAGCGTGTCGGCGATCGCGCGCGTCGAGTGCCCGGCGACCACGAGCCCGGCGATCTCGCGCTCTCGCCCCGTCAGCGTCGCTTCGCCGCGGCGGCGCGCCGGCTGCACCGCCGTCTCGGTGTTGCGCCGCACCTCGGCGATCGCGCCGACCCGGCGGAAGAGCGCGACCGCTTCGCCGACGTGGCCGGCCAGCTCGAGCGCATACCCCTCCTCGAGCGTCCAGCCCGCCTGACGGAACGCGGCGACGGCGCGTTCGGCGAGCGCCGAGGACTCGTCGCGGCGGCGGCGCCGCAGCGCCTCGCGCGCATCGACCAGCGCGAGCGCACCCTGCGCCGCAACCGCGCCTGGGTTCGCGGCGACCGGCGCGAGCAGCTCGCGCGCGCGTCCGCGCGATGCGGCGTCACCGTAGCGCGACGCCGCATCGGCGAGCCAGTACGGCGCGTCCACCTGCGCAAAGACCGGAAGGACGCGCGCCACGACGGCGCCGGCTTCCGCGATCCGGTGCTCGGCGGCGAGCCGGTGCGCGATCGCCGCGGCGAGCATCGCCACCGACGCGAGATCGACGTCGTCGATCGCGGCGTCGAGCGCGGCGAACGCATGATCGAGCTCGGCGGCGACATGGCGGCCGAGCAGCGTATCGAGGCGCAGCGCGAGCGCGAGCGACCAGCGCTGCACGCGGAAGACGCCGTGCTCGATGTGGCGGCTGCGCTCGATGAGCTCCCGCGCATCGGTCAGCGCGCCGCCGACCAGCGCGGGGAGCGCCGCGTTCTGCGCGGTCCACGCGGCGATCCGGCGGTTGTTCGTGCGTTCGGCGACGCGCAAAGCCTCCAGATAGAGCTCGCGCGCGCGGCCGAGCGTCCCGTAGACGAGCTCGAGATTGCCCCAGTTGTTGTACGTGCGCAGCATCAGGTCGTTGTCGTCCAGCGCGCGCGCCTCGTCGACCGCGAGCGCGAAACGGTGGCGCGCCTCCTCCGATCTGCCGACGAATCCGAGCGACATCGCGTACGCGCCCGACAGGCGCGCGCTCACGAACGGCTCGCGCGCCGCCTCGCGCGGGGCGGCGCGTTCGAGCCGTTCGACGGCTTCGGCGGCACGGCCGTGCACCGCGAGGAGTCCCGCGGCCATGACCTCGGCTTCGAGGCGGACGACCGGCTCGACGCCGGTCGTCGCCGCGAGACGGTCGGCTTCGCGGAGCCCCGCTTCGAAGCGCCCCGCTTCGAACAGCGAGCGCGCCTTGCGCAGCCG
>DASWSC010000070.1:0-8027 GCA_036402855.1 Candidatus Elarobacter sp. | reverse complement strand
AGCGTGATGATGCGCGACGGCGAGGCGACGGTGCGCACGCTCCAGCAGCTCAAGCGGCTGGGCGTGAAGCTGGCGATCGACGATTTCGGCACCGGCTACTCATCGCTGGCACAGCTCAAACAGCTCCCGGTCGACGTCGTCAAGCTCGACCGCTCGTTCGTCGCCGGCCTCCCGGGCGACGTACGCGACCGCGAGATCGTCGGCGCCGTCTTACGGATCGGCCGCAACCTCGGCTTCGACGTCGTCGCCGAAGGGATCGAGACCGCCGAGCAGGAGCGCGCGCTGCGCGACGCCGGCTGCCGCTACGGTCAAGGCTTCTATCTCGGCCGCCCGATGCCGGTTCACGACCTGGCCGGCCTGCTGGAGAAGCGCCACACCGTCGCGTCCTAGAACGCGCGCGGGTTCACACCAGTTCGAGCAGGTCGCCGGGCAGCACGTCCACCTCGCGCAGCGCGCCGCTGCCGAGCTCCACGACGCCGCGCGCGCCCGGGCAGCTCAGCGCGATGCGGTTCGGCTTCACGTCGTGCACCGCGCTGATGACGTGGCCGTCGCGGTCGACGAAGATCACGTCGATGGGGACGCGCATCCCGATGGTGTGGATCGCGCGGCAGGACGTGATCCAGACGCCCTCGTCCGGGCGCAGCGACGTTCGCGCGAGCAGGCCGACGGCCCGGTGCATGAACGACGAGAGCCGGTCGATGCGCGTGGCGACGATCTTCCCGGTGGTGGTGTTGCGAAGGAGCGGCACGTCAGAAGGTCCTCGTGAAGGAGAGCGTCGCGGCGATCGACGCCGCGAGGTAGGGTCCGAATGCGACGGGGCGGCGCCAGCCGCCGCCGATCCGCGCCGCCGCGCTCGCGGCGAGCGCGGCGAGGATGAACGCGAGCGTCGCGCCGCCGGCGCCGAGCAGCGCGCCGCCGAGCGCGGCGAGCTTCACGTCGCCCCAGCCCATCCCGCGACCGCGCGTCAGCAGCGCGCACGCGGCGAACGGCGCCGCGACGAACGCCGCGCCGAGCGCCGGCGCGGCGTCGTGCGCCCCGGCGGCGAGAGCGACCAGCGCCGCGAGCGGCAGCAGCGTGAGCGCGTCCGGGAGCAGGCCGCAGCGCAAGTCGGCGGCGGCGCAGCCGGCCAGCGCGACGATCGCCGGCAGCGGTATCGCAAGCTGGGCGAACGGCTCGCCCCGGAGCGCGAAGCACAGGCCGACGCATGCGGCGGCCGCGGCGAACGGGATTCGCCCGGCGCGGACGGGGCGCGGTCCGCCGTCGTACGGGACGGCGCGCGCGCAGAGCGCCTCGGCGCCCGCCGCGCCGGCATACCCGGCCGCCGCGAAGACGGCCGCGACGAGTGCGGCACCGGCCGGCCCGATCACTTCCCGATCACCAGGCGCGCGATGACCGGCCCGAAGATCATCAGGTAGAGCGACGGGATCATGAAGAGCGCCATCGGCACGATCATCTTGATCGGCAGCTTGGCGGCTTTCTCTTCCGCCTGTGACCAGCGGCGGTCGCGCACTTCCTTCGCCAGCTCGGAGAGCACGTTGCTCAGGTTGGAGCCGAGCTTCTCGGCCTGCACGATCGCGGTCACCATCGTCGTCGTCGAGTCTTCGTTGACACGCTCGGCGAGCGCGTTGAACGCGTCGGCGCGCGGGCGGCCGAGCCGAATCTCGGCCAGCATCGAGGTCAGCTCGTCGTGCAGCGCGCCGCGCGTCGCGTCGGCGGCTTGGACCAGCGCCGCGTTCAGCGCGAGCCCGGCCTGCACCGTGCTGCCGAGGAAATCCAAGAAGTCGGGCAGATCGCGCCGAATGCTCTCCTTGCGCGCGTTGACGGCGCGCGAGAGCATGATCGCCGGGATCCGCCAGGCGACCAGCGCGGCGAACGCGCCGATCAGGATCCCGAGCACGTTGCCGTTGAACAGCATCAGCGTCACCAGGCAGGCGACGGCGCCGATCCCGAGCGCTCCGATCCCGCGCAGCGTCATCGCGACCGGCGTGACGCCGTACCAGCCGGCTTCGACGAGCTGCTGCTGCAGCCGCGAATGGCGTTCCTTGGTCACGATCTGGTCGATCAGCTTGATCCGCTGGTGAACGTTCTTCTCGTCGATCCGCTCGAGCTTCTTGAGCCGCGCCGCCATCGGGCTACGCGCCGGGAACACCGAGGCGCCGATCAGGAAGGCCGAGACGCCGCCGCAGAGCGCGATCGCGTACGGGGAGAGTGCGATCACGGATCGATCTTCGTGATGCGCGAGAGCGTGAAGATCGCCAGCGCGTCGAGCGCGAGCGCGACGGTCAAGAACATCTGCCCGAGCCAGGTGAACAGCATCGAGTCGCGCAGCTCGCCCTGCGTCAGCACGAAGCAGCCGACGCCGACGGGGAGCATCCCGAGGAGCCACGCCGTCGCCCGGCCTTGCGCGGTGATCGCCTTCACCCGCCGGCGCAGCCGGCGGCGGTCGCGGATGGTCCCCGCCAGGCCATCGAGGACCGTTCCGAGATCGCCGCCGGTCTGAGCCTGCACCCGCACAACGCGCGCCAGCACGGCCGTCTCGGTGTTGGTCATCCGCAACGCGAGCTGGTCGAACGCATCGAGGATGCTGACGCCGAGGTTGCTGAGCCCGACGACGCGCATGAACTCGGTCTTGGCGGGCTCGCGGCTTTGTTCGCTGGTCAGCACGAGCGCTTGGCGAATCCCGAGACCGACACGCACCCCGCCGGCCAGCGTGCGGAGCGCGCCTTCGAGCTGCTCGGCGAAGAGCGCGATGCGGTGTGCGCGCTTACGGCGCAGGTGCACGCGCCCGGCGTACAGCATCGCCGCCCCGCACAGAGCCAGCGTCAGGATCGCGAACAGCGGCGCCGGCCGCAGCAGCACGAGGACGGCGATCCACAGCGCGATCGCGACGCCGGCCAGGACGAAGACGAAGTGGTGCGGCTCCGTCCTCATCCCGGCCGCCTCGAGATCCGTCTCGAAGCGCGCGCCGAGCTTTCCGAGCCGCGCGAAGAGCGGCTCGGAGAACGAGTTGAACAGCAGCCCCATCGCCGCGATCGCGCCGATCAAGATCGCGTACGGCGCTACCGCAGCCATGCGGCCTCCGCGCGCCGGGTGGCCGAGGCGTGGAACGTCACGGGATCGTACTGGATCCCGAGCTCCTCGAAGCGCGTGAGGCAGTTCGGCTGGACGCCGGACGACTCGAAGTCGCCGAGGACCGTCCCCTGCGCGTCGATGCCGCGCTGCCGGTAACGGACCAGCTCCTGCATCGTGACCACGTCGCCTTCCATCCCGACGACTTCGCTGACGCCCGTGACGCGGCGCGAGCCGTCGCGCAGCCGCGCGATCTGGACCACGATGTCGACGGCGCCGGCGATCTGCTCGCGGATCGCGCGCACCGGGAGGTCGAAGCCCGACATCAGCACCATCGTCTCGATGCGGGAGAGCGCGTCGCGGGCGGAGTTCGCGTGGACGGTCGTGAGCGAGCCGTCGTGCCCGGTGTTCATCGCCTGCAGCATGTCGAGCGCCTCGCCGCCGCGGCACTCGCCGACGACGATGCGGTCGGGCCGCATCCGCAGCGAGTTGCGGACGAGGTCGCGGATCATGACCGCGCCTTTCCCCTCGAGGTTGGGCGGGCGCGACTCCAGCCGCACGACGTGCGGCTGCACGAGCTTCAGCTCGGCGGCGTCCTCGATCGTCACGATCCGCTCGCGGCGCGGGATGAAGCTCGAGAGCGCGTTGAGGAAGGTGGTCTTCCCCGCGCCCGTTCCGCCGCTGACGACGACGTTGAGGCGCGCCTCGACGGCGGCACGCAGGAAGTCGAGCACGGGGGCCGTCACCGCGCCGACCGAGATTAGCTCGTCGACGCCGAAGCGCTTCGTGCCGAAGCGGCGGATCGTGAGCGTCGGCCCGTCGATCGCGAGCGGTGCGATGATCGCGTTCACGCGCGAGCCGTCGGGGAGGCGCGCATCGACCATCGGGCTCGACTCGTCGAGCCGCCGTCCGAGCGGCGCGATGATGCGCTCGATGACGAGCCGCACCTGGTTGTCGTCGATGAATCGCTTCGCGGTCTGCTCGATCCCGCCGCGGCGCTCGACGTACACGTTCGCGTAGCCGTTGACCATGATCTCGGTGATGTCCGGCTCGTAGAGGAGGCTCTGGAGCGGCCCGAGCCCGAGCGCCTCCTCGATCACTTCGTGCCGGATGCGCGATGCCTGCTCCGCCGACTCGACGTCGGTGCGCGAGGCGAGGTAGTCGTTCGCGATCGTGTCGACCTGCTGGCGCAGCTCGGCCAGCTTCTGCTCGTCCGAGCCGGCGCGCGCAGCGGCGAAGAAGTCGATCTTCGTCAGCATCGCGGCGTGCAGGTCGGCCTTGAGGCTCTCGTTCGCTTTCGCTTCCGGCGTGATCGGCTGCGTCGCGAAGATCGAGGCGCCGTTCGCGGCGCCGGGGAACGGCGGCACGTCCTGCGGGACGGGATCGGGGCGTGCCGCGTAGCGGCGATCGCCGATCGGGTTGGCGGTCGAGGCGCGCAGCGACGCGATCGGCGGCACGTCGGGTGCGGCGTGGAGCGCGGCCGAGAGCTTCGCGAAGGCTTTCACCCAGCCGCGGTCGCGCGGCGCAGGCAGCTCGCCGGCGACCGGCGTCTTCAGCGATCCCTCGATCTCTCGCGCGTGCAGCTCCGCCGCGTTGCGCAGGTCGAAGAGCGTGAACGCGATCCGCGACTGCGGAACGCCGAAACGCTCGAGCGCCGAGAGCATCGCTTTCGCCGAGCCGACCCCGAGCAGCGTCGGTTCGCTCAGCACCACGATCTTCGTCGCGTGCGCGAGGAACGGCCGGACCGTCGCCGCGAACGGCTGCGGCGCGTCGACGACGACGATCCCCGAGGGCGGGAGCTTCGCGAAGAACGCCTCCACCGACTCGGCGGTCACCACGAAGCCGTCTTCGTACGAGCGCGCCAGCTCGACGACGGTGAGCTTCCCTTTCGTCGCGATCGCGGGGGCGGCGGAGACGCGGCCCAGGTCGAGCTCTTCGGCGACGTCGTACCACACGCCGAGCGCGCGCCGTCCCGCGAGATCGGCGTCGACGATCGTGCGCGGGCCGTCCGACGGAAGCTGCTCGGCCAGCTTCATCGCGAGTGTCGACGCGCCGACGCCGCCTTTCGCGCCGACCACGACGTAGACGCGGAGACTCATCGACGGCTGTCGGAGACGCGGTCGAGTTCGATGACGGGGACGCCCGAGAACGGCGCCGGTTTCGCCGCGGCGACGAGCGCGGGCGTCGGAGCCGGCGCGGCCGGCGGCGCGGCCGTCGGTGCCGCGGCAGGCGCCGGCGCGCGCTCGGGGACGCCGAGGACGAGCGGCTCGGCCGGGAACGCGCGAATCGGTTCCTTCGGCGGGCGCAGCGCGAGGCGCAGCGTCGTGTTCAGGTCGGCCGACGCGAGCAGGTCGACTTGGCGCGGCGTGAGCGCGAGCGTCACGGTGGTGAGGTTGTTCTGCGAGTCCGGGCTCGGCGTCGCGCTCGTCGTCTCGACCGCGTTGCCCATCGCCAGGACGAGCGCGCCGCGCAGGATCGCCGAGGCGCGCGGCACCTCGGTCCCGACGCGCGGCGGGACGGCGACGACGTCGACGCGGTCGCCCGGCTGGATGAGCCCGGCGACGCCTTTCACGCGGTCGATCGAGATGCTGACCGCGCGCATCCCCAGCGGGAGCCGCGTCGGGAGCGCGCTCGCGGCGGCGAACCCGATCTTCGCCTCGGTGACGACGCTGCCGGCCGGGATCGTGATCAGCGAGTACTTTCCGGTGATCTGGCGGCGGTCGGCGATCGCATCGTTGTCGACCTCGGTGACCGGCTTCGTCGCCTCGGTGAAGAACGCGTCGCTGAGCAGCGCGCGCGCCGGGATGTCGTGCGCGGCGACGAAAACGCGCTTCATCTGCACCGTCGCCACCGACGCGCGGAGCGAGCCGAGGTAGTTCAGCAGCAGCACGCCCGTGCCGAGGGCGAGCAGCACACCGATGATCAGCGGGATCCGCCGAGCTTTCGTCATAGGGGCAACCTCAGGGCGGCGATCGGCGAGAAGACGTAGAACGCGGTTCCGGCCGCGATCGCGACGGCGTACGGGAGCGTCGTACCGCTCGACGGCGCACCGTGTGCGGCGACGGCGGCGGTGCTGCGCACGAGCGTGACCAGACGGCCTTGCGCGAGCGCGGTGGCGAGAGCGAGCAGCGCGCCGGCGACGAGCACGTCGAGCGCGAGCGACGGTGCGCCCGGGATCCCGGCGAGACCGCAGCAGCCCGCGAGCAGCTTCACGTCACCGCCGCCGAACCAGCCGGCCGAGAAGGCGACGGAGCCGAGGAGAAACGCGCCGGCCATCGCGGCGAGCGAGAGCGCGACCGGGCCGAGGCCCGCCGGAGCGTGCACCGCGACCGCGGCGAGAGCGGCGAAACCGGTGAGGGCGTTGGGGATTCTGCGCGAGCGAACGTCGGTCGCGGCGGCGGCGCAGGTCACGGCGATCAAGAGAGCACCGGCGAGCGTCATGGATACTGTGCCGAGACGTTCTGGTACTGCCCGAGAACGCCCGAGCCGAGGAAGACGACTGCTGCGATGCACAGAACCGCGACGAAGCCGAGGAGCAAGCCGTACTCGGCGAGTCCCTGTCCCCGGTCATCGTCGCGGAGCGTGCGCAGCATCAGAACAACGACCAGATCGTAGCGAGGACGTCGCCGACCCGATCGTGCAGGACGATCGCGGCGGCGATGCACTGCATGCCGACGACTCCGGCCGTCGCGGCGTACCCCGGCAGCATCTCAGATGCTCGTCCCGACGTTGTTCAGGACGCCCTGGATCTTGCCGCTCAGCGCGATGACTGCCGCGATGCAGAGGACGGCGACGAGGCCGAGGATGAGGCCGTACTCCGCGAGCCCTTGGCCCGATTCGTCGGCGAGGATGGTGGTGATCGTCTTGAGGTCGGTCATGATGGTCTCTCCTTGGTGCTAGCGCACGGATGCGGGGGTGTCGTCCGGCGGCGCCGGGACGTTGGGAGCCGCGACGGGGAGCGTCGCGGCGGCGGTGCCACCGTCCGGCAGCGCGCGGACGGTGACCGTGAGGACGGCGCCGCGGAAGTACGCGGGAGCGGTCGTCAAGGTCGTATCGTAGCGGCCGGCGGCGTCGGTCGAGAGGATGCGGCGGCTGAGCAGCACCGTCGGAAGGTCGCGCGAGAACGTTGCGTACAACGCGGCCTCCAGCGGTCGCGCGGCCGGCGCGGAGCCGGTGATGCGCACCGCCTCCGATCCGACGGCGCGCGTCGCGGTGATGGTGACGCCCGTCACTGGCGCATTCTGCGCGAAGGCCGGCGCGATGAGCGCGGTCGTTGCGGCGAGGAACGCGGTGGAGAAGCGGGCGGCGTCGTGCATCACGGAACGCATCGTACACACCGCGGGGCGCGCTGTGAACCCGTTTCCGGCAGAATTGACGGTGCGTCCACGCCTTGTCAACGCACGGACAACGCCGCGGTCTGGCATACTGCGGAAGACTCATGCTCCCGTTCCGGGGGAGGACTTCTGTTGTACCACCGACTTCGGGCGCTGCTCGCGCTCCTCGGCCTGACCGCCGCCATCCTCACGCCGCTCCCGTCGCCGGCCGAAGCGCCGGCGACGCTCAAGCTGCGCACCGGCGAATCGACGATCGTCGCGACGCCGAACCTGACGCGCGTCGCCGTCGGTGACGGGAAGATCGCCGGCGTCCTCGCCGTCGGAAACACCGAGATCGTCGTCAGCGGCCGCGCCGTCGGCCGCACGACGCTGCTCGTGTGGACCGGCGGCGGACGCCGGATGTTCGACGTCACCGTGACCGAGCAGAGCCTCGAAGCGCTGCGCGTCATGATGCAGCGTGCGATCACCGAGCCCGACGTCCACGTCGACGTCGCGGACAAGTCGATCGTCGTCGACGGTACCGTCGCGAACGGGGAAAGCCTCGTGCGCGTCGGCGAGGTGGTCTCGCGCTTCGAGCCGGTCGCCGCCGGCGGAAAGTTCACCGTCGTCAACGCGGTCACGGTG
>DASWSC010000069.1:0-26399 GCA_036402855.1 Candidatus Elarobacter sp. | reverse complement strand
CCGCGGCCGCAAGCAGTACCGCTACCACAAGCGCTGGCGCGAGGTCCGGGACGAGAACAAGTTCGACCGGATGATCGAGTTCGCGAAGGCGCTCCCGAGCATCCGCGCGGCCGTCTCGCGCGACATCGCGCTCCCCGGGATTCCGCGCGAGAAAGTGCTGGCGACGATCGTCTCGCTGATGGAGCGCACCGCGATTCGCGTCGGGAACGAAGAGTACGCGCGCGAGAACGACTCGTTCGGGCTCACCACGCTGCGCGAGGACCACGTGGACGTGAAGGGCTCGACCGTGCGGTTCCACTTCCGCGGCAAGAGCGGGAAGGAGCACGACGTCGAGGTGCGCGACAAGCGCATCGCGCGCATCATCAAGCAGAGCCAGGACCTGCCGGGACAGCAGCTCTTCGAGTACCTCGACGACGACGGAACGGCGCGCCCGGTCCGCTCCGAAGACGTCAACGAGTACCTCAAGACGGTGAGCGGCGGCGAGTTCACGGCCAAAGACTTCCGGACGTGGGAAGCGACGATGATGTGCGCGCTCGAGCTCGCCGCGATCAAGGCCGAGGAAGAGAATCAGACGGAGCGCAAGCGGCTGGTGACCGAGGCGATCAAGAAGGTCGCCGAGCATCTGGGAAACACGCCGGCCGTCTGCAAGAAGTCGTACGTCTATCCCGGCGTCATCGACCAGTTCCTCGGCAGCGGCGCGATCGAATTGATCGTGAAAGCGGTCGAGAAGGCGAATCCGCATGCGCTCGATGCGCACGAGCGCGCGGTCGTCACGCTGATCGAGCGGATCGTGACGCGCGAGAACCAGCCGATCGCGGACGTCCTCGCCAAGTCGGTGCGCGCCGAGCGCGCGAAGCGCAAGCGACCGTCCGGCGGCAAGAAGGCCGCGTAAGGGTAACTACCCGGCATGCGTACTCTTCTGATGGCGGCGGGGCTCGCGGCGCTTCCGCTCGTCATGTCCATCATGACCGCCGCTCCGGCCGGCGCGGTCCCCGTCGGCTCGTCCTGGGTCGAGGGGACGCTCGTCCACATCTCGACCAGCAACATCAAGATCAAGGACGACAAGAGCGGCAAGGAGCTCAGCTTCATGCTGGTGCCGCACTTCGATCAAGTCTTCTCGAGCGACGGCAAGACGACGTACCAGATGAAGTCGCTGCACTCCGGGCAGCTCGTGAAGGTCTTCTACGACCAGAAGATGCTCGGGATGCGGCACGCCGATCGGATTCTCGTCATGAACCGCATGGAGCACCCGGTCAAGCAGCAGAAAGGCTAGCCCCGCGAGGGGCTCACGCTCACTCCGGGAGCCGCGACGCGAACGTCACGGCGTGACCGCCCGGCTCCCGGATCGTGATCTCGTGCATCCCGTAGAACGTTTTGCGGAGCGGAACGATGACGTCGGCGTCCGCGACGGCGGGGACGACGAGATCGACCTCGCTCACCGAGACGTACAGCCCGACGGCGCCGCGGCCGGAGATCGTCTCGTTCACCGCGCGGGCCGCGTCGTGCCCGACGTCGGCGATCACGCTGGCGTGCGACTGGATCATCACCTCGACGCCGTCCTTCTCCACGATCACGAAACCGAGGACGCCGCCCTCCTCCACCGTCGCGGTCTGCGCGAACCCGAGCCGGTCGCGGAAGAACCCCAGCGTCGGTTCGACCCGCTCGACGATGAGAACGGGTGCGACCGACTCGAAGCGGAGGTGCGCGGGCATGATGGCGGCAGTTCGTCGCGCAACGCGGGTCGCCTCGCCGGTGTTCCCAGCCGCGAGACGATGAGGCCCTATCGCGAGATCGCGCTGACCCCGGCGGTCGAAACCGTGCAACAGGCGCGCGGCAGCCGCGCGCTCTCCGCGCGCCCCTCGGGGCGGCCCGTCCCCGAAGCGCTCAGCGACGACGAAGCCGCGTTCGTCCGCGAGCGGAACAGCTTCTACGTCGCCTCGGTCAACGCCAACGGCTGGCCGTACATCCAGCACCGCGGCGGCCCCCGCGGCTTCGTCCGCGTGACGCGAGCGGCGCAGCTCGCGTTCGCCGACTACGCCGGAAACCGGCAGTACCTCACCACCGGGAACCTTGCCGAAGACGACCGCGTCGCGCTGTTCTTCATGGACTACCGCACGCGAACGCGGCTCAAGATGTTCGCGCGCGCCGGAACGGTCGAAGCGGACGACGCCCCGGAGGCGCTGCTCGCGGCGGTGAGCGATCCAACGTACGCCGCGCGCGTCGAACGCGTCTACGTCTTCGACGTCGAGGCGACGAGCTGGAACTGCCAGCAGCACATCACGCCGCGCTGGGACGCGGAGGAAGTGGAAGAGCTCCTCGCCCCGTTGCGCGAGCGGATCGAGGAGCTCGAGGCGCGCCTACGGTCTTAGCAGATCCGCGAGGTGCAGGGCGTCGGTGAAGGGCTCGGCGTGGGAGACGGCGTGGCGGACGCGTCGACCGTGACCGGAATCGTCAATGCCGATGCGTCGTCGCGGTCATGGTCGTGACCGTCGCCGTCATGGCGGTCGCCGTCGTGGCGATCGCGATCCCGGTCGCCGTCGTGGCCCGCGCCGTGCGCGGAGCTCACGGTGATGATGCACGTCGCCGGACCGGCGCCGTGCGGCGTCACCGTGACGACCCCGGCCTTCGTGTCGCCGCGGTCGTGATCGCGGTCGCCGTCCTCGTCCATCGCCTTCGGCTTGAGTTGCGAGGGCGAGACCAACGGGCAGTTGCCGGTCCCCGCGATCGAGACGGAGCGCTTGTCGCCCGACTTCGCGCTGACGATGACGGTTTGCGGCGTGCCGGCGGCGGCTTGCGCGCCGGTGAACTGCAGGCTCGCGGGGTTCGCGACGATCGCCGGCGTGCCGTGATGGCTCTCCGTCGCGCGCAGCGCGGACTGCGTGCCTGCGCTCAGCGCCGGAACGGGCGGCGCGTTCGTGCTCCCGCCGTGACAAGCCGAGAGCAGCGCCGCTGCCGCGAGCGCGCTGAAGATGCGGGTGAAAAGCCGGCGATTCGACACGACGAGAGCCCTCCGTGACTCCCTAGCACTATCGGCGCCGTTCTCAGCAAAGCTGAGCGATCGCTTGACGTTTCAGATCACAGTTCGCCGAAGAGCGCGATCAGATCGGCCTTCGACTCGAACCCGATCCCCGGCAGCTCCGGCGGGCTGACGAACCCGCGTGCAGGCGATGCGCCGTCGGCCAAGCCCCCGAACGGCTGAAACGAGAGCGGGTTCATCTCGCAGCCGCCGAGGCCCAGCGCGGCGACGAGATGAAGCGTGAAGAGGTGGCCGCCGTGCGGCCAGAACGCCGCGCGCGGCCAACCGCGCCGCTCCATCGCATCGACGATGCGCAGGAAGCCCGGGACACCGTAGCAGTGCGCCGGGTCGAACTGCAGGATGTCGCGATCGCGGCGCAGCGAGCCGAACGCATCCAGCAGCTTCGCCTCGGCGTCGGAGAACATCGCCTCGCCGGCGGCGACCGGACCGGCGTACTCGCGCGTCACCGCGGCGAGCGTCTCGAAGTCGAGCGGGTCGCAGAAATCCTCGAACCACCACAGCCCGTACGGCGCGAGCGCGCGCGCGGCATCGACGCTCGCTGCGCCGGCATACGCGTTCATCGCATCGACGGCGAGCCGCTCGCCCGAGGGCACCAGCGCGAGCACCGTCTCGATGCGCTCGCGATCCCGCGCGAGCGGCGCCGCGCCGATCTTGATCTTCAGGTGCGTGTAGCCGCGCGACAGCAGCGCGCGCGCCTCGTCGTCCAACCGCGCCGAATCGCGATCCGGATACAAGTAGCCGCCGCTCGCGTACGCGCGGACGCGCGCCGAACCGCCGTCGCGCTTCACCGCGGCGGCGAGAAACCGGTAGAGCGGCAGCCCTTCGATCTTCGCGGCCGCGTCCCACACCGCCATGTCGAGCGCGCCGACGGCGACGCAGCGCTCACCATGGCCGCCGGGCTTCTCGCCCTTCATCATCACGCTCCACGCGCGAAACGGGTCGACGTTCGCGCCGCCCGCCGCGAGGATCTCCTCGGGCGCCGCGCGCATCAGCCGGGGCGCGAATCGCTCGCGAATCAGTCCGCTCTGCGCGAACCGGCCGATCGAGCCGAAGCCGTATCCGACGACCGGCCGGCCGTCCCGCACGACGTCGGTCGTCAGCGCGACCGCGCTCGTGTCGAGCCCGCCCGACGGAACCGACGCGTCGGCGTAGCGCGAGATCGGCACCGCCCGTTCGCGCAACTCGACGAACCGCATCCGCCCCGGCTTCGGCTCGGCGGCGAAGGGACCTCGGCGGCGCGGCGAACAGCGCCGCATGGACTTGGGTATTCGCGGTCGCGTCGCGCTCGTGACCGGCGCGAGCGCCGGGATCGGCGCGGCGTGCGCGCTTGCGCTCGCCGCGGAAGGCGTGCGCGTTGCGGTCGCCGCCCGGCGCGCCGAGCTGCTGGCCGCCGTGGTCGACGCGGCCGGCGCGCGGGGCGCCCCCGAAGCGGCGGCGTTTCCGGTCGACCTCGCCGACGAGACGTCGATCGCGGCGATGCTGCGCGCGGTCGACGATCGCTTCGGCGGCGTCGACATCTTGATCGCGAACGGCGGCGGGCCGCGGCCGGGGACCTATCGCGACGTGCGGCTCGCCGACTGGGACACGGCGTATCGCACGACGCTTCGCGCGATGCTGCAGCTCGTCGACGGCGTGCTGCCCTCGATGAGCGAGCGCGGCTGGGGCCGCATCGTCGCGCTGACGTCGACCTCGGTCAAGCAGCCGATCGGGAACATCGTGCTCTCGAACGCCTTTCGCACGGGGCTCGTCTCGGCGCTGAAGACGCTTTCGAGCGACGTCGCCGCGCGCGGGATCACGGTGAACGCGATCGCGACCGGCCGCATCCGCACCGACCGGCTGCGCGCGGTCTATCCGAACGAAGACGCGATGCGCGAGGGCGTCCCGGCCGGGCGCGTCGGCACCCCGGAGGAGCTCGCCGCGGTCGCGACCTTCCTGTGCGGCGACGGCGCGGCGTTCGTCACCGGTCAGACGATCGCCGTCGACGGTGGGATGACGCGGTCGCTGCTGTGAGCGAGCGCTACGCGACGCCGGTCGCGGACGCGGCCCGCACCAGCGGACGCTCGTCGATCGGGAACTGGATCGCGAAGCCGAACGCCGCGACCGCCAGCGAGATGATCCACATCAGATCGTAGCTGCCGGTGCGGTCGAGGATCACTCCGCCGAGCCACGCGCCGAAGAACGCACCGATCTGGTGGACGAGGAACGCGACGCCGAAGAGCGTCGAGACCCACTGCATCCCGAACTTCTCCGCGATCACGCCGCTGGTCGGCGCCACGGTCGAGAGCCAGAGCAGCCCCATCGCCGACGAGAACACGAGCACCGAGACCGCGCTGATCGGGACGAGCACGAAGATGAGGATCGCGACGAAACGCAGCCCGTAGATCCCCGAGAGGACGTAGCGCTTCGGGAACACGTCGGCGAGGCGTCCGCTGGCGTAGCTGCCGATCACGTTGAACGCGCCGACGATCGCGAGCGCGGCGGCTCCGATCGACGGCGAAAGCCCGGCGCGCGCGACGATCGCCGGCAGGTGCGTTTGGAAGAACGCGATGTGGAAGCCGCACACGAAGAACCCGGCGCTGAGAAACCCGTAGCTGGGAACGGTGAACGCTTCACGCAGCGCGCCGCCGAGCGAGAGACCATGGCCCGCGGCGACCGCGCGCGGCGGCTCGCGCAGGATCAGCGCGAGCGGGATGATCCCGATCCCGATCGCGGCGAGAGCGAAGAACGTCGGCAGCCAACCGGCCGTGCCGATGGCGATCTGCGCGAACGGCGGATAGAAGAGTTGTCCGAGCGATCCGCCCGCCCCGAGCAGTCCGAACGCGACGCTGCGGCGCTCCGGCGGCACCAGCGCCGCGACCGGACCGATCAGCACGCCGAACGACACCGCGGCGAGCGCGAGGCCGAGCAGCGTGCCGCCGCCCCACGAGAACAGGGTCGGGTCGTGCGTCGTCGCCATCAGCGCCAGGCCGAGCGCGAACAGCACGCCGCCCGCGGCGACGGTCGCGCGCGCGCCGAACCGGTCGGCGACCGCGCCGGCGAACGGCTGCGCCAGACCCCACACGAGATTCTGGAGCGCGAACCCGAGCGCGAAGACGCCGGCCGGCCAGCCGCGGACGCCCTCGAGCGGTGCGATGAACAGCCCGAGGCACTGCCGGACGCCGTAGCCGACCGAGAGCGCCACGCACGCCGCGAGCAACACGCCGAGGCCCGGCCGGAGCTTCATACCGGCTGGGACGCGGGAACGCGTCGCGAGGTTACACGGTTCGCGCCGCGGCGTGGATCTCGGACGGGCGCGCGACGACCTGCTGCGTCCCGGCGCCCGCCGGGTGCGCTCCCGCTTCGACGATCGAGACCAGCTGGTTGAACGCGGCCCACGCGAAGTTGACCTGCGGCTGCAGACCGTAGCCGGCGTTCAGCGCGGCGAACGTGTCGACGTGCGTCCCGCCCTGCACGATGTACTGCCAGTACATCGAGCCTTTTCCCGCCGCGTTCACCGCCGCCAGATACGGTGTCGCGTTGTTCTGCGGCGTGATGAACATGTCGCGCTGACCGGCGATCGAGACCAGCGGCTTCCCGATGTTGCCGGTCTGCCGGAACGTCGCGATCGCCGCGCGCGCCCCCGCCGACGGGACGTACGTCTGGCGCGCCGACGGCAGCGCGAGCCCCGCGACGCCGGCCGACGGCGTTCCCGGGAGCCATACGGGATTGACGGGATTCGGCGTGAACGAGGCGCCGGCCGGGAGCGTCGAGCTCGCGCTCGGATCGATCAGCAGCGCGTAGACGAACAGCGTGAGGTCGGCGTAGAACGACGCCTGATTCGAGTAGTACTCCAGCCACAGCGACGGGTTCGCCGCGGCGCCCGTCTTCACGTCGGCCGGATAGCCCGCCGCCTGGATCGCCGCCGCAGCCACCGGATCGGTGAAGTTGCTCGCGACGTACTGCGGCATGAACTTCAGGAACGTGGGGAGATAGTCGAGGATGCTGAGCGCCGGCGACCAGTAGGGTGCCGACCAGTCGACGCCGCCGTCCACGACGTCCGGATGCTGCTCGAGCAGCGCCCGCACTTGGGCTCCGCCGTTCGAGAGGCCGACCGCGTAGGTTCGCGACGGCGCCCGGTAGTTCGCGCTCAGGAACGCCTTGGCGGCCAGCGTGAGCTGGTAGATGTCGTCGTTCCAGCCGGTGATCGGCTTCTTCGCCGGCCAGATCTCGCTCAGCCGGAACGAGAACCGGAACGTCTCCAAGCTGAGCAGGTCGTAGCAGACCGGCCAGGAGATGTTCGGGTTCGGGCTCGCCGCGATCGCTTCGACGAACGCGTTGAACGGCAGCGCCTTGTTGCTCGACGCGAACGCGTAGCCGTTCGCGAGCGCGAAGTCGCTCCAGATCCCGTCGTTCGCGAACTCGCTGCGCTGCGAGGGGGTCCCGGCGACGATGAGTTTGCCATTCCACGCATCCGGGACGCGAATGACGTAACGTTCGTCGGTTGCGTACGAGCCGAGAACCTGTATCCCGGGGATCGGCGCCGTTGCGGGCGACGCGGTCGTCGGCAGAATCAGCGCCGTCGCGTCTCCGAGCGGGTCGTAGCCGTTCCCCGAGACGGGCAACGGCGCGGCTTTCCAGCGCAGATCGGCGACGTGGCCCGAGCGAATGCCCGACGGCGGCAGCACTCCGGTGCCGCTCTGCCCTCCGGTGCTGGTGCACCCGGCGACTCCGAGCGCGCCGGCGCTCGCGATGAAATGTGAACGTCGCACGCGTTGGTACCTCTCCCGTCAAGGTTCACCGGATCGTCCGCCGTCGTTATCGCAGCAAGAATCTTTTTCCTCGTGCTGCATGACTTTGCGCGAGTTTGGTTGTAACGTGGACGTTCCCGTAGGCCGAGCCAACCGTACCGGCCCGTTCCGAGGAGAGTGAAAAGGTGCAACTACGTGACGTTCTCGCGACGCTGACCGCGTCGGCGCTGGTCGTCGAGCTGGTCGCGTTCGGAGGCGCCGCCCCGGTGCGTGCGGCCGGCCCGAAGTCGCCCGTCAACGTCGGGCTCGTCTACTCGAAGACGGGGCTCCTGGCGTCGTACGGCGCGCAGTACGCCGAAGGGTTCGCGATCGGCCTCGACTACGCGACCCGCCACACCGGGATGGCGAACGGGCACAAGATCGTCGTCACGGAGCGTGACGACGCGGGCGATCCGGCGAAGGCCGTCGCCGCCGCGAAAGAGCTGATCGGCCAAGGGACCAAGATTCTCGCCGGCTCGACCGCGTCGGGCGTCGCGCTCCAAATGGCCGCGGTCGCGAAGGAGAACAACGTTCTCTTCATCTCCGGCGCAGCCGCCGCGGACGCGATCACGGGCAACAACCGGAACACGTTCCGCTCCGGGCGACAGACGTATCAGGACGTGCTGACCGCGGGGACGATCGTCGGCAACAACCTGCGCGGAAAGCGCGTCGTGGTGTACGCGCAAGACTCCGCGTTCGGCCAAGCCAACGTCGGCGCCGTTCGCAGCGTCCTCGGCGGCGCCGGTGCCGACGTCACGCCGGTGCTGGCGCCGCTCTCGGCCAACGACTTCGCGCCGTTCTCTCAGAAGATCAAGGACGCGAAGCCGAACCTGCTCTTTCCGGCATGGGCCGGCGCGACCGCGCCCGCGATGTGGAAGGGCCTCGACGACGCGGGCCTCTTCGGCGGCGGGATCACCGTCGTGAGCGGGCTCGACCAGCGGTCGTCGTACGAGACGCTCGGACCGGCCGGACCGAAGATCGCGTTTCTCTCGCACTACTTCTACCGCGCGCCGAAGAACAAGGTCAACGACGAGCTCGTCGCCGCGCTCAAGAAGAACAACAAGGTCCCCGATCTCTTCGATCCCGACGGGTTCGTCGCCGCGGAGATGATCGTGCGCGCCGTCGAAGCCGCCGACGGCGAGGACGTCGGCAAGATGATCGCCGCGCTCGAGAACTGGTCGTTCGACGCACCGAAGGGCCGCCAGCGCATCCGTGCCGCCGACCACGCGATGCTGCAGCCGATGTTCGTCGCGAAGCTCGAAGGCTCGGGCAACGCGATGGAACCGCGGCTCGTCCGCACGATCCCGCTCGAGGCCGTCTCGCCGCCGGTGCGCCCGTTCAAGTAGCGTGACCGCGCGCGCCGCGGTGATGGCGACCGCGGGGTTGGGGCTGCGCATCAGCGGGGCGACGATCGTCGACGACGTGAACCTGGAGGTGAACGAGGGCGAGTTCCTCGTCATCATCGGGCCGAACGGCGCGGGGAAGACGACGCTGTTCAACCTGCTCTCGGGCGTGACGCGCCCGAGCGCGGGCCGGATCGTCTTCCGCGGGACCGATGTGACGCACGCGCCGCCGTACGTGCGCGCGCGGCTCGGTCTGGGACGGACGTTCCAGACCTCGACGATCTTCGCCGAGCTCTCGACGCTCGAGAACGCGCGGTTGGCGGCGCAGGCGTATCTCGGCGGCTCGAACCGCGTCTGGGCGCTCGCCGACCAGCAGCGCGCTCCGCTGGAGCGGGCCCGCGAGGCGCTCGCCGCGGTCGGTCTCGAAGCGCGCGCGGAGACGAAAGCCGCGTCGCTCTCGCACGGCGAGAAACGGAAGCTCGACCTGGCGATCTTGCTCTGCGGCGATCCGGCCGTGGTGCTGCTCGACGAGCCGACGGCGGGGATCGCGGTCGAGGACGTCCCGGAGATGATGGCGCTGATCCGGCGCATCCACCGCGACCAGAACAAGACGGTGCTGATGGTGGAGCACCGCATGGACCTCGTCATGGGCCTCGCCGACCGCATGGCGGTGATGCACCACGGCGCGCTGCTCGCGGTCGACACGCCCGACCGCATCATCGCCAACGAGACGGTGCAGTCGGCGTATCTGGGAGATCCGCTGTGAACCCCGCGGCGCCGCTGCTCGAGCTGCGCGACCTGCACGTCTATCTCGCCGAGTCGCACATCTTGCAGGGCGTCTCGTTCGCCGTCCGGCGCGGCGGGATCACCGGGCTGCTGGGCCGCAACGGCGTCGGGAAGACGACGACGCTGCGCGGAGTCCTCGGCCTCGTCCCCCGCACCGGGGCCGTGTTGCTCGAAGGCCGGGAAACCAGCGCGCTCGCCGTCCACGAGGTCGTGCGCCTCGGCGTGGGATACGTGCCGGAAGACCGCGACGTCTTCGGCGGCTTGACCGTCACCGAGAATCTCGCGCTCGCCGAGCGCGCCGGTTCCGAGCACCGCTACGACCTCGTGTACGAGCTGTTCCCGGAGCTCAAGCAGCGCGGCGCGCAGAAGGCCGGGACGCTCTCCGGCGGGCAGCAGCAGATGGTCGCGCTGGCGCGCGCGCTGCTCAACGCCGACAACCGCATCCTGCTGGTGGACGAGCCGACGAAGGGACTCGCGCCGCTGGTCGTGCGGCACGTCGTCGACGCGCTGCAGCGGGCCGCCGAGGTGACGACGATCCTGCTGGTCGAGCAGAACCTCAGCGTCGCCCACAAGCTCGTCCACGACGTCGTCGTCCTCGATCAGGGACGCGTCTCGTTCACCGGGACGGTCGACGAGCTCATGGGCGATCCGGCCCTCGCGCGCCGCCATCTCGGCCTCGCCGCCGTGGGGAGCCATTAGCGAATGACGACGATCGCGCTGCTCCTGGTGACCGGGCTCGGTCTGGGTGCGCTGTACTTCCTGATCGCGGCCGGGCTCTCGCTGATCTGGGGGCTGATGCGCGTCCTGAACTTCGCGCACGGCGCATTCTTCACGGTCGCCGCGTATGCGGGCTGGTCGGCGGCGAAGCTCGCGGGCGGCGCGGACCCGAGCCTCCGGTGGCTGATCGGCGTCGTCGTCGCGATCGCCGTCGGCGGGCTCTTCGCGACGCTCACCGAGGTCGTGCTCATCCGGCCGCTGTACGCGCGCCACGTCGGCCAGGTGCTCGTCACGGTGGGGCTCGCGCTCGCGACGATCTCGCTCGTGCAGGGCGGGTTCGGCAGCGACCCGCAGCGGCTCGCGCTCCCCGCCTGGATGACGAACACGACCTCGATGCTCGGCGCGAACGTTCCGAACACGCGGCTGCTCGTCATCGTGGTCGCCGCGCTCGTCTTCGCGCTGCTGCTCTTCTTCTTGCGCCGCACGCGGTTCGGCTTGATCGTCCGCGCCGGCGTCGAGAACCGCGCGATGGTGCAGGCGCTCGGGATCGACGTCCAGCGGGCGTTCACGCTGGTCTTCGCGATCGGCGGGATGGCGGCCGGGCTCGCCGGGATGCTCGGCGCGACGTACTACGGAACCGTCGATCCGTTGCGCGGGACCTCGATGCTGATCTTCGCCTTCATCGTCGTGATCATCGGCGGGCTCGGCTCGGTGACCGGCTCGGCGGTCGCGGCGATCGTCGTCGGCGTCGTCCAGCAGTTCCTCAACTTCTACGGTGCGGCGGGGGTCGGCGACTTCTCGGTCGTGCTGCTGCTCGCGATCGTGCTGCTGGTGCGGCCGGGCGGCTTCGCGGGGAGCTCGGCATGATGCGGCGCGCGCGCAGCGTCGCGATCGGCGTGGCGATCGGGATCGTCGTCTTCGCGCTGCTCCCGTTCGCGGGGATCACGATCCCCGCGATCTTCGACGGCCCGCTGAACGCGCCGGGGACGCTGAACCTGCTCGGCCTCTGCTTCGTCTTCGGCGCGCTCGCTCTCACGTACGACCTCGTGTTCGGGTACGTCGGGCTGCTCTCGTTCGGCCACGCGCTGTACTTCGCGACCGGCGTCTACGTCACGGCGATCGCGCTGACGCGCTGGCACTGGTCGCTCCCGGCCGCGCTGGCGCTCACCGCGGTGGTTTCGCTCGTGCTGCCGCTGGTGCTCGGCGCGATCTGTCTGCGCATGCGCGACATCCCGTTCGCGATGGTGACGCTCGCGTTCGCGCAGGCCGGCTCGATCCTGGTCATGCAGAACCCGTTCGGGCTGACCGGCGGCGAGGAAGGCCTCGCGCTCGGCGGCGACACGCTGCCCGCCGCGCTGGTCGGCGTCGCGAACACGCGCAACGTCTACTGGATCGCGCTGCTGCTGCTGATCGTCGTCTATGCGGTCGCCTGGCGCGCGGTGAACTCACCGCCCGGGCGCGTCTGGCAGGCGATCCGCGAGAACGAGCGGCGCGTCGGCGTGCTGGGGCTGAACCCATATCTCTACAAGCTGGGCGCGTTCGTGCTGTCGGCGTTTCTCGCGTCGGCGACCGGCGTGGTGTATCTCTTGCTGCAGGGCGGCGCGAACCCCCAGGTTTCCACCGCCGAGTTCACGTTGGCGCTCCTCGTCATGGTCGTCCTCGGCGGCGTCGGCACGCTCTGGGGTGCCGTGCTCGGCGGGATCCTGTACGAGTACCTGGACTTCCGGCTGATCGCCTTGGCGAACACGGCCGCGCTCAAGGACCTGCCCGGCGTGCTCCGCCTCCCGCTTTCTGAACCGCTGTTCTTGCTCGGCGTGCTGTTCATCGTGCTCGTGCTGTTCGTTCCGGGCGGCCTCGGCGGCGCGCTTCAGCGCCGCATGGGCGCCGCGTTTCGGCCGTCGAGCTGACCGAAAGGGGTTTGACGCGGCCCCGCGATATCGGGTAGACTCACCCCTTGGCGGGCGGCTAGCTCAGTGGGAGAGCGCCACATTGACACTGTGGAGGTCAGAAGTTCAATCCTTCTGCCGCCCACCATCATGAAGAGAACCGCGCTTACGGGCGCGGTTCTTCCTTGTCGTACGGCGTCGAACGGCTACGTCGGCGAGCCGCCGCCGACGTCGTCGACGGGACCCGCATTCCACCCTGGACCCACCGCGGCGGCGTGGGCTCCGGGCGGCCCGCCGCTGGTGATTTCGTCCGCCGTCGCGCCGGCGAAGCTGAAGAGCACGGAGAGATGCGCGAGGACGATCATGGTAATCCTTTCGCGGAAGTGTCGCGGCGAACCGGCGCAGCAAGGCGAGCAGCGCCCAATAGCTAAGACTGATCTTTCGCAGCCACCGGAGGACGCCATGCTTCACCGGCTCATCGCGGCCCTTACGGCCGTCACGCTTCTCAGCGTCGGCACCCCTGCGCTGGCCCGCGGCCACGGGGGCGGACATTCGCACGGCGGCCACTCGTACGGTCACTCGTACGGCGGGCATCACTCGAGCGGTCACCGCTCGTCCGGCCGCATCTCCGGTTTCCGCACGTCGAAGTGCAAGTCGGCGTCGTGCTTCCGAAAGCACCCGAACGGAACGTACGTCCATCCCCTCACCGAGCGGAAGCACCTCTGACTCGCGTAGCGCGATGAAATCTCGCATCGCAGCCGCGCTGCTCGCCCTAGCACTGGTGTGGACGGCGACCGCTGCGGAGGCAGGCAAGTCACACGGCCGCACGACTGCGAGCGCCCCAGTCACCAGCGGATCGCTTCAGCTCTTCGCGACAGAGAGCGCCGCGCAGGCGCACTGTCCGCGCGACGAAGTGGTGTGGCTGAACACGAACAGCGGGATCTATCACGACAAGGGGATGCGCTGGTACGGCAACACGAAGGCCGGCGCATACGTCTGCCGCCGCGAAGCCGATCGCGCCGGCAACCGCGAGACCCGTAACGGGCAGTGAGCTACCCCACCTGGGTCGGAACGCAGCTCATGCGGTCGTCATGAAAAGAACCGCGCCGTTGAAGGCGCGGTCTTCATTCACTGGTTGCTGCTCGTGACGACCTTCACGAACAGATCGCCCGATCTTCCGGCGGAATCCGTCAAGTGCACGTCGACCGTCTGCGGGAACAGGCAACCGGGGTCGGCGACCTGGTTCAGCGTCGTTCCGATGAACAGATACTGGCCGCCGTTGCCTCCGCTGCCGACCAGATCCGCATTGACGCAGACCTTGGAGCCGCTCGGCAGGCTGACGGGAATGGTCGTTTCGGTGAACGAGCCTGAATAGCCGGGCTCGTAGACGATCATCGTGGCCGTGTTTCCGGCGTTGAGCCGGCCCGGCGACGAGGCGCTGCTTTGGAACGGCTGCGAGCTGTTCTGATCGCGCACGAGGACGGGCTGCGGCGTCGGCGTCGCCGGGGCCGGTGGCGTCGAGGCCGGCCCGCTGCTCCCGCCGCCGCCACACGCGGCCAGGGCGAGCACGCCCGCCGCGGCGATCGTGCGCAAGGTACCACACCCTAGGTCGTTGGTCGGACTGCGGCGCTCACACATGGACGAGATCGTTCCCGCGTTCGGCGTACCACGCGGTGAACGCGCGCTCGCCCGCGCGGCTCGCGTCGGTCCGGGGGACTCTAGCGCGGCGCTTGGCGTGACTCGCGGATCAGCCGGTCGTAGTTCATCTGGCGCCGCAGCAGCAGCTCGCCGAAACCAAGCTTGCCGCGCAACATCAGCCGGTCGATCGCCCGCTCACGGTTGACCCAGCCGAGGAGCGTATCAAACTGATCGTCCCTGATCCGTTCCATGCGGTAATCATCGGCAGGGGACGCGCGGTTCACCACATCGCCTCGTCCTACCCGGCAAGAAAACGGGGCTCACGTGATGCACGTCACGCAAGCGCTACGAGACGCCGTGGCTGACGAGGCGGGCCAGCCCGTACGCGGCGCCCGCGGCGATCCCGCCGATCACCCACGTCTGCAGTGCGCCGAGCACGACCGGCGTCGCGAGCACGCGCGCGCGGACGGCGCCGAAGACGAGCAGCGCGATCGTCGTGAAGACGATCGACCACCACAGCCCCTCGTGCGCGTTCGCAACGAAGACGTAGGGCGCGAGCGGAAAGATCCCGCCGAGCACGTAGCCGCCGCCGACGAGCGCGGCGCTGCGCGGCGCCGCGCGCTCGTCCGGTTTCTCGAGGCCGAGCTCGTTGCGCATCATGAACTGCACCCACTGCTCGCGGTCGCTCGCGATGTCGTTGACGACCCGGGTCAGGACCGGCTCGCGCACGCCGTAGCCGAAGAGGATCTGCGCGACCTCCGCCTTCTCTTCGTTCGGGATCTCCTCGGTCTCGCGAACCTCCCGCGCGTACTCCTTCGCGTAGTGCGCCGACTCGCTGCGAGCCGCCAAGTACCCTCCGAGCCCCATCGAGATGGCGCCCGCGACGATCTCGGCGATCCCGGCGCTCAGCACGATCCCGCTCGCCGCGACGGCGCCCGTGACGCCCGCCGCGAGCGCGAAGGGAACGGTCAGCCCGTCGGCCATCCCGAGGACGAGGTCGCGGATCGTCTGGGTCCCGGCCCCGTGGTGCTCGTGGTCGGCGGCTTGCATCATCGAGGGATCGTAGCGGAGCGAAGACATTTCGTCACGCCTCCCGCGTCCTGTGAGGCACGCCGAACTTCCGCGGCGAAGAGAGCCGCGTGACGACCTCGACGACCGAACACGGATCGGCGGGCGCGCCCGCCGTCGACATCGCGCACCTGCGGCATACTGCGGCGCACGTGCTCGCGTACGCGGTGCAGGACCTCTTCCCCGATGCGAAGCCGACGATCGGCCCCGCGATCGAGAACGGGTTCTACTACGATTTCGACCGGTCCGAGCCGTTCACACCCGACGACCTCGAGAAGCTGCAGGCGCGGATGCGCGAGATCGTGCGCGCCGACTACCCGATGCTCGGCAAGCGCGTCTCACGCGAGGAAGCGCTCGAGCGGTTCAAGGACAACCCGTACAAGGCTGAGATCGCGCGCGAGATCCCCGAGGGCGAGCCGATCACGCTCTACACCATCGGCGAGTTCACCGATCTCTGCCGGGGCGGGCACGCGGACTCGACCGGCGCGATCGGCGCCGTCGAGCTCGAGTCGGTCGCGGGCGCGTACTGGCGCGGGAAGGCGGAGAACCCGCAGCTCCAGCGCATCTACGGGACGGCGTTTCCGACGCAGCAGGAGCTCGACGACTACCACGCGTTCCTCGAAGAGGCGGCGAAGCGCGACCACCGCAAGCTGGGCGGCGAGCTCGACCTGTACCACGTCGACGAGCTGGCCGGCGGCGGGCTGATCTTCTGGCACCCGAAGGGTGCGATCATGCGCGGGTTGGTCGAGGAGTTCATTCGGCAGGGGCTGCGCGAGCGCGGCTACCTGCCGGTCGTCACGCCGCACGTCGTCCACGAAAACCTCTACGCCACCTCGGGGCACCTCGAGAACTTCGGCGACTCGATGTTCGGACCGATCGAGGTCGAGGGCCAGCGCTTCCGGCTCAAGCCGATGAACTGTCCCGGCCACATCCTGATCTACAAGAACGAGGGACGGTCGTATCGCGACCTGCCGCTGCGCTACTCCGAGTTCGGGACCGTCTACCGCTTCGAGCTCAGCGGGACGTTGCACGGGTTGACCCGCGTGCGCGGCTTCACGCAGGACGACGCGCATCTGTTCTGCACGCCGGAGCAGGTGCAGGGTGAGTTCGAGCAGACGCTCGACGAGGCGCTGCGGCTCATGGACGCCTTCGGCTTCACGGACTTCGAGTATTTCCTCAGCACGCGCACCGAGCGCGGTCCGACCGACCAGATCGCCGAGACGGCGATCCGGAGCGCGCTGGAGTCACGCAACCTTCCGTACGGGATCGACGAAGGCGGCGGCGCGTTCTACGGACCGAAGCTCGACATCAACCTGCACGACGCGATCGGCCGGACATGGCAGCTCGGAACGGTGCAGGTCGACTTCCTTCTTCCGGAGCGCTTCGACCTCAAGTACCGCGGCTCCGACGGCGCCGATCACCGCCCGGTGATGATCCACCGCGCGCTGGCGGGCTCGATGGAGCGCTTCTTCGGCGTCCTGATCGAGCACTTCGGCGGAAACTTTCCGGCCTGGATCGCTCCGGTGCAGGCGGTCGTCGTCCCGATCTCCGAGCACCAGCTCGACTACGCGTACGCGGTGCGCGACCAGTTGCGCGCGCGCGGTTTCCGCGTCGACGCCGACTCCTCCAACGAGAAGCTGGGCTACAAGATCCGCCACTGGAAGACGAAGAAGCTTCCGTACATCCTGGTCGCCGGCAAGAGCGAGATGGCCGAGGGAACGGTGAACGTCAACGAGCGGGGCGTCGAGGAAAAGCGCACCGTCACGGTCGAGGAGTTCGCCGCCGAATTGAGCGCCCGCGTTACGTCGCGGCGCTGACCGCCTCGACCGCCGGCGTCAGCTCGACCGCGACCGTGTTGCGGCCGGCGTTCTTGGCGCGGTAGAGCGCCGCGTCGGCCCGGTCGACTAGCGCGTCGAGCGCGTCGTCAGGCCCGCCCAGCGTCGCGACGCCGGCACTGATCGTGACGACGTTGCCGCGGACGGAACTGCGGCGGTGCGGGATGGCGAGCGCGGCGACCGCGGCGCGCAGCCGCTCCGCGACCTGGTACGCTCCTTCGCGGTCCGTCTCGGAGAGAAAGGCGATGAACTCTTCTCCGCCCCACCGGGCCAGCACGTCGCCCGGCCGCAGCATCGAGACACGCAGCGCCGAAGCGACGGCGCGCAGCGCCTCGTCGCCGGCGAGGTGCCCGTACGTGTCGTTGTACTGCTTGAACACATCGACGTCGGCGATGACGACCGCGAGCGGCCGGTTCATCCGGCGCGCGGCACGGATCTCGTCGTGCAGCCGTGCCTCGAAGCTGCGCCGGTTCGCAAGGCCGGTCAAGCCGTCGAACATCGAGAGATCGCTAAGCTGCGCGAACATCACGTGCATCTGCCGCAGGTACGCGTAGAGCACCGCGGTCGACGAGCAGACGATCAGGAAGCGCGCGAAGTACCAGCCGACGCTGAAGCGCGAGCCGCCGACCAGCGCCATCTGAACGTCGAGGCACGCGGCGGCCAGCGCGACGATGAGCCAGGTGTGCAGCACCGTGCGGCCGCGCGTCCACATGATGGCGAGCGCGAGCGCGAAGAGGTTGACGACGACCAGCACCTCGCCGACGCCGGACCGGCCGAACCACGCATAGCTCGTTCCGTCGACGATCGTCGCAAGCGCGGAGCCGCGCACCGTAAGCGCGACCACCGGAAGCGCGGCGAAGGCGATCGCGCCGGCGCAGATCGCGCGGATCCACGGCCGCACCCGCTTCGTCTCGTGGACGACGCGGTGCCCGTAGTCGAACCACAACGCGAGGCACACGGTCAGCGGAAAATCGAAATGCCACACGATCCAGATCCACGGCGCGACCTGAGGCGCGAAGGTGGTCCCGAACATCGTCGGCAGCGTCAGCACGTAGACGAACCCGAGCAGCCCGCCGACGACGTACGAGCCGCCGAGGAACGCCGTCCCCAGCAGCCGGTTCGCGACGAACTGGCTGAAGAGCAGGTACGCCGTCACGAAGTTCGAGGCCAGCGCGATCCCGAGGAACAGCGGCACGACGGCGGGCGCGGGGGGCAGCAGCGTCGAGGCGACCGGGAACAGCGCGAAGGACGCCGCGGTGAGGACGAAGATCACCGCGGTCGCGACGAATCGTTGGCGCGCGTCGACCGGCGCCGTCGCGACACTGAGCATTGGGCCTCCCTGCCTGTTTCGGGCTAGGCCGCACCCGGGCGGCCGCGCCTATTCACTTTTTCGGCCGTTTCATCACGGAACTCGCGCCGATGTGGTGCGCGCCACACGAGGGCGGCGACCACGGCCGCGACGATCTGGACCGCGACGACCAGCGCGACGGTCGCCGGCCAGCCTCCGCGCGACCAGACGGCGGCGGGGAGGATCGCGCCGAGCCCGCCGCCCGCGTAGTAGACGGTGAGGTACAACGCCGCCGCCGTCGAGCGGCTCTCGCGGGCGAGGACGCCGATGTAGCCTTGGGACGCCGCTTGGGCCGCGAAGACACCGCTCGACATGACGGCGAGGCCGGCGACGATGACCGGGATCGAAGGTGCCAGCGTGATCAGCACGCCCACCGTGCTGGCCACGATCGCGAGCAGCAACGCGGCCCGGTGGCCGACGCGGTCGATCAGCCGTCCCGCCAGCGGCGTGACGACGACGCCGGCCAGGTAAACGAAGAACACGTTGCCGAGGGCGATCGTGCTGAGGTCGTAGGGCGGCGCGGCGAGGTGGTACGTGGTGAACGTGAAGACGGCGACCAGCGTGAAGAGGATGCTGCCGCCGACGGCATAGGTGGCGAGCAACTCGGGGTCGCGCAGAAAGCGGCCGATCGTGCGCACCGCGGCGCTCGCCGACGGCTGCCGCACGAACCGGCGCGCGCGGGGGAGCACCGCCCACACGACCGTCCCGCCGGCGAGGTTCATCACGCCGAGCACCACGAACGCGGCGTGCCACCCGGCGTACGCGGCGACCACCGCCGCCGCGTAGCGGCCGAGAAACCCGCCGAGCACGTTTCCGGCGATGTACGCGCCGACGGCGCGCCCGCCGACGCTCGGCGGCAGCTCCTCGGCCATGTAGGCGAGCGTCACGGCGAAGACCGCCGGCATGCAGAGCCCTTGCACGAAGCGCCACGCCAGCAGCGCGTAGAGCGAGTGCGCGGTCGCCGCGCCGAACGTCACGAACGCCAGGAGGAAGATCGCGCCGACGATGACGCGCTTGCGCCCGAGTGCGTCGGCGAGCGGGCCGACGAACGGGGCCGCGAGCGCGCACGCGAAGGTCAGCGCCGTGATCGTCGCGCCCGCGGCGGCCTCGCCGGCGTGGAACTCGGCGCGCAGCTCCGGCAGCAGCGGCTGCGTCGCGTACATGTCGACGAACGCGCTCCCGCCGCACACCGAGACCGCGAGGTACCGCCGATCGAGGCGCACGCCGACATGGTATCACCGCGCAACCACGCCTCCTCCGCCGGAGGTCGGAGGGGCATGCTCTTGCTCGGGATCGAGACGTCCTGCGACGACACCGCGACCGCGGTCGTCCGCGACGCCGTGCGCGTCCTCGCGAACGTCTCGACCAACCAGGACGAGTTCCACGCGAAGTACGGCGGGATCGTCCCCGAGATCGCAGCCCGCCGCCACGCCGCGCTGCTCTCGGCGGCGGTCGACGACGCGCTCACCCGCGCGAACGTCCGGCTGGACGAGCTCGACGGGATCGCGGTCACCTCGGGCCCCGGTCTGATCGGCAGCCTCGTCGTCGGCGTCGCCGCGGCGAAGGCGCTCGCCTTCGCGACCGGCCTCCCGCTGTACGCGGTGAACCATCTGCACGGTCATCTGTTCGCGCCGTTCCTCGAACGTGACGAGCCGCCGGAATACCCGTTCCTCGCGCTGCTCGTCTCCGGCGGCCACACGCAGCTCGTCGAGGTCGAGTCGCCGCTCGACCTGCGGATCATCGGCAAGACGCGCGACGACGCGGCGGGCGAGGCGTACGACAAGACGGCGCGGCTGCTCGGCCTCCCGTTCCCCGGCGGCCCCGCACTCGACGCGCTCGCCCGCGACGGCGATCCGCGTGCGTTCGCGTTCCCGCGCCACCGGCCCGATGCGGGGACGCTCGACATGAGCTTCTCCGGGCTGAAGACGTCGGTGCGCTACTTCCTCGAATCCGACGCCGGGCGCAGCGCGCGCCGCGAAGACGTCGCGGCGTCGTTCCAGGCGGCCGTCGTGGACGTGCTGATCGATCGCCTCGAACGCGCACTCGAACGGCGCGAGTACCGTGCGCTGGTCCTGAGCGGCGGCGTCGCGGCGAACAGCGCGCTGCAGTCGGCGTTCTTCGCGCTCGGCGAGCGCGCGCGCATCCCCGCGTTCGTTCCGGAACGCCGCTTCTGCACCGACAACGCCGCGATGATCGCGGCCGCGGCCGAGCGCCGCGCGGCGAGCGCACGCAGCGACCCGCTGACGCTGGTCGCCGATCCGAACCTGGCCTTCGCCTAAAGCGCGCGCTCCTGCTCGAACGACCAGCGGCGAACCGCCGCGGCGACGGTTTCGAACTCGATCGGCCGGACGGCGTCGCGGAGCTGCTCCTCGGTGACCGCGTCGCCGACCGGGACGGGGACGCGCGCGAGGACGCGGCCGCGATCCGTCGCCGCGGTGACCGCGTGCACGGTCGCCCCGGTCCACGCGACGCCGTCGCGCAGCGCGTCGCGCAGCGCGTGCGCGCCGCGCAGCGCCGGGATGATGGTGCCGTCCGGGGCGACGACCTGGTCGGCCGCCGGATCGAGCGGCAGAAACGCCGGGTGCAGATTCAGCGTCTCGGGGAAGCGGCGCAGAAACGCGGGCGGCACGAGGTGCATCCAGCCGAGCAGCAGGACGAGCTCCGGCTCGGTGCGCGCGACGGCGTCGATCAACCGCGCGTCGTACTCGGCGCGTTGCTCGGTCGCGCGATCCCACGCGACGGTGACGCCGCGAACGCCGTGATCCTCCGCCGCACGCAGCGCGCCGGCGTTCGCGCGGTTGACGATCACTGCGCGGACGTCGAGGGGAAGCGCTCGGGCGGCGACGCGCTCGAGCACATTACGGGCGTTCGTCCCGGCGCCGGAGGCGAGGATCGTCGCACGAAACGGTCGCGCATCGAGCGAGAACTCCTCCGCGACGGCGGCGCCGGTGCGCTCCGCGTACGACGCGATGAGCCGCTCGCCGTCGACCGCGGGGATCAGCGCCGACTCGTATCCCGCTGCGCGGAGCGCGCAGAGCGCCGCGGTCGACAGCACCCAGCCGATTCCGCGCTTGCGGTGCTGCGGCAGAACGCCGTACGGCCCGAAGATGCCGACCGCGGGACGCGCGCTCCACGGACGCAGCCAGCGAAACCGCAGACCGCGCGGATCGAACGCGGCGAACCCGGCGATGCGGCCGTCGCGCTCGCCGATCCACGCCTCCGCCGCGTACGCCTCCGACGACCACGCCGACGGACCGAAGTGCAGGTCGATCCATGCCGCGAGCCGCTCGTCGCCGCGGCCGGTACGGCGGAGCACGAATCCGCGGCGCGCCGCCTCGTCGTGTGCGCGCCGCAGCGCGTCCTCACCAAAGCGGTCGGCGGTGAGCGGCGCGAGCAGGTTGACCGGCACGCTGCGACCGGGTCAGGGAGCGGCGCGCGGAGGACGGACGACGACACGCGGATCGCCGTCGCGCCGCGGTTGCACGAACCCGACGACGCGCGCGCCGGGCGCGGCGCGAAGCGCTTTGTCGACGTCGGTGATCGGGATCACCAGCGTGAAGCCGACGCCCATGTTGAGCGTCCGGTACCGGTCCTCGTGCGAGAGGTTGCCGCGCTGTACGAGCTCCGACATGATCGGCGGCGTCTCCCAGCGCGCCGGCTCGAACACCGCGGCGGCATGGTCGGGGAGCGTCCGCGGCACGTTCTCGAGCAGTCCGCCGCCGGTGATGTGCGCCATCGACTTCACGTCGGCGACGCTGCGGATCGCACGCACCGGCTCGAGATACGACGGATGCGGTGCGAGCAGCGCGTCGCCGTACGTCGTGCCGGCGAACGGCGACGCGTACTCGTCTTCGGCGATCAGCGCGCGCGCCAGCGTGTAGCCGTTCGTGTGCAGTCCCACCGCCGGCAGCCCGATGATGGCATCTCCGGTCTGCACGCGGTTCGGATCGGGGACCGCGTCGAGATCGACCAAGCCGACGATCGTCCCGGCCAAGTCGAAATGATCCGGCCGGTAGACGCCCGGCATCTCCGCGGTCTCGCCGCCGAGCAGCGCGCAGGCATTTTCCCGGCAGGCGCGGTGCACTCCCGAGACGATGCTCGCCGCGACCTCCGGATCGAGCTTTCCGACCGCGAGGTAATCAAGGAAGAACAGCGGATCGGCGCCGGTGACCACGATGTCGTTGACGCAATGGTTGACGAGGTCGGCGCCGACCGTGTCGTACCGGCGGAGCGCTGCGGCGATGAGAATTTTCGTGCCGACGCCGTCGGTCGACCCGACGAGCGCGCGCTTGCCGTCGCCCGGAAGGCGGAACAGCCCGCTGAAGCCGCCGAGCGAACCGATTTGATCGGGATGCGTCCAAGCGGACGTCACGTCGCGGTAGCGTTGGACCGCGAGGTTGCCCGCAGCGATGTCGACGCCAGCGCGGGCGTACGCGCCGTCCTCCGCCGGCCGAACCGCGTCGCTCAACGCGTGCCCTGAGCTCGTCGCATGCGGAAGGACGCGCCGGGGTCGCGGGTAATCGGAATCAGGTTGTCCATCACGGTCGGTTCGACCGCTTCTGTCCTTCCGGAGGAATCCATGCAGGTCCACGTCTCGAGCGACGCGGCGACGTCGGTCGTGACCGGTGCGCTCGTCGTTCCGGTCTTCACGGGCGGCGCCCTCAGCGGCACCGCGGCCGAGGTCGATCGTCTTCTGGGCGGCGCCGTCGCCGACGTCTTGGCGAGCGGCGAGATCGGCGGCAAGCCGAACGAGACGTCGCTGCTGCATGCGAAGGACGCTCCGTTCAAGCGCGTGCTGGTCGTCGGGCTCGGCGAACGCGAGAAGTTCACCGCTTCGGCGGTGGCCAAGTACGCGGGAACCGCGGTCCGCTATCTCGGCAAGCGCAACGCCGCCTCGATCGCGCTCGTCCTTCCCGACGGGCTCGAGGCCGCGCTGGTCGCGTCGTTCGCGGCCGAAGGCGCGATCGCGGCGACCCTCGACACGACGATCTACCGCACCGAGGCCGATCGGCCGGTCGTCACCAGCGACGTCACCATCCTGAGCGGGTCCTATGACCGCGGCACGGTCGAAGCCGGAGCCGCGCGCGGAAGCGTCGTCGGCGAAGCGGTGAATGCCGCGCGGATGATGGCGCTCACGCCGGCGAACGACATGACGCCGACGCATCTCGCCAACCGCGCGAAAGAGCTCGCTGCCGACGCCGGACTCGAGGTCGACGTCCTCGACGAAGCGCGGATGCTGAAGCTCGGGATGGGTTCCTTGCTCGGCGTCTCGCGCGGTTCGGACGAGCCCGCGACGCTCAGCGTGCTGACGTACAACGGCGATCCGTCCTCGAAAGAAACGCTCGCGCTGGTCGGCAAGGGCCTGACCTTCGACTCCGGCGGTATCTCGATCAAGCCGGCCGAGAACATGCACGAGATGAAGTACGACATGTCGGGCGGAGCCGGTGTGATCGCGGCAATGTGGGCGATCGGCAAGCTGCGCCCGAAGCTGAACGTGATCGGTCTGGTGCCGTCGTCGGAGAACCTTCCCGGCCACCGCGCGATGAAGCCCGGCGACATCCTGCGCGCGATGAACGGCAAGACGATCGAGGTCATCAACACCGATGCGGAAGGACGCCTGATCCTCGCCGACGCGCTCTGCTATGCGCGCGAGCTCGGTGCGACGAAGATCGTCGACGCCGCGACGTTGACCGGCGCCTGCGTGATCGCGCTCGGCCACGCCGCGAGCGGGGCGATGTCGAACGACGACGGGTTCGTCGAGCGGTTCCTGAAGGCCGTCGGCGACAGCGGCGAGCGCTACTGGCGGCTCCCGCTCTACCCGGACTACGATCAGCAGATCAAGAGCGACATCGCCGATCTGAAGAACACCGGCGGGCGCCCGGGCGGCGCCGAGACGGCCGGTGCGTTCCTCAAGGCGTTCGTCGGCGAGACGCCGTGGATCCACCTCGACGTCGCGGGGACCGCGTATCTCGACAGCGAGTCCGCGTTCATGGCGAAGGGTCCGACGGGGACCCCGGTCCGCGCCTTCGTGACGATCGTCGAAGACCTCGCGAAGAACGGCGCCCCGGCGAACGGCGTCGCGAAGAGCGCCGCCCCGGCCGCCGTGTGAGGAGCAACCGATGAACCCGCAAGAACCGGTCGTCCCCGACCCCGGCGGTCCGCGCGAAGACACGCCGGGTCCGGTCGAGGACCCTTCGTCGCCCGATCAGCCGAGCGAGTACCAAGCCGGCGATGCGCCCTCGAACGAAGGGCTCGACGACTACGACCAGGCCGTGGCGGAGTCGTTTCCCGCCAGCGATCCCCCGGCCGCGTCGGAGCCCGGGACGCCGTAGGCGCCCGCGGCCCTACGCCTTGAGTGCCGGCTGCAGGTCGGCCATCGTCCCGTGCGAGGCCGCCGGGACGCTCGGGTAGCGGCCGTTGAGGCATCCCAAGCAGAAGTCGCGGCGATCCCGCCCGGTCGAGGCGACCAGATTGTCGATGCTGAGGTAGCCGAGCGAATCGGCGCCGATGCGCTCGCATATTTGGTCGACGGTGAGGTTCGCCGCGATCAACTCGGCGTAGGTCGCCATGTCGACGCCGAGATAACACGGGTGCACGATCGGCGGCGAGGTGATACGGAGGTGCACCTCGTGCGCGCCGGCGTCGCGCAGCAGCGAGACGATGCGCGGCGTCGTCGTGCCGCGCACGATCGAGTCGTCGACGACGACGACGCGCTGCCCGGCGAGGTTCTCGACGATCGGATTGAACTTCAGCTTCACGCCCTGGCTGCGCATCTTCTGATCGGGGCTGATGAACGTGCGCCCGATGTAGCGGTTCTTGATCAGGCCCTCGACGTACGGGATCCCGCTCTCGGCCGAGTAGCCGATCCCGCCCGGGATCGCGCTGTCCGGAATCGCGATCACGACGTCGGCCTCGACCGGGTGCTCGCGCGCCAGCGCGCGGCCCATCTCGTAGCGCGCCATGTAGATGGATCGGCCGCTCAGCACGCTGTCGGGGCGCGCGAAGTAGATGTACTCGAACATGCACAGCGAGGACGGCTTCACCACCTCGGTGTGCTCGGTGCGCAGCCCGCGCGCGTCGGCGCATACCACCTCGCCGCGCTCGAGCTCCCGCAAGTAGTGCGCGCCGACCGTGGCGAGCGCGCACGACTCCGACGCGACCACGTAGCCTTGGTCGCCGTACGTCCCGATGCACAGCGGCCGCACGCCCCACGGGTCGCGGAACGCGTACACCGCGTCGGGCGTGCAGATCACGATCGAGTACGCACCCGCGGCGACCCGCATCGCCGCCTTGATCTTCTCGATCCACGTCTCACCCGGCGCCAGCGCGATCGTCTTGGCGAGGATCTCGGAATCGGAGGTGGCGCTCAGCCGCACCTCGTCGGGGAGCCGCGCGGCGAGCTCTTCGGCATTGGTGAGGTTCCCGTTGTGCGCGAACGCGAACGGACCGAGGTTGGAGTCCTCGACGAACGGCTGCGCGTTGCACACGACCGAGCTGCCCGTCGTCGAGTACCGCGTGTGCCCGACGGCGACGATCCCGCTCAGCCGCCCAAGGATCTCCTCGTCGAAGACGCCGGTGATGAGTCCCATCTGGCGATGGCTGTCGATTCCGACGCCGTCCCCGACCGCGAGCCCCGCGCTCTCCTGACCCCGGTGCTGGAGCGCATACAAGCCGAAATACGCGAGCCGCGCAACGTCGTCGCCCGGAGCGTAGACTCCGGTGACGCCGCATGCCTCGTGCAGCACGTCACCGGCCGGCTGTACCGCTTCCTCGTCGTACGCCCGCGCCACACCATCCCCTTCGCCACCCCCATCCAAGAATCACCCTTCGACAAGCTCAGGGTGACATTGTGGCCGGGACGACATGTGCGCATGCGGCGATTCGCCGGCTGAATGTCGCGACTCGGCACTCACCCTTCGACAAGCTCAGGGTGACATTAGGCCCACGGCGACACTGCGGTGCGGCACTATGTCGT
>DASWSC010000068.1:0-11763 GCA_036402855.1 Candidatus Elarobacter sp. | reverse complement strand
CGCGACGTAGTCGAGTTCGGCGAGCTGGAGCCGCCGGCCGAAGTCGTCGTCGCGGTCGTTGCGATGCAGCATCGACGTCATCCACCACGAGAACCGCTCCGCTTTCCACACTCGCTGCAAGCACGTCGCCGAGTACGCGTCGAGCTGCACGCCGCCGTCGCCGCCGTAGAACGCGGCGAGCGCGCGCGCCAGCACCGCGACGTCGGCGATCGCGAGGTTCATCCCCTTCGCGCCGGTCGGCGGCACGATGTGCGCGGCGTCGCCCGCCAGAAACAGCCGGCCGTACTGCATCGGCTCGACGACGAAGCTGCGCATCGCGGTGACGCCCTTCTGCACGATCGGGCCTTCGACGAGATCCGGCGTCTGCTCGCCCTCGAGACGACGGTGCAGCTCCTCCCAGATGCGCGCGTCTGGCCATTCGGCGAGGTCCTCGTCGGGGGCGCACTGCAGGTACATCCGCTGAACCGCCTGTGAGCGCTGGCTGAAGAGCGCGAAGCCGCGCGGCGTGTGTGCGTAGATCAGCTCGCGCGCGACCGGCGGCGACTCGGAGAGGATCCCGAGCCACGCGAACGGGTAGACGCGCTCGTACGCGCGCAGCACGCCGGCGGGGATGGCGTCGCGCGCGATCCCGTGGAAGCCGTCGCAGCCGGCGATGAGATCGCACTCCAGCGCCTGGTCCGTCCCGTCGGCCGCACGGTAGCGGATCACCGGCCGCTCCGAATCGACCGCGTCGAGCGCGACGCCGGCGACCTCGAACTGCAGCGGCGCGCCGTCGGCGAGATGCGCCGCGATCAGGTCCTTCACCACCTCGTGCTGGCCGTAGACCGTGATGTTCTTTCCGGTCAGCGACGGAAAGTCGATATGGTGGCTGCGCCCGCCGAACCGAAGGTAGATCCCGCCGTGGACGAGCCCCTCGCGGCTCAGCCGTTCGCCGGCGCCGTGGGCTTCGAGCAGTTCGACGGTCCCGTGCTCGAGCACCCCGGCGCGAATGCGCTGCTCGCAGTACTCCCGGCTGCGCGCCTCGACGACCACCGACTCGATCCCGCGGCGCCGCAGGAGCAGCGCGAGCACCAGCCCGGCCGGGCCCGCGCCGACGATGCCGACCTGCGTCCGCGCCGGGCGCTTCGCTCCCATGACTCGCATGGTACGCGGAGCACGCTACGAGGTCTTTGTCGGGCGCCGAAGGCTAGCGCGAAGCGCGCGAGACGAACGGCGAACATGAGGGACGAGCGGGCTCGCACAGCAGCTCCCGAAGAACGAGCGCGACGTCGCGCTCCGTCCCCTTCGAGCGAATCACGAGCCGCATCACGGTTCCGGCGGGCCGGCGGCTCAAGCGCCGAAAATCCGCCGGCGAGATCGTCTCGGCCGGCACGTCGTCGACGCGCAGCACCACGTCGTCCAACGCGATGCCGGCCTCCGCGCCCGGCGAGCCGGGCACCACCGATCCGACGACCATCCGGCCGCCGGCGTCGCGGCTGACGCCGATCCCGGAACGCGTGAACGAGGGCACCTTGGCGGCGGGCTCCGGACGCAGGTACATCATCCCGCGTGCGTAGTCGGTCGTCACGGTGAACTGCGAGAGGACGTCGTATCCGACGTTGCCGGCTTCGGTTCGGGACGAGAACGCGCCCTTCTGCTGATCGGCGAGACCTGTCACGAAGTCATGCACCGTCGTCCCGGCGAGCGTGAACGCGCCCAGCCGGATCGCGCTCGTCCGGACGATGCCGCCGCTGCCGGTTCCCTCCTGCGCGATCCCGTTCGGGTAGCGCCGCGCAAACCCGTGATGCCGTAAGAAGTCGCCGAAGAGAATGACGCGACCGCTGTTCCCGGTGTCGATGCCGAACAGCCCCCGAACGCCGTCGGCGCGCGCGTACGCGAGCGGCATGTCGTCCTGGAACAGCAGCCGCACCGCGATCGTCTTCGCGTCGGGTACGACGCTGCGCGGCGTCTGCAGCCGCAGCGTCCCCCGCGCGTAGTCGATCGTGACGGCGAACCGCTCGAAGAGCTCGAGGCCGAGGATCCCCGCCAGCGGCGGCTTCCCTGCGCCGCGGTCGGAGAACTCTTTGCCGTACGGGATGACGAACATCGGAAACGCGGTGATCTGGGCATCACCGACACGCAGGCTGCGCACGCGTGCGAACTGCTGCGCGATCGTCCCTTCGCCCGCACCGCCCGAGACGCCGCCGCCGCGCGCCTCCACGCCGAGCTGCTTCGCCGCATCGGCGGTCAGGATCGCGTGGCCGCCGGTGTCGAGCAGAAACGGCAGCGGTCCGCGGCCGTCGACGTACGCCTCGACGACGGGCGCACCGCTCGAGACGTCGATGGGAACGACGGTCGCCGCACCGCCGCCGCGCATCCGCTGGTTGGCGGGATCGCGCGGTCGCACGAGCTCCGCGGCGACCCGCGCGCGCGGCCCGAGCCGGTACGCGGTGATCGCCCTCGTGGTGACGTCGTCGGGGCGGTTGTCGGTCTCGACGATCTCGTGCGGGAGCAGCAACCCGCCCTCGACGCGGTACGCGCCGTAGTGCACCGTCTCGACCGACATCGGCGCCTGCTGGCTCGCCCGGACGACGACGTGGCCGGCCGGGTCGACGTCGATCGTCACCGGGCGGCCGCCGCGCGGCGTGATGCGGACGCGCCGCAGCACGCGTCCGTCCTCCGCGGCATCGGCCAGGCAGCGCATCGACGCCGGATCGCGCGCGGGCCGGAAATATCCGTGCCGCGCGAGGTATGCGTCCGTGCGCGCTTTGGCGCGGGCGTCCGGCGCGTCCAGCGGGTGCACGCCGCCGGTCAGGTCCTGTTTCCAAGCGAGGTCAGGCGTGCTCACGATCCGCGCGCGCAGGATGCCGAGGTCGTCGGCGGTCGAGACGGCGCCGCTGCGAAGATCGGTGACGACCCGCGTGCGTCCGGAGAGCCCCTGCTGGAAGACGGAACCTTCCGCGACCAGGCCGGCCGCAGCGTCCCAGCGCGCGCCGCCCGTATGGGCACGAACGTCCTGGAACAGCGCCACCGCCGAGGCGCAGACGACGGATGCCAGCATGGCGCGATGCTACCCGCGGCGGCGGGGGCCGTCTTGGAGAAATTTAGCGGCGAAAGGCGCGGCGATAGCGCTGCGGCGAGATACCGGCCGTCTCGCGGAACACGTTCGTGAAGTGGCTCTGGTCGGAGAACCCGCACTCGTGCGCGATCGCGCTGAGCGGCGCCGATGAACCGAGCAGCATCCGCGAGGCGGCGCGGATCCGCTCGCGCCGCCGATACCGTCCGGGCGTCATTCCGACGTGCTCGCGGAAGGACCGCGCGAACTGCGCCGGATGCAGCGCGGCGAGCCGTGCCGCCGATGCGAGCGGAACCGCGTCGACCCACGGAAAGGCGTGCAGGAGCGGCGGCAGCCACGCCGGGGCGTCGCGCGAAACCTTTCGCGCCGGCGGCGGAACGTGTGCGCGCAACGCGGGCTCGAGCTCCGGGCGCGCGATGCGCACCGCGGCGAGCAATGCGTCCTCGGAGAGCGCCCGGCTCTCCGGCGCCTCCGATGCGAAGTTGAGGCAGCGGCCCGGTGAGACGAAATAGTCGGCGTGCACTTCGCCGGACGCGTGCCAGAGCACGGTTCCGGGCGTGCATGCGCGCGGCACATCGCCGCAGAGTTCGGTGTACGCGCCTTCGAGCAGCACCGAGACGTACGGACGGTCGTGACGGTGCGCGGAGAGCAGCGCGTCCTCGGCATACGCGACGTCGGAGACCACGATTGCGCCGCAGAGCGTCTCGCTCACGACGGTGCCGTGCACGCGATCTCCATGCGGCCATGATAGGCGGAGGCGGGCGCCCTGTCAACTATTTCCATAGTATAGCCGCAGCGGCCTGCGCGGCGAGCCGGCGCGCCAGCGTCGCGCGCGGGTTGATCGCGTTCGCTTCCGCGAGGCGCCGTGCAGCGTCCGCGCGATCGCGGCGGAGAAGCGCCGCAAGCCCTTCCCCGGCGATCGCGTCGGCGTCCGCCGGATCGACGGCGGCGGCGCGCGCGAAGAGCGCATCGGCGGCCTGCGGCATGTCCCGGTCGAGCGCCAGCGTCCCCGCTTCGACTAGGTACTTCGTATTGAGCGGGGCGAGGGCCGACGCTTCCGCGTAGAACCGGCTCGCCGCCGCGACGTCGCCGAGCTGCAGCGCGAGCCGCGCGAGGCGCCAGCACGTGTCGGCGACCGCGTTCGGCCGCATCCCCATCCCGTCGATCCGGTCGCGGATCCGCAACTCGAGCGCGTACGCCGCGCGAAGGCGTCCGTCGCGCACGAGCACGTCGACGAACGGCTGCAGCGCGCGGTCGTCACCCGCGTCGAGATAGAGCCGGATCGCGTCGGCGGTGCGGCCGTCCGCCGCCGCGATCCGCGCCAGGTCATCGCTCCGGACGGGACCCTCCGGAAGGCGCGCCGCGTGCGCGCTCGCCGCGCGCAGGTCGCCGCGCCGCAGCGCGTCGCGCGTCAGCACGTCTTCGACGAGCGGGAAAGCGGCGATCCGCTCGATCCCCTCGTACACTCGGGTCCCGAGACGCGGCGGCAGCCGCGCCGGAAACGAGTCGGGTGACGCGGCGTACGCGTACTCGGAGTCGGAAGCGACCTGCACCACGCCGCCCGCCGTGAGGACAAGGGCGGCGACCGTTCCGAACGCCGCGACCAGCGCGCGGCGCCGCGGAGTGCGCGGACGCTCCGTCCCGGCCGGAGCATCCGCCGGCCGTACGGACGCGATCGCGAGTCCCATGAACGGGAACCACAGTGCGAGCAGCACGACGGTGCTCGTGTCGATGAGACCCTGCACCCACGTTCCGATCAGTCCCGCCGCGATCGCGATCGTGATCCGCGCGCTCGGCGCCTCGGCCACGAACCCGCGGCGCAACGCGACGGCGAAGCGGTACCACCCGGCGAGCAGCGCAGCGACGCCGACCAGCCCGCTCTCCGCGGCGACGGTCAGGACGATGCTGTGCGCGTGGTACGCGAGCGGCTCGCCGCCGGGGAGCCGCAGCTCCGGGTAGAGATGCGCGAACCCGAGCGGTCCGGCGCCGGTGAGCGGGAAGCGCGCGATGACGTTCAGCGCGGTCTCCCAGATGGCGATGCGGGTGAAGTTCTCCGAGGGATCGTGATGAGCGTTGAAGATCAGCGCGACGGCGACCGCGCTTGCGGCCAGGATCGCGACCGCGTAACGCGCACCGCGCCGCCGGCGGCGCAGCACGACGAGAGCCGCGATCGCCGCCGCCATTCCGACGAATCCGCCGCGAGAGAAGGTCGCGACAAAGGCGAGCGCCGCGACGGCGAGCCCCGCGACGGCGACCGCGCGCAGCCGTGGCGAGCTCCGCGCGACCGCCGCAGCGACCGGGACGTAGACGATCAAATAGGCGGCCAGCTCGCCGGGCAGCACGAAGGTTCCGGTCGCACGGCCGTGCCCGATCGTGTACAGCATCGACGGCGTCTTCGCAACCACCATCGCGACGGCGACCAGCGCCGCGGCGGCTCCCGACGCGAGGTACGCGCCGAGCGTCGACTCCATCGCGCGCTCCGAGCGCGCGAAGCGCGCGACCGCGGCGAACCAGACGACGCCCCCGGCGGCGGCCAGCGCGAAGAAGAGGCTCTCGCGAGGCGCCACGCCGAGCAGCGTCGCGAGCAGTTCGGCCGCCGGCAGCGCGGCGACGGCGGCCAGCGCGGGGATGCGTGCGCGCGGCGAGCTGAGCAGCGCGACGATCCACGTCGCGCACAGCACCCCGGCGAGCGCGAGCAACGCGACCACCGCCGCCTTCGGCAGGACGACCAGCCCCGGGATCGGCGCGCCGGTGAGCGCGATCAGCGCCGGCAAGAGCGGGATCACCGCGAACGAGACGCCGAGCGAAGCGGCGATCACCCGTTCGGGGACCCGCACGCGGTCTACGACGCGCGGCGGAACGGCTGGATGCTGATCGGGATGCCGACGCTGCGCAGCGTCCCGCGCGCCGTACCGTCCCGCGCATAGACGTTGATCGAGCCGTCCTCGTCGCTGCGGCATGGTGCGTTCACCGCATAGACGGCGTCGGCGGAGATCGCGAGCGCGTTCGTCGACGTCACGCCGCCGTGGATCCGAGCGGCGGGCTGCGCGTGCAGGTCGGTGAAGACGTCGATCTCCGCGTTCGACGTCACGCACGCGGGGGTTCCCGCGAGGACGGCGAGCGCGCCGTCGGGCGACGAGGCCAGCGCCCGAACCGGCAGCCCGACGTACTTGAGCGTCGCGGTCTGCTCGAGTGCCGTCGTGTAGGCGCGAACCTCGCCGTCGCGCACGTCGTTCAGCGCGAAGCGCGCGCCCGGCAGCGGCGTGAGCGCGTTGCCCTCGAGGTTGATCTCCTTGCGCTCGCGGCCGTTCCGCTCGAAGACGCGCAGACGGCCGCCGCCGAGCGTGACGATCGTGTCGCCGACGCCGAGCGCTTCGGCCATCCCCAGGCCGACGACCGGCGCGCCGACCAGCGAGCCGCGGCCGTCGTAGCGGCGGACGAGCTGCGAGCTCGCGTCGAAGGCGAGGAAGCCGTCGTCGGCGCGGAAGATCGCGGTCCCGCGCGGGAAGGTCTTGACCGTGCGCGTCGTGAGCGCCGGCGAGATCGTCTCGACGTTGGTGAACGCGCCGTCGTCGAAGCTCACGTACGCACTGCCGTCGGCGGCGCTGCCGACCGCGCGGTATGCGCCCGCCGACGGGCCGGCGACCGCGGGTTGCCGCCGGTCGCCTTCGACGTACATGAGGAAGGTGGACGTCGCGACGAGGAGCGCGGGGGACGGCGTCGACTCGGCGAGCGCGATCGCGGGCGGACCCTTCGACAGGCTGAGGGTGACACACAGGCCGAGCATCGTCGCCGTGACGGCGAACGCGACGGGTTTCACGACGTGCGGTGGCGGCCGACGTTCGCGATCAGCGCGACCGCGATCAACGAGACGATCAGCGAGGTGCCGCCGAACGAGATGAACGGGAGCGGGACGCCGGTGACGGGCCAGGACGACGTCACGACGCCGATGTTCACGAACGCCTGAATCGCGATCACGAAGGTGCAGCCCATCGCGAGCAGCATCCCGAAGCGGTCGGGAGCCTTCAGCGCGAGCGTCACCGCGCGAATCGCGAACAGCACGAACAGCGCGATCACCACGATGCAGCCGAGCAGGCCGAGCTCCTCGCCGAGCACCGCGAAGATGTAGTCGGTGTAGGCTTCGGGGAGGTAGAAGTACTTCTGCCGCGAGGCGCCGAGCCCGAGACCGAAGATCCCGCCGCTGCCGAGGGCGAGCAGCGACTGGACGGTGTGGTAGCCCGCGTTCTGCGGGTCTTTCCACGGGTTCAGGAAGGCCAGGATGCGCGCGCGCTTGTACGCCGAGGAGCCGATCGCGACGGCGGCCGCCGGAAGCATCACGAAGGTGCACATCAGCAGGTGCTCGATGCGCGCGCCGGCGGTGAAGAGCATCGCGAACGCGGTGAAGAGGTAGAGCGACGCCGTCCCCATGTCGGGCTCGACGAAGACCGGCGCCGCGAGGACGAGCGTGACGAAGAGCGCCGGCGCGACGCCCTTCGAGAGCGAACGCACGCCCTCGCCGAGCTGCGAGAGCTTCGCCGCGAGAAAGATCACGATCGCGAGCTTGCCGAGCTCCGAAGGCTGGAACGAGATCGCCCGGAAGCCGAGCCACCGCCTCGCGCCGCCCGTCGCATATCCGACGTGCGGGATCAGCGTGAGGACGAGCAGGATCACCGTGACGGCGACCAGCCCGGGTGCGAGCCCGCGCAGCTTGCGGTAGTCGATCCGGTACGCCGCGTACGCGATCACCAGACCGACGATCAGGTACGCGACCTGCCGCTTCAGGTAGAACGCGGTGTCGTGGTAGTACGAGTACGCGATCGCGCTCGACGAGCTGAACACCATGACGAGACCGAGCGCGACCAGAAACGCGACCGAGCCCAGCAGCAGCGCGTCGGGCGGCTTCAGCGCGGTTTTCGGCTGCCGCGAGGCTCGCTCGCCCTTCGAGGTGCTCGGCGGCCCCGCGCGGCTCCCGGCGACCGCGCCGTCGTAGGGCGCGTACGGGTTGCGGACGGGCTTCGGCCGCGTTGCGCCGCTCACCGCGTCAGCGCGCTCCGGCGACAGGCTGGGCGAGCGCACGAACCGCTGCGCTGAAGACCTCGCCGCGGTGCTCGGCGGAGCGAAACATGTCGAAGGATGCGCAGCCCGGCGAGAGCAGCACGACGTCGCCGGGGTCGGCCAGCTCGCGGGCGCGCGCGACCGCCTGCTCCATCGACTCGGCGCGCTCGACCTTCGCGCGCTTCACGACGCGCGCGATCTCGTCCGCGTCCTCGCCGATCAGGACGACGGCCTTCGCGCGCGAGCTGACGACCTTCCCCATCTCGGCGAAGTCGGTTCCTTTCGCCTTGCCGCCGGCGATCAGCACGATCGGACGGTCGAACGAGCGCATCGCGGCGATCACCGAGCCGGGATTCGTCGCCTTCGAATCGTCGACGAACCGCACGCCGCCGATCTCGGCGACCGGCTCCAGGCGGTGCCCGAGCGGGCGAAACGTGCGAACGCCTTCGCGGATCGCGGCGACCGGCAAGCCCGCCGCGAGCCCGGCCAGGATCGCGCCCATCACGTTCTCGACGTTGTGGCCGCCCAGCAGCGGGATCTCCTCGACCCGCATCACGTCGACCGGGCGCGGATCGCCGGTCGGCGGCGCGTAGACGATCGTCTCCCCGTTGCGCACGTAGAGCGTCGACTGGCGATGCGGCTCGCGCGAGAACCACAGCGCGCGCGCCTTGATGCGGTTGCCGTCCTCACCGGGCGCCTGCGCGACGATCTCGTCGTCGAGGTTGCCGGCGAACGTGTCGCCGGGGCCCTGGTTGGCGAAGATGCGGAACTTCGCCTCGGCGTACTCTTCCATCGAGTGATACCGGTCGAGGTGATCGGGCGTGACGTTCAGGATCAGCGAGATGCGCGGCTTGAACGAGCGGATCGACTCGAGCTGGAACGAGGAGACCTCCGCGACGACCCAGTCGCCGGCCGCCGCGTTCGTGGTCTCTCGGATCAGCGCGTTGCCGATGTTCCCGCCGACGTGGACGGTCTTCCCGGCCGCCGCGAACAGCGCGCCGACCAGCGCGGTCGTCGTCGTCTTTCCCTTCGTTCCGGTGACGGCGACGATCGGCGCTTTGCACAGACGGTACGCGACCTCGACCTCGCTGAACACCGGGATCCCGGCGGCCTGCACCCGGCGCACGAGCGCGTTGTTGAGCGGGATTCCGGGCGAGAGGATCGCGACCGTGACCTGCTCCAGCGCCGCGTCGAGCTCCGCCGGCGGAACGAACCGCACGCCGGCGGCGCGCAGCTCGTCCAGCGCCTCGGCCAGCTTCTCGGGCGGCGCTTCGTCGGTCGCGACGACCGAACCGAGGCGCGAGCGCAGCACGTCGACGCTCGCCCGTCCGCTGCGGCCGAGGCCGATGACGAGTGCGTGGTCGGTGCGGTCGAAGCGACCGCTCGTTGATTCGATCATGATGCGGTACGCGAGATCAGCGCGAAGCCCAAGAGCGAGAGGAACAGAGAGGCGAGCCAGAACCGAGAGGTGACTTTCGTCTCGGGCCATCCGCCGAGCTCGAAGTGGTGGTGCAGCGGGCTCATGCGAAACACCCGGCGCCGCGTGGTCTTGTACGATGCGACTTGAATGATGACACTCAAGGTTTCGGCCGCGAAGACGCCGCCGATGAGCAAAAGGAGCAGTTGCGTACGGGTCAAGATCGCGATCCCGGCGAGCGCGCCGCCGAGCGCGAGCGAACCGGTATCGCCCATGAAGACGCGTGCCGGGTGCCGGTTGTAGACGAGGAAGCCGAGCACCGTCCCGATCGTCGCGGCGGAGAACGCGGCAACGCCGAACGGCGCGGACGCCGCTCCGGAGGCGCAGGTGAGGACGAGCAGCGGCGGCACGATCGTCCCCGCGGCGAGCCCGTCGAGTCCGTCGGTCAGGTTGACGGCGTGCGTCGTCGACAGAACGACGACGACGGAGAGGCCGTACCAGAACCACGCGGGGACCGTCCCGATCCCGAACAGCACCGTCGCCTGCGGCGCCGCGATCGCCAAGAAGACGACGGCGACCACCGCGGTGAGCGCGAACTTCGGCAGCGCACGCAGACCGCGGTTCTTCCCCTGCCGGATCGCCATGAGATCGTCCCACGCGCCGATCGCCATGCAGCCGTAGACGAGCACGGCGAGCGCGAGCGTCTCACGCCGCGGAAAGAGCACCAGCGCGATCAGCGGCGCGAGGCCGAACAGCACACCGCCCATCGTCGGCGTCCCGGTCTTGGTCCGGTGCGTCTGCGGCGCGTCCTCGTATGCGGTCTGCCGCGCCGCCGCGCCGCGCAGCACGCCGATCAGCGGCTTGGCGAGGAGGACGGCGATCACGAACGCGGGCAGGCCGACGAGGACCAGGCTGAGCCCCAGCCAGCCGAGACCGAACGGCCATTGCAGCACGAGGATCACCGGAACGGCGAACCACGGGACGCGAAAATCGATGTCGCTCATCGCCCCACCAGCGGATGCGGGCCGTCGCCGCGCCAGGCGAGGACGACGATCGGCGTCTGCTCGTCGCCGTTGCCGTGCGGATTGCCGACCAGCGCGCGCTCGACGGCCGCGCGGTCGACGTTCGGCGAAGCGCCGAGCGTCTTCGCGCGCCGCAGATCGTTTGCGTCGACGATCGCGACGTGGACGCCGAGCGCGTTCGCGAGCTCGGTCGCGACGCGGTCGGGCTCCGCCGGGCCGAGGACGATCGCGCGCTCGTACGGCGGGAGCGTCCCGGTGTAGCCGTCGATCGCCGCGATCGCTTCGCCGAGGATCTCGTAGAAGACGCCCCGCCGTCCGCGCAAGCGCCCGAGCACGTGCGCGAGCGCCGCCCAGACCACCTTTCGCGGGCCGACCTGGTCGATGACGAGCTGGAGCGACTCGGGCTGGCTCACGGTCGCCAGCGCGCCCGCGCGGCGCGAGAGCGCGAGCGCAAGCGGCGAGGGACGGATCATCTCGGCCGGGATGAAGCGCGATTGCGCGATCGCAACGCCGGTCTCCGCGATCACGACGACGTCCCCGGGGCGCGCGATCCCGCGGATCGCGTCGCCGGCGAGCCGGGCGAGATCGTCGCCGGGGACGATCAGCCGCGTGCGGACCGGGATCGCGACCAGCCCCTCCGGGACGCCGCTCTCGCGGATCGGGACCGGGATCATGCGAACACCTCGGCGCCCAGCGCTTCGGCGATCTGCTCCATCTTGTAGACGCGCGAGCCCTTGAGCAGGATCGCGTCGCCGCGCCGGACGTGGTCGCGCAGCCACGCGATCGCGTCCTCGTTGCTGGCGTAGCGGATCGCGGTTCCGCCCTTCGCTTCGACGCCGCGCGCCGTGTCGGCGGCGAACGCGCCGCCGGCGAGGACGACGTCGGCGCGCGTCGCGGCGATCTCGCCGATCTTCTCGTGCATGCGCGGCGCGTCGCTGCCGAGCTCCGCCATGCTGCCGAGGACGGCGATGCGGCGCTCCGCCTCCTCGCGGCCGAACGTGGCGAGCGTCGCGAGCATCCCCGAGAGCGAGGCGTTGTAGGCGTCGAAGACGAGGCGCACGTCGTCGGGCAACTCGACGATCTCGTAGCGGCCGTGCGGCAGCGTGACGGTCGGGACGGCCTCGGCGAGCGCGCGCGCGCCGGGCGCCGCGCCGTCGCCCGCGACGCACAGCAGCGCGGCGGCGAATGCGCCGGCGAGGTTGCGGCGGTTGTGG
>DASWSC010000067.1:0-23534 GCA_036402855.1 Candidatus Elarobacter sp. | reverse complement strand
AGCTGCGCGCGCAGCTCCTCGCGCGTCGACCAGCCGGCGAGGAACGCCAGCGCCTCGCGGTACCCGACCGCATCGCCGGCGACCGCCTCCGGCCCGACGCGCTCGGCCTCCTCGAGCAGCCCGCCCGCCAGCATCGCATCGACGCGCGCCGCGATGCGCGCCTGCAGCTCCTCGGCGCCGACCTCGAGGTACACCTTGCGGAACGGAATGCCGCGCGCGCGCAGGTTGCGCGCGACCGGCGGTGCGTCCTCGCGCGCTGGCCCGGCGCGGCCGGCGAGCGCGATCTCCAGCGCCCGCGTGACACGGTACGGATCGCGCGCGTCGATCGCCGCGGCGCGGTCCGGCGCGAGCGCGCGCAGCCAGTCAGCCAGAACCTCCGGCGGGTGGAGGCGCGCTTCGCGGGCCAGCCGTTCGCGCACGGCCGCATCGTACGCGGGCGACAGCGCGACGTCGCCCGTCAGCGCGCGCACGTAGAACCCTGTCCCGCCGACGACGATCGCGCGCCGCCCGCGCGCATGGATCGCGTCGATCGCATCGACCGCGTCGGCGACGAACCGTGCGGCGGAATAGCGCTCTTCCGGATCGAGAACTCCGACCAGGTGGTGCGGGACGCGCGCGCGATCGGCCTCGCTCGGTGCCGCCGTCCCGACCGGCATCCCGCGATAGATCTGCCGCGAGTCGGCACCGACGATCTCCGCGCCGAAGCGCTCGGCGAGGTCGAGCGCGAGCGCGCTCTTCCCCGACGCCGTCGGCCCGGCAAGGATCAGGACGCCGCTGCTCACATCCGCTTGAAGAGCCGCGCGATGCGCTCCGCTTCGAGGCGCACGATCGTCGGTCGCCCGTGCGGGCAGTGCATCGGGTTCTCGCAGCGCTGCAGCCGCTCGACCAGCGCCGTCATCTCCGGATACTCGAGGCGCTCGCCGGCGCGCACCACGGAGTGACACGCCAGCGACGCCCACACGCGCTGGTCCGCGTCGAGCCCGCGCACCTCGTCGGAGAGGCACTCGACGAAGTCGGCGACGTCGAACGGCCGCGTGCGCCCGGCGTGGACCAGCCGTGCCGGCGTCGCGGTGACGCGGTACGCGCGCTCGCCGAACGATTCGACGTGCAGCCCGCCCGCGGCGAGCGCAGGGAGCGTCGCGTCGAGGCGGTCGGCCTCCTCGGGACGCACTTCGAAGGTGTACGGGACCAGCAGCGGCTCCGCCGTCGCGCTCGCGCGCGCGTTCGCCGAGAGCTGCTCGAAGACGATCCGCTCGTGCGCCGCGTGCTGGTCGATCAGCACGACGGCATCGCCGTCGGTCGCGAGGATGAACGTGCGATCGATCTGCGCGAGGACGCGCAGCGTCTTGCGCTCGCGGCTCTCGTCGTCGTGTTCGCCGGGCAGGAGCGACTCCGCCCAGTCGACCGTGAGGCCGCCGAAGGCGCCGGCGTACTCCCGCGTCGGCGGCGCGAACGAGATCGAGCGCTCGAGCCGTTCCACCGCGCCGCGCCGCAGCGCGATTGCGATCGCGTCCTTCACCGCCGCGACGACGCGGTCGCCGTGGCGCAGCCGCACGTCGCTCTTCGTCGGATGGACGTTCGGGTCGACCTCGTCCGGCGGAACCGTGAGGTACAGGACGCCGTACGGATGCCGCCCGACCATCGCGAACGTCCGGTACGCGGCCGCCCACGCCCCGCTCACCAGCGTGCTGCGCAGCAGCCGCCCGTTCACGAAGAGGATCTGATTGCGCCGGTCGGGCCGGTCGTCGCCCGGCGAACTGACCCAGCCGCCGACGCGCGCGTGACGTTCATCGCCGCGGATCGCAACCATCGTCGCCGACGTCGTACCGAACACGTGCCGCAGCCGCGGCGCAAGATCGTCGCCCGGTGGAAACGCGAACGCGGGCTTTCCGTCGTGCTCGAGCGAGAAGCCGGTGTGAGGGTACGCGAGCGCGAGCGTCGCGAGCCACGACGAGATGCGCGCGAACTCCGCCGCCGGCGAACGGAGGTACTCGCGCCGCACGGGGACGTTTCCGAAGAGCTCGCGCACCACGACGCGCGTCCCGGGCGGACCGGCGACGGGGTGCGGCTCGCCGATCGCTTCACCGTGCGCGTCGATCGCGGTCGCGACCTCGGCACCCGCGACGCGGGAGACGATCGTCACCTGCGCCACCGCCGCGATCGAGGCGAGTCCCTCGCCGCGGAAACCCAGCGTGTCGACCTGCGTGAGTCCGGTCGCGTCGCCGATCTTCGACGTCGCGTGCCGTCGAAGCGCCAGCGCCAGCTCTTCGGGAGCGATCCCGGCGCCGTCGTCGGCGACCTCGATCTCCACGAGCCCGCCGCCGCGAACCCGCACCGCGATCCGCGTTGCGTCGGCGTCGAGCGCGTTCTCGACCAGCTCCTTCACCACCGAGAGCGGCCGTTCGATGACCTCGCCCGCGGCGATCTGCCCGATCGTCTCAGGGTCCAGGAGCCGGATCACCCCGCCCGGTTCAACGGCGCAGGCAAAATGCCGTCTACGGCGGCGGCAGGAGCTCGACGGCGGGGATCGGCTCGGCGGGAAAGGCGGCGGGAGCGATCGCTTCGCCCCGCCGCGCCGCGAGCTGCTCGGCGTAACCGTCGCCGGCGGGCATCCGGAACACCTCGATCCGGTCGTCGACGAGGTTCACGATCCAGTACTCCCGGATGCCGCGCCGCGCGTATGCGCGAAGCTTCCGGCCGCGGTCGAACGCGAGTGTCGACTTCGACACCTCGATCACCAGCAAGGTATCCTCGGCGCTAGGATGCGCGCGCGCATAGCGCTCGCGAGGCAAGGCGCTGAGCATGACGTCCGGCTGGGGCTGCGAGAGCTCATCGAGCGCGAGCGGATTCTCGCAGGTGACGTAGGCGCGGTCACCCAGCCGCCGATCGAGGATGCGCGCGATGGTGTTCGCGCAATACGCGTGCTCCGGGCTCACGCGCGGCATGAGAATCAACTCGCCGTCGAGCAGCTCGACGCGTTCGTCCGGCCCGATCTCACCGGTCTCGACCATTCGATGAAATTCGCGGACGCTGATCGGAGGCGTCCGGCCGGCCGTTGCGCGTCGTCGTGCTTGCATGTCACTCACCGCATCGTCGCGCGCCGGTATTGCGCGCTCGTTGCCGGGTTGTGAGCCTTCCATGTCCTGGTCCTCTTCAGCCATCCCGTACGGACGGAATCTTGTCCGTTTCGGCGCCCGGGCCGCGGGAGCCACGGCCGTTCTGCGCCGAGGGCGGAGCATCGTCTCGCTGCAGGACGCGGTCGCGCGGCAAAGCCGCCGGCTGCCGGTCGCGGAGATAGACGAGCAGCGCCTCCCGCACGAAGCAGCGCAGGTCGAACAGCGAACCCGAGTCCCGCGCGCTCACCAGCACGCGCACCTGCACGGTGCGCTCCGTGGTGTCGGTGACTTGAACCACCTGCGTCTGCCGGTCCCACAGGGGCGTCTGCGCGAGGATGCGCGGCAGCTCGGCGCGGATCGCTTCCACATCGACGCCGAAGTCGACGAAGAACGTCACGTCGCCGATCAAGTTCGCCGTTCGGCGCGTCCAGTTCTCGAACGGCGTGTTGATGAAGTACGTCAGCGGAACGACCATGCGCCGCAAGTCCCAGAGGCGCACCACGACGTACGTGCTGTGGATCTCTTCGACGTGGCCGAACTGCTTCTCGATCACGACGACGTCGTCGATGCGGATCGGCTGCGTGAGCGCGAGCTGAATCCCCGCGACCAAGTTCTCGAAGAGCGGCCGCGCCGCGAGCCCGACCACGATACCGGCAAGACCCGCCGAGGCGAGCAGTGTCGTCCCCAGCGCACGGATCGGCGGAAACGTCATCAGGATCATCCCGGCCGCGACGATGACGACGAGCGTGACGCCGACGCGGCTCAAGATGTCCACCCGCGTCCCGAGCTGGCGCGCGAGCAGGTTGTCCTCGACGTCGACCCGGTGGCGCGCGATGACGACGTCGCCCCACAGCCGAATCAGCGCGATCAGCGACCAGCCGACGGCTGCGATGGTGAGCAGCCCGCTGACGTGCGTCGCGATCGCCGTCCACTTCGGGGGCAGGTCGAGAAATTGCACGGTGATGATGATCGCGAGGAGCGGGAGAACGTAGGCCGCCGGCCGCTCCGTCCGCCGGACGACGGCGGCTGCGAACCAGCTGTGCGAACGCTCGGCCCAGCGCGAGAACAGCCAGCACGCGACGCGATGCAGCACGAGGCCGATGACGATCGCGATCAGCACCCACGCGGCTCCGGTGATCGCGTCGAGCTCCGTCCTGCTCAACCAAACGGCGTGATTCATCAGGTGCGTCGTACCCGCCGCACCTTGGACGCCGCTTGGCCGTTGGTGACGCTAACGCAACTCGAACAACAGTGGCTGTTCGATGACGGCGGGCTTGGCGAGCTTGCCGCGCAGCGGCGCCGCGGCCTCGACCGTCGGCCGTCCTTCGAGCGCGGCCGCAACCTCGCGTGCGCGGGCGACGACGGCGGGCGGCAGCCCCGCCATCCGCGCGACTTCGATTCCGAAAGACCGCGATGACGAGCCGGGAAGGACGCGGTGCGAGAACACCGGCGCGCCGCCTTTCGTGCTCTCGACCGCCGTGATGTGGAAGTTGCCGACCAGCGGCCACCGTTCCGAGAGCGAGACCAGCTCGTGGAAATGCGTCGCGAAGAGCACCATCGGCGAGCGCGTCTCGCGCTCGAGCAGGTACTCGCAGATGGCTTGCGCGATCGCGAGCCCGTCGATCGTCCCGGTGCCGCGCCCGATCTCGTCGATCAGCAGCAAGCTGCGGTCGGTCGCGCGCCGCAGGATGTTCGCGGCCTCCGACATCTCGACGTAGAACGTCGAGTGACCGGCGGCGAGATCGTCGCCGGCACCGATGCGCGTGAAGATGCGGTCGACGACGCCCAGCGTCGCGCTGCGCGCGGGGACGAACGATCCGATCTGCGCGAGCACCACGAGGAGCGCGGTTTGCCGCAAGTACGTCGACTTGCCGCCCATGTTCGGGCCGGTCAGCAGGATGAAGCGCGAGTGCTCCATGCCCGCGCGCACGTCGTTCGGTACGAACGACGAGCCCAGCAGAGACTCCATCACCGGGTGACGGCCGTCGAGGAACTCGATGGTGCTCTCGGCGACGAACGAGGGTCGCACGTAGCCTCGCTCGCCGGCGACCTGCGCCAGCGAGCCGTAGGCGTCGAGCTCGGCCAGCGCATCGGCCGTCGCGAGCAGCTCCTCGACGCGCTCGGCGATCCGCTCGACGAGCTGTTCGTAGAGCACGGTTTCGAGCCGCTGCTGGCGCGACTCGGCCGACGCGATCGCAACGTCGAGCTCGCGCAGCTCCGGCGTGACGTACCGCTCCCCGTTGGTCAGCGTCTGCTTGCGCGTGTAGTCGGGCGGGACGTTCGAGACCTGGCCCTTCGGCACTTCGATCGCGTAGCCGAACGCCGAGGCGTACTTCACCTTGAGCGATTTGATCCCGGTCCGCGTGCGCTCGCGCTCTTCGAGCGCCGCGATCCGCGAGCGCGCGTCGCCGCGCAGCGCGACGCACTCGGCCAGCTCGGCGCTCGCTTCGGCCCGGATGACGCCGCCGTCCGTCAGCGTTGCGGGCGGCTCGTCGACCAGCGTCGCCTCGAGGTCGCGGCGGACCTCGTCGAAGTCGCCGACGCGCGCGGCGATCGCATGGAGCCCCACCGGAAGTGCCGGCTCGCGGAGCGCGTCGGAGATCGGGTCGAGCAGCGAGAGCGTGCGGCGCAACGAGCCCAGATCGCGCGGCAGCACCCGGCGGAAGCGGACTTTCTGGGCGATCCGCTCGAGGTCGAAGCAGCCGTGCAGCACGTCTTGAAGCGCGAGCCGCCGCGCCGCGTCGCGCAGCAGCGCTTCCACGCAGTCGGCGCGCCCCGCGATCGCGTCGGGATCGACCAGCGGGGCGAGGACCCAGCGCCCGAGCAGCCGTGACCCCATCGCGGTGCGCGTGCGGTCGATCGTGGCGAGCAGCGTCGCCTTGGGATTGGCGCCGAGCGCCTTCGTGAGCTCGAGATGCTTGCGCGTGTTCGGGTCGAGCGCAACGAACGTCGCCTGCCGGTAGTAGCGCGGCTCGCGCAGCGCCGCACCGCCGTTCTGCAGGATGCTGACCCGCCGCACGAACGCGCCGAGCGCGTCGAGCGCGCGGTGCATCGCGAGCGAGGCGTCGAACGAGAACCCGTCGATCGGCTCGCGGGCGCGCTCGCCGACCGCGGCGAGCACGGGCGCCGTGACGCGGGTTTGCGAGTCGCCGAGCGTTTCGTCGAGGGCGCTGCGGACGTCGACCGGGACGTCGGCGACCAGCTCGGCCGGATCGAGCCGAGCGATCTCGGCCAGCACGTCCTCGAGCGCCGACGCGCCGTCGAACGCGGTCGCCGCGACGTGCCCGGTCGAGATGTCGGCGTGCGCCAGCGCGATCACGTCGTCATGCGCCGTGATCGCGGCGAGGTAGTTGTGCGCCGAACGGTTGAGGATGTGCTCTTCGAGCAGCGTCCCGGGCGTGACGACGCGCACGACGTCGCGCCGCACGAGCTTGTTCGGGATCGGCGCCTCGAGCTGCTCGGCGAGCGCGACGACGCGCCGCTGCGCGACCAGCTTCGCGAGGTAGCCGTCGAGCGCATGATGCGGCACCCCCGCCATGGCGACGCGCCGTCCGCCGCCGGCTTCCTTCGACGTCAGCGCGATCGAAAGAGCGCGCGCGATCGTCTCCGCGTCGTCACCGTACGCCTCATAAAAGTCGCCGACACGCGAAAGCAGAATCGCTTCGGGATAACGGTGCTTCATCCCGAAGTACTGCTCGAGCATCGGCGACCACGCCGTGGTCGTCGTCATGCGACCCGTGACCGCATCCGCGGCCGGTTCCCGTCCCCCCCGGTGGTATCCCTGTGGAGAACCCCGTGCATAACCACCACCCACCATCATCCACCCCAACGTCACCCACCCCCAATGTCATCCTGAGCCTGTCGAAGGATGAGCCCGCCCCAATGTCATCCTGAGCCTGTCGAAGGATGAGCCCGTCGAAGGACGCAGGCAGGGAGTCGCCGAGCCGGGCTCGGAGGCAGGACGGTGCCGCGCCGCCTGATCGTCACGGTCGACGACTTCGGTCTTTCGCTGCCGGTGAACGAGGCGATCGAGCGCGGCCACCGCAACGGCATCGTCACCGCCGCCAGCCTGATGGTCGCCGAGCCGGCCGCTGCCGACGCTGTGGCGCGCGCACGCGCCAACCCGCGGCTCGGCGTCGGCCTGCACGTCGTCGTCGTCGCGGGGCGCCCGCTGCTCCCGCCGGAGCGCATCCCCGATCTGGTCGGCACGGGCGGCACGTTCTCGAGCGACTTGGCGCGCATCGGCGTGCGCTACTTCTTCAGCCGCGCGGCGCAGCGCCAGCTCGAAGCCGAGATCCGCGCGCAGTTCGAAGCGTTCCGCTCGACCGGGCTCCCGCTCGACCACGTGAACGCACAGTGCCACTATCACCTTCACCCCACGGTGCTCGGCCTCATCGTCCGCATCGGACGCGACTACGGCAGCCCGCCGATGCGCATCCCCGACGAACCGTTCGCGGCGTCCTGGCGCGCCACGCACGAGCGGTTGCGCGGGCGCTTCGCGAACGCACTCTTCCTCGCGCCCTTCGTGCGCGTCATGAAGCGCGGGCTGCGCAACGCCGGAATCGCGCACAACGACCACGTCTTCGGCTTCAACGACACCGGCCGCATGACGGTCGACCGCGTCGTCGGCTTTCTCGGAAACCTGCCCGACGGCGTCACGGAGATGTATTTTCACGCCGCGACGCGCCGCTGGCCCGGCATCGCGCCCGATCTCGCAGCGTACCGGCTCGAAGAGGAGCTCGACGCGCTGCTCAGCCCGCGCGCCGCGGCCGCGCTGCGCGCGAGCGGCGCGGAGCCGATCGCGTTCCGCGACCTCGCCGATGCGGGCTGACCCGCGCGGCCTCGCGTCGGCACTGGCGTTCGCCGCGACGGCGGCCGGCGTCGCGTACACCGCGATCGCAACCGTCCGCGTCGCGCAGTTCGGCAGACGCCTGCGCGCCGAGCGGCGGCGCACGCAGATCGCCGGCTTCATCGCCGCGCCGCCGCTGGGCCCCACGATCGCGGTCCTGAAGCCGGTAAGCGGCCTCGAGCCCGGTCTCGAACAGAATCTCCGCTCGTTCTGCGATCAGCGCTACGGCACGTTCCACGTCGTGCTCGGCGTCCTCGCCCCGGACGACCCCGCGCTGCCGGTGCTGCGGCGGGTCGCGGCGGCGTTCCCCGGCCGCGCCACCGTCGTCGCGGGCGACGGCGTCGCGCGCTGCGCCAACCCGAAGATCGCGACGCTGCTGCCGATGCTGGAGCATGCCCGCGGAGACGTGCTCGTCATCGCCGACAGCGACATGCGGGTCACGCCCGACTATCTCGGCACCGTCGCGGCGGCGTTCGACGATCCGCGCATCGCCGCGGCGACGGCGCTCTACCGCGGCGAGCCGTCGGGCGCGGATATCGCGTCGGTGCTCGGCGCGATGTGGATGACCGAGCAGTTCGCTCCGTCGGTGCTCGTCGCCAACGCGCTGGAGCCGCTCGCCTACTGCTTCGGCTCGACGATGGCGGTCCGGCGTGCGGTGCTCGACGCGGCCGGCGGGCTCTCCGCCTTGGGGAACGAGCTCGCGGACGATCATCACCTCGGCCGCCTCGTCAGGAATGCGGGCTACCGTGTCGCGCTGCTGCCGTACGTCGTCGCGGCCGCCGTTCACGAGCCGAGCGTGCGCGCGCTGCTTCGCCACGAACTGCGCTGGGCGCGCACGATTCGCACGCTGCGGCCGGCGAGCTACGCGGGGCTGCTCCTCACCTATCCGCTGGTCCTTGCGCTGGCGCACCTCGCGCTCGCACGAAATCGGCGACGAGCGGGATACCTGTTGAGTGGCGCCCTGATCGCGCGCCTCGTTCTCCAGGCGGTTGCGCACTCGGTTTTCGGAAGCGAGCACCGGGGATCGCCGCGCTTGCTCGCCGTTCGGGAAGCGCTGAGCGCCGCCGTCTGGCTACTCGGGGTTCCAGGCCGGAGCGTCCGGTGGCGAGAGCGCGACTATCGCACCACGCGCGACGGACGCATCGCGCCCGGCCCACCGCGGTAAACGGTGAGACCCCGTCGCACGCTGCGGCCGGGGTCTCTTTTTGTCTAAGCCATTGGATTTCTCCGACCTCATCGTACCCCCGCGCACTCGCCCCAAACACGGTCGCCCGCTCTCCGAACGACCCGGACGACGCCGGTCCGGAGCCCAAGCGACTACGGCGCGGTCAGCACGCGCCGGCGTTCACACTGCGAGCAGATCGATCACCGGCGGCGCGACCGCGTCCGCGCCGCCGTCGTACGAAGCGGCGCGCGCGATGCACGTTCCGCGCACGCCCCACACCGACGCCGATTCCACCGCGACGTCGACCCACGGCCGCGCCACGTCCGGCACCGTCTCGACCATCGGGAAGTTCACCGTCACGTTGTCGATCGTCTTGGCGCTGAGCTTCGTCGCGTCTTTGCGGGAGACGCCGTGGACGAGCGCGCGGACCGTCGTCCCGACCTTGCGGTCATGGTACGCGCGCACGGCCGCATCCTGAACCGCGGACATCCGCGTGAAACGCTCCTGTGCGACGTCCTTCGGAACGGCGTTTTTCTCGTGCCAGACGGCGGCCGGCGTCCCGCGCCGCGGCGAGTAGACGAACATGTACGCCTGCGCGAAGATCCCGGTCGCACAGACGTCGAGCGTGCGCTGGAAGTCTTCTTCCGTCTCGCCCGGGAAGCCCGCGATGAGGTCGGTGGTGATCGCCCAGCCCGGGTTGTGCGCCTTGAACGTCCCGACCCGCTCGAGGAACTCCTCGATCGTGTACTTGCGGTTCATCTTGCGCAGCATCGCGTTCGAGCCCGACTGCAGCGCGACGTGAAAGCGCGGGTTCATCTTCGGCAGCGTCGCGCAGACGCGCGCGAGCTTTTCGTTCAGGTCTTTCGGGTGCGAGCTGATGAACGTCACGCGCTCGACCTCGTCCAGCGCGCAGACCGTTTCGAGCAGATCGGCGAAGTCCGCGCCGGTCGCCGGTTCCTTGTACGCGTTCACGGTCTGGCCGACCAGCGTGAACTCGCGCGCCCCCCCGGCGGCCTTGCGCAGAATCTCGTCGAGGATCTCGCCCATCGGCCGGTGGTCGAACCGCCCGCGCACGTGCGGGACGATGCAGAACGTGCAGTAGTACGAGCACCCGCGCTGGACGTTGACGTACGCGCGCAGAAAGTCGTACGGCCCGGCGATCCCGACGCCGACGCCGCCGAGCATCGTCTCGATCTCGCGGTCGACGGTGAACCCGTCGTCCGGGTACTCCGCGCGCCAGGTGGCGAGCGCGTCCCCGAGCGCGCCGAGCTCACGGGTCCCGAAGACGCCGTCGACGTGCGGGACGATCCGCTGCATGCGGTCCTTGTCCTGTTCGGCCAGGCACCCCGTCACGATCACCTTCACCGACGGGTCGGCGTCCTTGACCGCTTTCCAGTGCGCGATCCGCCCGTACGCGCGCCGCTCCGCGTTGTCGCGCACGGTGCAGGTGTTGAGCACCAGCACCGAGGCGTCTTCGGGCCGCTCGGCCAGCGTGAAGCCGGCCGAGATCGCGCGGCGCTGGATGTCCTGCGAATCGGCCTCGTTCATCTGGCAGCCGTGGGTCTCGATATAGATCTGGGCCATGGGCGCGCCCGACCGGTTCGACGCCGGTCCGGTTTTCGCCTAACGCTTGTCCGAGGACAGCATGGTGAGCAGATCGAGCGGCAGGTAGAGCCGCGGCCCGATCATCGTCGGAGCCTCGCCGTAGTCGACGCTGCGGCCGTCCACCCGGTAGACCGTGACGCCGAGCCGCCCGATCACCTCGTGCCGGCCGGTGCGGATGACCACTTTCTCGCCGTCGAACTTGATCGCGTTGCGCGGGACGTAGTCCTCGGCCGGGGCGACGACGCTGGGCCGCGGCTGTTCGACGTCGGCCAGCAGCACGACGTCCGTCCGCGTCTGCGGCCACACGGTCACGGTCCGCGTCAGCCTGCCGTGCGAGGTGCGAAACGCGACCTCGTGCGTCCCCGCAGGGACCGGGATCGTCCCGTCCTTCGAAGGCGAGGCCGGGATGCCGTCGACGAACGTCGCTTCCGGGACCAGGCCGTGGACGGCGATCGAACCCGGCAGGCGAAAGCCCGCCCGGGCGGTCTCGAGCTTCGTCGAGCTGAGCGTCGTCTGCCCCGCCACGACGCTCACGTCGAGCTGTAGTGGGCTCCAGGCGGTCTTGGCCAGGCCGACCGTGTGATGGCCGGCGGCAAGCGCGCTCAACACGAGGGGCGTGCGGCCGACGTACGTCCCGTCGATCCACACGTCGACGCCGCTCGGCAGCGTCGTCACGTACAGCGAGCCGGTCGGGACGGCGGCGAGAAGGATCACGGCAGCGACGGCGGCCGCGAGGCCACGGAGCATATCGCTCGGAACCTTGGGCGGTCATGTCCGAAGCCCTCGCACCATCCCTGCGCGTGCGACCGGCGACCGTCGCGGTCGTCGGGCGCCCGAACGTCGGGAAGAGCGCGCTGTTCAACCGGCTGATCGGGCAACGCCTCGCGATCGTCGAGGACACGCCGGGCGTGACCCGCGACAGGCTCTACGCGCTCGCCGAGTGGCAGAACCGCACCTTCACGCTGGTCGACACCGGCGGCATCGACACCGACGTCGAGCCCGACGACTTCATCGCGCAGGGGACGCGCTCGCAAGCCGAGTCCGCCGCGCGCGACGCCGACGTCATCGTGTTCGTCGTCGACGCGCAGGACGGGCTCACGCCGGCCGATCAGGACATCGCGCAGATCCTGCGCCGCAACCGCCGTCCGGTGCTGCTCGTCGCGAACAAGATCGAGTCGCCGAAAGCCGCCGCCTCGATCCACGCGGAGTTCAGCGGCCTGGGCTTCGGCGAGCCGCACGGCGTCTCGGCGCTGCACGGCGAGGGCACCGGCGATCTGCTCGACGCGATCGTCGAGAAACTCCCGCTCGACGACCCCGAGAACCTCGGCGAGGCGGAGCTGTCGCTCGCGCTGATCGGGCGGCCGAACGTCGGCAAGTCGTCGCTGCTGAACGCGCTGCTCAACGAAGAACGCACGATCGTCTCGGACGTCCCCGGGACGACCCGCGACGCGATCGACACGCTCTACACCTGGAAAGGCCGCACGTTCCGGCTGATCGACACGGCGGGCGTGCGCAAGAAGCCCGGCCAGCACGGCTCGATCGAGTACTACTCCTCGCTGCGCTCGCTCAAGGCGATCGCGCGGAGCGACGTCGCGATTCTGCTGATCGACGCCCTCACCGGACCGACGGCGCAAGACCGCCGGCTCGCCGGGATCGCGCTCGAGGAGCGCAAAGCGCTGATCATCGTCGGCAACAAGTACGATCTCGTGCGCGAGCTCGGCGAGTACTCGCAGAACGAGCTGGCCAACGAGATCCACGCGCAACTGCCGTTCGCCTCCTTCGCGCCGGTGACGTTCCTCTCGGCGCTCACGAAGCGGCGGCTCCAGAGCCTCATGCCGCTGGTCGAACGCGTCGCCGAGAACCTCGACCGCCGGGTCGCCACGGCGAAGCTGAACGCGGTGATCCGCGACGCCGTCCTCGCGCACCCGCCGCCGATCCAGTCCGGGAAGCCGCTCAAGATGTTGTACGTCTCGCAGCCGCAGACGCACCCGCCGCTGTTCGTCTTCCACGTAAACGACCCGGAGCTGGTCCCGGCCTCGTACCGCCGTTTCATCGAGAACACGCTGCGCGCCGAGTTCGACTTCGAAGGGGTCCCGCTCACGTTCGAGTTCCGCTCGCGACGCGACGAAGGAGACCGCGGCCAGCGCTTCGACGAGGCGCACGGATGAACGAGCCGTTTCTCTCGATCGCCGCCGTCGTCGTCGCGTTCTTCGCGGGCTCCGTGCCGTTCGGCGTGCTCGTCTCGCGGGCGTTCTACGGGACCGACATCCGGCGCAGCGGCAGCGGAAACATCGGCGCGGCGAACGCGCTGCGCACGCTCGGCAAGCGCGGCGCGATCGCCGTCCTCGCGCTCGACGCGTTGAAGGGGTTCGCGCCGACGCTCGCCTTCGGAGCGCTCGGCGGCCCGCTGCCCGCGGCGCTGGCGGCGTTCTCGTCGGTCGCCGGCCACTGCTGGTCGCCCTTCCTGAGCTTCAAGGGTGGCAAGGGCGTCGCGACGTTCCTCGGAGCGACGATCGCGCTGTGGTGGCCAGCGGGGGCCGCCTTCGGCATCGTCTGGATCGCCGCGGTCGTGGCCTGCGGGTACGCCTCGGTCGGTTCGATGCTCGCATCGCTGGCGATGGCGCCGGTGCTGTGGTTCGGCGTCGGCCGCATCGGGCTCGTCTACGGCCTGGTCTCGGCGGCGCTCATCATCGTACGCCATCGCGAGAACGTCGACCGCCTGCGCCAGGGGACGGAAAACCGGCTCAGTCTGCTGAAAGCGCCTCGCGCACATGATTAGTTCGAACGATTTTCGGAACGGCGTGACGATCGTCATCGAGGGCCAGTTGTGGACCGTCATCGAGTTTCTGCACGTGAAACCAGGCAAGGGCGCGGCCTTCGTGCGCACCCGCCTGAAGAACGTGAAGACGGGCTCGACGGTCGAGCGCACGTTCCGCGCCGGCGAAAAGCTCGAGCGCGCCACGGTCGACAACCGCGACATGCAGATGCTCTACAACGACGCCGACGGCTACCATTTCATGGACAACGAGACCTACGAGAACTTCACCCTGCAGCGCGACGTCATCGGCGACCCGGCCGACTTCCTCAAGGACGGGATGCGCATCGCCGTGCAGTTCCACGACGGGACGGCGATCGGCGCCGACCTTCCGGCGCACGTCGAGCTGAAGGTCGAAGAGACGGATCCGGGCTTCAAAGGCGACACCGCGACCGGCACGACGAAGCCTGCGAAGCTCGAGACCGGCGCGACGGTGAACGTCCCGCTCTTCGTCAACCCCGGCGACGTCATCCGGATCGACACGCGCGACCGCCGCTACATCGGGCGCGTGCAGAGCTGACGTAGCGCGAGCCCGGCGGAGAGAGCAGTGCGCATTCGCCGGCTGAAGGTCCTCGGCGTCGCGATGGCGCTCTCCGGCGTCGCGGCGCTCGGCGGCGCGGCGCTGTACCTGCTGCCGCGCGAGGCGGCCCCGTCGGTGAACCGCACCGCGGACTTCGTCCTGCTGAACGAGGCGGCCGCCGCGATCGCCGCGCGCCCGCCGCTCGCGCACGCGCTCGGCTTCGCCGCGACCGACGACGAGAACGACCGGCTGCGCCTGATCGCGATCGACGAGGCGTCGATGCGCGCGCTCGGGCAGTTTCCCTGGCCGCGCTCGGTGTACGGAACGCTGCTGCAGCGCCTGCATCGCGCGGGCGCGCGACTCGCCGCGTTCGACGTGGCGTTCTTCGAGCCGTCCGCCGATCCGCGCCAGGACGCCGCCTTCGCGGCGGGTATGCGCGCACAGCGCACGATCCTGGCCGAGTCGCTGAACATCACCAGCGCCGGCGTGCTGAGCGCCCAGCGGCCGCCGCCGTCGCTCGCCGCGGCGGCGAGCGGGACGGGCTTCACCTCGGTCGACACGGTCGGCGGCTGGCTGGTCGGGCAGCCCTTGACGATCTCGGCCGGGGCGACGGCGTATCCGTCGCTCGCGGCGGCGACCGCCTCGGCATACCTGGGCGCCCGGGTGCGCACGGTGGACCCGTGGAGCGGACGGCTCGGCGACACCGTCGTTCCGCTCGACGGCGACCGGTCGATGCTGATGATCCCGTTCCGCACGCAGGAGACGGTCGCGCCGTCCGGCACGCTGCAGCAGACGGCGCCGTTCTTCCAGTCGCTCTCCTTCGCCGACGCGCTCAAGCTCGACGACGCTTCGCTCGCGACGTTCGCGAAGGACCGGATCGTCGTCGTCGGCGCGACGGCGACCGCGCTCGGCGACTACGTCGCGACGCCGGCGGGCCGCGCGCCGGGCGTCTTCGGAAACCTGCGGATGATGGACCAGTTGCTACGCAGCCGGTTCATCACGCGCGCCCCGCCGGCGCTCGACCTCGCGCTGATCGTCGTCTTCCCGCTTCTGATCGGGTTCGCGGTGACGCAGCTTCGCCCGAGCGCCGGAATCGCGCTCGGGCTCGGCGTCGTGATCCTCTACTCGCTGCTGGCGATCGTGCTCTACGGCTCGACCCTGCACTGGCTGAACCTCGTCCACGTCGACGGCGCGACGATCGTCGCGGCGCTGTTCGTCGGTCTCTACCGGACGGTGACCGAGGGCGCCGACAAGCGCGTCATCCGAGAGATGTTCGGCAAGCACGTCTCGCCGGCGCTGGTCGACGAGATGCTCGCGCGCGACGATCCGATGCAGTCGCTCGCGCTCGCCGGGAAGCGCGTGCGCGTGACGGTTTTCTATTCCGACATTCGCGGCTTCACCTCGATGTCGGAGACGATGAAACCGGAAGAGATCTACGCCGCGCTCAACGAGTACTTCGAGGAGATGTGCGCGCTGGTGTTCGAGCACGGCGGGTACGTCGACAAGTTCATCGGCGACTGCGTCATGGCGGTGTTCTCGGCGCCGAATCCGCGCCCCAACGACGCCTACGAGGCGGTGCTCTCGGCCTGGAGGCAGCAGCAGCGCATCCTGGAGATGATGGCCGAATGGGCGGCCAAAGGACGGAAGATCTTCACCGTCGGGATGGGCCTGAACACCGGCGAGGTCGTCATGGGCAACCTCGGCTCCCGCGAGCGCATGAACTACACGGTGATCGGCGACAACGTCAACACCGCCGCGCGGCTGTACAACGTCGCGAAGGGCGGGCAGATCATCATCAGCGAGTCGACGTACGAGGACGTCAAGGACCACTTCATCGTGAACGAGCTGGCCCCGGTGTTCGTCAAAGGCAAGGTGCTCGCGCTGCGCAACTTCGAGGTGGTGGGCTTGCTGAAGCCGGGCGAGGAGAACCCCTCGCGGCTGCTCGATCCGGCGAACCTTCCGTCGCCTGCCGTCGCGGACGCGCACTGATGCGCGTTGCCTGGCTGGTCGTGGCGGCGGCCCTGGTCGCGGACGCTCCGCGTGCCTCCGCCGAGGCGCTGAACGAGCTCGCCCATCTTCGCGGCGACGTCGCGTACGCGCTTCCGGCGGCCGCCGCGACGACCCGTCCGCTCGCCGGCCGCGTCACGCTCGGCGAGGACGCGCGCGCGGTCACGGGGTTCCGAGCCGCGGCACGCCTGACGCTCCCCGACTCCTCGACGGTCGAGATCGGCGACCGCACCGACGTGCGACTCGACGCGTTTCGCGACGCGGCGGCGCGGCACACGATCGTGCTGAACCGCGGCGCGCTGCGCTTCACCATCCGCCACCCCGCCGGAGCGCAGTCGAACTACGTGTTCAAGACGCTCACCACGCAGCTCGCGGTGCGCGGAACGCTCGCGTACCTGGTGAGCGGCCCGAACGGCGATCAGATCTATTGTGTCGACTGCGCCCCGGGCGACGTCTCGGTCGCGGCCGCCGGTGAACTGTACGCCGTCCAGAGCGGCCAGACGCTGAACGTCCGCCGGATCGGCGGGCGCGCGTTCGACGCGGCGATCAGCGCGAACGCATCGGTGAACAATCCCGCGATCGACCAGTTCCTCAACGGCTTCAGCCCCTTCGGGCGGCCGGCATCCGAAGGCGCGGACCCGACCGGTTCCGACAGCGGACGGTGAACCCGCTCGACGCGCTGCTCATCTTCGCCGTCGGTTTGGTCGCGAGCATCTTCGGATCGCTGGTCGGTCTGGGCGGCGGCTTCGTCATCATCCCGGTCTTGCGGCTCGCGTTCGGCGTCCCGCCGGCGCAGGCCGCCGGGACATCGCTCGTGATGGTGGTCGCCAACACCGCAGCGGCGACGTTCGGCTACCTGCGCAACCGGGTGGTCGACTTGCGGCTCGCGCTGCCGTTCACGATCGGCGCGGTCCCGGGCAGCATCGCGGGCGTCTTCGCGGTGAAGCGCTTCAGCCCCATCGGGTTCGACGTCGCGTACGGCGGCGTGCTGATGCTGCTGGCCGTGCTCGTCCTGCGGCGGCGCGGCGTGGAATCGCGGCCCGCTACGGAGCGCACCTTCGCGCACGATCCGCGCGTCGGCGTGTTGGCGGGCGTCGGCGTCGGCTTCTTCTCCTCGCTGTTCGGGATCGGCGGCGGGGTGGTGATGATACCGCTGCTCCTGATCGCGGCGCGGATGCCGCCGCACGTCGTGACGGCGACCAGCGCCTTCGTGATCACGCTGACCGCACCGGTCGGCGTCATCACCCACGCCGCAGCCGGCGACGTCGACTGGATCTTCACCTCGCCGCTGGTCGTCGGCGGGATCGCGGGCGGCAGCATCGGGCCGATGATCGCCAAACGCATCTCGTCGCCCGCGCTCATCACGCTGCTCGCCGTGGCGCTCATGTGCGCCGCGCTCGGCTTGGCGCTCCGGCACCTCGCCTGAAGAGGCGAGCACCGCGCCCGGCAACCTTGAAGAAATCCTGATCTGTGCTATGGTGAGCACATGAGCACACGGAAGGACTTTCTGGCCGCCGGGACGATGGCCGCCGTCGCGGCCGGCGCCACGACGACAGCCGCAACCGCGGCAGCCGCACCGATCCTCGACGAGGCCGCGTTCAAAGCACGGATCGCGAGCGGTGCGCAGCACCGTCAGGCGATCGGCGCGGCCCGCGTCAACGACGCGGCGGCGCTGCAGTTCGCGGTCAACACGCTGAACGGATTTCAGAACGGCTGGAACGAGCCCGCTTCCAACGTCCAGATCGTCGTCGTGCTGTTCGGCTCGGCCGCCGCGCTCGGCGTCGACGACGCGGCATGGAAGGATCACCGCTTGGCGGAGCTCATCCGCAAGTTCCAAGGCGACTGGCTCACGCCGGACGCCGCGAACGCGAATCCGTGGTCGCACCCCGCTGCGTCGGCGGGCCCGCGCGGAGACCGCTCGGTCCCCGCGCTCATCGCCCGCGGCGTGAAGATCTTCGTCTGCAACACCGCGCTTGGCGAGATCTCGAACCGTATCGTCGCGGCCGGCTACGGCGGCGGCCTCACGGACGCGTTCGCGGTGCAAGCGCGGCTGCGCGAGCACATCGTCCCGGGCTGCGACGTCGTCCCGGCCGGGATCAGCTCGGTCGCCGTCCTCCAAGAGAACGGCTACAGCTACTTCAGCGCCGCCCTCTAAGCGCCGCGCGGCCGAGCTCGACCGGGCGCATCTCGACAACCTCGAAAGCGATCAGGTGCTTGCGGCAGCGCGCGCAGACGAGGTTCGGCGACGGCTTGCGCTTGCGCAGCACTTCCATCGTGCATTTTTCGCAACGGATGATGTAGCGCTTCGTCGACTCGTTCAGCGGTGCGGCGCTCCCGAGGTCGTGATAGATCGAGCGCAGGCCGATCTCGCGCATCTTCTTCTTGAAGGCCACGGTGTGCCCGGGCTTCTCGCCGCGCGCGTGCAGCCAGGCGTGGATCATCTCGTGCAGCAGCGTCTCGCGCAGCTCGTCGAGTTTCCCGGCGAGGTGCTTCGGCGAGAGCTCGATCAGCGGCGGCTTGTACGTCACGCGGCCGGCGAGGTTCGAGAAGCGCGCGTTGTACGCGATGCGGTGCGACGGAATCTCGCCGGCGAAATACATCAGGTTGTACTGCGCGAAGAGGAGCTGCAGCTCGGCGACGTCGGGCAGACCGGAGAGCATCGGCGTACTCTCTTCGCCGCGGTCGTGCAAGAACCCGGTCGCTGACGGCGTACCTCGTCGCGTGGGTCTTCCGCCGCGCATCGCGATTCCGATCCTGGCCGTATTCGCCGTCGTGTTCCTCGGCATTCTCGGCTGGTTCTTGCGCATCGGCTTCAGCACCACGGGCTCCGCGTTCGGCCCCGCAACGGTCGCCGAGCAAGGTGACGCGCGGATCCAAGCGACGCCCGCACCGATCGCCACCGATCCGCCCGGCACGTTCACCGTGCCGCAGACGGGAACCGGACCGGTGCGAAACGGGAACGCGCTGCCGGGCGCCGGCGTCGGCGGCGGCACGCCCGCCGGCCCGCCCGGTCCGGTGATGGAAGAGCTGAGCCAACTGCGCGCACGGCTCGCCCGCAATCCGAAGGACCTCGCCGCGCTCGTGCGGCTGGGCAACATGGAGTTCGACGCGCAGAAGTTCGACAAGGCGGCGGAGTTCTATGCGCGCGCGCTGGCGCTCGACCCGGGGAACCCGGACGTGCGCACCGACTACGCCACCGCGCTGCACCAGAACGGCCGCGATCTGGAGGCGCTCAAGCAGCTCGACGGCGTTCTGAAGGAGCGCCCCGGATTCCCGACGGCGCTCTTCAACCGCGGCGTCGTCCGTCAGGCGATCGGGCGCCGCACCGACGCGGTCGCCGACTTCAAGGAATATCTGCGCAAGGCACCCGCGGACGACCGCCGCATCCCCGACGCGCGCGCGGCGCTGCAGCAGCTCGGCGGATGAGCTCGCCGTCCGCCGTCGTCGTCGGCTACCAAGGCCACGACGGCGCCTTCAGCGATGTCGCGGCGCGCACGCTCGTCCCCGGTGCCGAGACGCGCGGGTATCCGTCGTTCGACGCCGTCGCCGCCGCAGTCGACGCGGGCGAGGTTCGGTACGGCGCGCTGCCGGTCGAGAACGCGATCGCCGGTTCGATCCCGCGCAACTACGAGTTGCTGTGGGAACGTCCCGGCCTGCGGATTCGCGCCGAAGCCGTGCTGCGCATCGAGCTCTGCCTGATCGGTGCGGCGGGCGCGACCGAGGACGACATCGCGGAGATTCGCTCGCATCCGGTCGCACTCGAGCAAGTCCGCGGATACGCGGACCGGCACCCGGCGTGGCGAAAGACGACGACGACCGACACCGCCGGCGCCGTTCGCGAGATCGTCGCGCTCGGCGATCCGGCGATCGCGGCGATCGGCCCTGCGCTGGCCGCCGAGATCCACGGCGGAACGATCTTGGCGCGTGGGGTTCAGGACGAAGCCGAGAATTACACCCGCTTCTTCCTCATCGCCCGCGGCGGCGCCGAACCGGCCGGCGACCGCGCCTGCGTCGGGATCCGCATCCAAGACCGGCCCGGCTCGCTGCGTGACGCGCTCACGGCGTTCGCCGACAACGGCATCGACTTGCGCTTTCTCATCGCGCGCCCGGACCGCCGCGAAGCGTTCCGCTACCGCTTCTTCGTCGAGCTCGCCAACGTCGAGGATGCCCGGCTCGCCGCCGCGCTCGCGTCGATCGGAGGCGAACAGCACCTCCTCGGCCGCTACTGACCGAAGCGCTCCCCGGCGGCGTTAGACCGGCGTCAGAGCGGCGGCGAGGCCGCTGAGATCTTGAATGTTGTCGCGCGAGGGAGCGCGCACGATGCACGCTTCGGCGTGATGCGAGAGCGCCTCCGCGCGATATCGCGCGCGCACCGCTTCGAGCCACGGTTCGCCGAAGTACGAGGCGAGGCTGCCGAGGACGATGACGTCGAGGACGAGGAGGTCGGCGAGCAGCGCGCACGCCGCGCCGGCCGCGGCGGCGTTCTCTTCGATCGCACGCCGCGCGGTCGCATCGCCCGCGGCTGCCCGCTCCGCGACCTCGGCGCCCGTCGCGGCGGTGAACGACGGGTCGAACCGGCGCGCGAGCTTCGGCAGCGCGCTCGCCGCACCGTACGACTCGAAGCAGCCCGGCTTTCCGAAGACGTCGGGCCCGTCGTCGCGATACCGGATGTGCCCCAGCTCGGGCGAGTAGCCGCGCGATCCGTATACCGCTTCTCCGCCGATCACGATCCCGGCGCCGAATCCCGTACCGCAGGTCAGGTACGCGATGCCGCGAGCACCGCGGGCGGCGCCCCAGCGGTACTCGGCGAGCGCGCACGCGGCCGCGTCGTGATGCACGACGACGTCGGCCCCTGTTCGTTCACGCAACCTCGGGCCCAACCGGAAACCGTGCAGTCCGAGCAGATGCGGCGCGGAGATCACCGTGCCGTTTCGAGCGTCCATCGGTCCGCCGACCGCGACCCCGATGCGCCGTGATTCCGGTGCGAGCTGCGCGATCGCGTGCGCGATCGCCTCGAAGAGCGCTTCGCCGTCTCGCGCCTGCGTGGGCCACACCGTTCGCGCGAGGACCTCGCCGGTGCTCGTGCCGACCACCACGGACGTGTTCGTGCCGCCTATGTTGACGCCGGTGATCGTGTCGGTCGACGTTCCCGGCCGATCGCCAAGGCCGCGCTTCATACGCGGATCACCTCGACGTCGGGTTCGCTCGCATGCAGCCGGGCGATGAGGGCGGGAGCGTGCGCCGGCCCGGAGATCCGCGCGTCCTCGACGATCAACGCGCGCCGCGGCGCATCGCCGGGCCGTGCCGTCGCGGCAAGCCGGCGCATCGCCGCGGCGATCTGAGCACGGAGCAGGTCGCTCCCGAGCAGCATCGCATCCGCGCTCGGCCACACGAGAAGGCCCACGTCGTCGCGGCCGCTCCCCGTGACGAGCGCGTCGGCGGCGTCGCTGCATTCGGCGAGGAAGCGCGCTCGCAAGGCCCGGCCGTCGACCGAAACACCGGAGCTCAGCGTGAACGAACCGTCGAGCCGCGAGACGAGCGCGATGCCGCGCTCCGGCGCGCGCGCATGGATCGGCCGAACGATGTCGCCCGTGCGATAGAACCCTTCACCGTCGAACGCGGCCGCCGAGAGGTCGGGACGCCACCAGTAGCCGGACGTGACCTGCGCACCCCGCACGCGTGCCTCGTACGCGTCCTCGTGCGGGATGAGCTTCAGCTCGACTCCCGCGACCGGTGCGCCGAGCGCTTCGCCCGGGACTTCGGTATCCGTCGTCAACGTCGCGACGGAACCGGCCTCCGTCGAGCCCCACGCCGACGCGAGCGGGACGCCGAGCGAATCGAGCGCGTCGCGCGCCGCCGCCTGCAGCGTCGCGCCGGTCCAGCACGCCATCCGTACCCCCGAGAGCCAGCGACGTCGCAGTCCGTCGTCGGCGCGCACGTGCTGCGCCCATGCGGTCCACCCGCTCGGCACGTCGAACGCGAGCGTCGGCGATATCACGGACCGGAACCCGCTCAGGTGCTCGACCTGGTCGGCCGCGGCTACCGGCCGATCGACGTAGAGCGTACCCGCATGCCGCAGCACGATGCCGAGGACGGCGTTGCCGCCGAACGCCCCGCTCCACGGCAGCGCATCGACGACGACCGGCGGTTCCTCGGCGAGAAACGGCCACGCCTGGCTCATCCCTTGCAGCATCGAGCACACCATCCCGTGCGTGGTCACGACGCCCTTCGCCTCGCCGGTCCGCCGGCGCCCAAACACGATCTTGGCGACGGTGTCCGGGCCGATCGCGACCGCGTCCGCCGGCGGCGGCGCATGCGCGAGCAGCCGCGAAAAATCCACCGACGGCATCCCGGCCGCCGGCTCCGTCACGCAGACGAACGCCGCCTGGAGCGCGAGCGCGCGCACCGCTGCCCCGTACGCCGCGCCGTCGCGCGCGAACACCACGGCGGGCCGAACGACGTCCGCCAGTGCGCGCAGCCGACCGAAGCCACGCTGCGCATCGAGTCCGGCAGCCGCATCGACCGCGACCACCGGAACACCGGCGCGCAGCGCGCCGAACGTCATCAGCGCGTGCTCGATCCCGTTCCCGCTCAGGATCATGACCGGCTTGTCCGGCGTGGCGCCGAGCTCGCGCAGCGCCGCAGCGATACGCCACGAGCGCTCGGCCACGGTGCGGAACGTCACCTGCCGCCACGCGCCGCGCGGACCGGCTTCGACCAGGAACGGGCGGTCGGGCGCGCGGCGCGCGGCATCGTCGAGCAGCTCGGTGAGCGTCGCCGCATGCTCGCGCAACGGCTCGCCGCGCAGCCGCAGCGTTCCGTCCGGTTCGCGCTCGACGTCGATCAGATCCCGGCGCCTCCCAGCACGGTCCCCTTGATGCGATAGCACACGCCGCGAAACAGCGCGACCGCCTCGCCGTCACCGCGGGTCACGGTGATGTCGTAGACGCCCGTGCGGCCCTTCGACGAGCGCTCCTGCGCCTCGGCGACGAGAACGTCACCCAGCTTCACGGCGCTGACGTACGAGATCGAGGCTTGCAGCGCGACGTTCGGCTCGTCGCGCGAGTTGCACGCGAACGCGAACGCCGAGTCGGCGAGCGTGAACGTCATCCCCCCGTGCGCGATCGCGTGACCGTTCACCATCGATTCGACGATGCGCATCGAGACGCGCGCGTACCCGGGTCGCGCGACCTCGATCACCATGCCGAGCGAACGCGACGCCGCGTCGCGCTCGTACATCGCCTCGGCGCATGCTCGCGCCAAGGCGTCGCCGGTCAGCTCGGCCGCGCTCACGCGCCGGCGGCGGCCGGCTGAGCGACGAGCGGCGTGCGCGTCTCGATGATGCGGAACCGGTTCGCCACGAACGCGGCGTCGGTCAACGACGCGTTGCCGGCCGGGTTCCCGCCGGTCACGTGGAAGTCGCTGAACGCCGCCGACTGGTTCACCAGCAGCGTCCC
>DASWSC010000066.1:0-5272 GCA_036402855.1 Candidatus Elarobacter sp. | reverse complement strand
CGCGCGTTCTTGAGCGGCCTGCTGCAGGCCGTCACCGACCGCCGCGTCTCGGTGGTGAACGCCGAACCGATCGCGCGCGAGCTGGGGATCGCCGTCGGCGCGCGCGGCGACGCGAGCGCTTCGGCATACGCATCGTCGATTCGCCTGCTCGCGCAAGGCACGTCCATCACCGCGACGTCGATCGCCGGATCGCCTCGCATCGTCGAGCTCGACGGCTACGAGATCGACGCGAGCGCCGCCGGCGCGATGCTGATCACGCAGCACGCCGACGTGCCCGGGATGATCGGACGCGTCGGCACGATCCTCGGCAACGCGCGCGTGAACATCTCGACGATGCAGGTTTCGCGCAACACGGTCGGCGGCGACGCGATCATGGTCCTCTCGACCGACCGCGCCGCCGACGAGCCGACGATCGCGGCGCTGCGCGCCATCCCGGGCTTGGCATCGGTCCGCTCCCTGACGGTGTAGCCGCTCACTGCGCGTCGAACTCGACGGTGAAGAGATAGTCGGCCGCGACCGGCTCGCAGTTGCGCACCTCGGTCCGGTACTGCGAGCCGCGCGCCGCCGCAAGCGCCGCGGGATTGAGCACCACGCTCGGCGAGCTCTGCACGCGCGCGGCGACGACGCGGCTCTGCGCGTCGAGCGAGACCACGACGCCGACGACGCCGGAGATCCCCTGCTGCTGCGCGAGCGGCGGCGTCTCGGGCTCGAGCGCGCGCAGCGTCGTCGCGGCGACGTTCGGCCGCGCGCAGCTCAGCGGCGTCGGGGTCGTGCGCGGGGTCGCCGGGACGGCGGGCGGCGCCGGCGTCCCGGGGGCCGCTTCTCCCGGCGGCCCGGTCTCACGCGCGTCCGGCGAGCCGTGCTCGTCGCCTCGATTACGGACGTTCGACGCTTCGGCCGCGCCGCCGTGACGCTCCGCGGTCTGGCGCGGCGCTCGGATGCGCAGCGCGTGGTGCGCAGCCGGCGCCGGCGTCGTGTGCTTCGGCGGTTCGATGGGCGGCGGCGTCGGGCGCGGTGTGGCGCTCGGTTTCGGCGGCGGCGTCGGCAACGGCTCGGGCCGAAACACCTCGGGCTTGATCTCCTCGGCGACGGTCCGTTCCGCGTGTACGAACGGCAGCACGGTGAGGTGCAGCGCGACGGAGAGGGCGATCCCGTACGCGAGAAAGCGGCGTCCGGCGCCGGCCCGCTTCGTCATCGCCGGCGCCGCCTACGACGTCACGAACCCGACGTCGTCGAGCCCGGCGATGCGCGCGGCGTCGAGAATACGCATGATCGTGCCGTACGGCGCCGCGACGTCCGCGGTCAGCGCGACGTGGAGGCGTCCGCGCCGGCGCGCGGTGCCGGCGAGATCGGCGTAGACGTTCATCGCGCTGGAACGGCGGCCGTCGACGAAGACGGCGCCGCGTTCGTTCACGAGGACCTCGATGCTGCGCGCGCGCGGCGGGCTCGGAAGCGTCTCGCCGCCGCGGTCGGGGAGCTGCTTTTCGAAGCCCGGCGGCGCGACGAGCGCCGCGAGGATCATGAAGATGATCAGGAGCACGAGCAGCACGTCGGTGAACGGCGTGATGTTGATCTCCGCCATGACGGCATCGTCGGCTCGCAGGCTCGGCGTCATGCACGTCCGTCGCGCCCGCGTGCCGGAAGGTTCATCGTGCGCGCGGCGAAAGCGCGGGGCGGTGCGCGTCTACGTCGCCCGTCACGGTGAGACCACCTGGAACGTCGCGGGGCGCTATCAAGGCCGGCTCGAGTCGGAGCTGAGCGCGCTCGGCGAGCGGCAAGCGGGCGCGCTCGCCGCCGCGATGGAAGCCGCCGGGATCGCGCGCGTCCTCAGCTCACCGCTGCGGCGCTGCACCGAGACCGCCCGCCCGAGCGCGGAGAAGACGAGGACTCGCGTCGAGACCGAGATGCGCCTCATCGAGATCGCGCACGGAACGTGGGAGGGCCGGCTGCGCGACGAGATCGCCGCGAACGACCCGGCGCGCTACCACGCGTGGCGCAACGACCCGGCGAACGTCGCCTTCGAGCGCGGCGAGACGCTCGCGCAGGTGCTCGAGCGCTGGCGCGACTTCGCCGCGTCGTTCCGCCCCGTCGCTCCCGCGCTGATCGTGACGCACGACGCCGTCGTGCGCGTCGCGCTGCTCGACGTGACGCGGCTCGGACTCGAGCGGTTCTGGGAGCCGCGCGTCGAGAACGGCGCGTATGCCGAGCTCGACGTGGCGCCGGGCGGCTGGTCGGTGGTGCGCGAGCACGTCGCCGACCACCTCGGCGCGCTGCGCGCGCCGATCGAAGGGCAGGCGCTCTAGGCTAGAAGGCGGGCTTCCCCCGCGCGAGCACGCGTCCGCCGCCGACGAGATCGACTTCGATCACGCGCCCCGGGTCGCGGACGAAGAGCGACGCCGGCGCGTCGCCCGCGATTGCGCCCGCGTCGCGTACTTCGTGCGGACGCAGCAGCGTGACGTGCGTGCCGGGCGGCGCGCCCCTCGCGATGACGTACATCCACGATCCGTCGCGCGCGTAGAGCGCCTTCGCGGTCACACCACGGTCCGAGACGAGGGTCGTGTGGCCGAAGTGCGAGCCGGCGATCGCGAGCAGCGCCGTATCGGTCGCGACGAGCCTCCCGGTCGCCGCGCGCGCGGCGTTCGCTTCGAACGCCGCGCCGGCGGCGAAGACGACGGCGGCCGCCGCGGCGAGACCGGGCCACCACGCGCGCCGCGCCGGCGCATCCGGAACCGGCGGCAACGTGGCGGCGAGCGAGGCCGCCGCTTCTTCGGCCGCGGCGACGCGCGCCCGGCACGGCTCGCATCCCGCGAGGTGCGCTTCGATCTCCGGACCACGATCCGGTTCGGTGAGGCCGAGGGCGTAGAGCTCGGCGTCGTCGTCGAGGTGGTTCATGGTGATCCTTCGGAAAGCGCGGAGTGGAGGCGGCGAAGGGCGGCGGCGAGCCGGCTCTTCACCGTGCCGAGTGGGACGTTCGTCTCGGTCGCGATCTCGGCCAGCGTCCGGTGGCCGTAGTACGCGCGCAGGATGACGTCCCGCTGGGCGCCGGGGAGCGCGTCGAGGGCGTGGCGCACGCGGCGCGCCTCGATGGGATCGAGCGCCGCGATGTCGTCGGCCGAGCTCGGCCGGCCGGCCGAGGCGCGGCGTTCGCGCGCCGTGCGGCGCGCCGTCCCGCGCAGTGCGCCGAGCGCCTCGCGACGGACGCAGGCGATCAGAAAGGGCAGCAGCGCCCCGCGCTCGGGATGGTAGGCGCCGGCGCTCCAGACGCGCACGAGCGCCGCGTGCACCGCGTCCTCGGCGGCGAGCCGGTCGCGCAGAACGTCGTAGGCGACCGCGCGCAGCCGGCCGGCGTGCGCGCGGTATGCGAGCTCGAACGCCGGTCCTTCGAGCGCCATGCCGGGCGCTTCGACGCCGGTCAGGTCTGTGCCAGCGTGCGTTCGCGCCACGCGGCCGGCCCGTCCACGTCGACGGTGCGGTAGCCGAGGACGCCGAGGAGCGAGCCCGGGGCGACCTTGAGCGGACCCGGCTTCGCGCCCGGGGTCCCCGGAGCGGCCTGCGGAAACGCCGTCGACCGGGCGGTCGCGAACCGGACGTTGCCGTCGTTCGCCTCGACCACCTGATGGATGTGACCGTTCAGCACCGTCGCGGCGTTGAACCGCCGCAGCATCGCGATCGCCTTCGCGCCGTCGGCCGTCGTCCAGCCCCACTCCGGCGCGACCGCGAAGAGCGGAACGTGACCGAAGACGACGACCGGCGTCTCGGCCTTGCGGGCGGCGAGGTCGTTCCCGAGCCACGCGAGCTGCTCGTCGCCGAGCACCCCCATCGTCTCGCCTTCGCCGACGTTGATCAGGCTGACGAAGTGGATTCCGCCCTGGTCCCAGGCGGACCATCCGCGGCCCTTCGCCTCCCGGCGCGCGAACGCCGCCGCGAAGCGCTTCGGCCCTTCGGCGCCGATGACGTCGTGCTCGCCGGGGATCGTGAGCAGCGGCGCGCGGAGCGTGCTCAAGATGGCGCGCGCGTCGTCGAACTCGGCGGCCTTGCTCAGATGCGTCACGTCGCCGGTGTGGATCACGAACGCGGGCTGGTTCGGCAGGGCGTTGAGCGCGGCGACGGTTTTTTCGAGCGTCGCGCGGACATCGTCGTTCGCCGGGCCGGTGTAGCCGATGTGGCTGTCGGAGATCTGCACGAACGAGAACTGGTTCTTCGCCGACGCCGGCACGGCGCGGACGAGCCCGTCGGCCGAGAGCGCGTAGACGATCCCGGCGCCGGTCCACGCGACGTGGCCGACGAAATCGCGCCGCTTCACGTGCGTGCTCCCTGCACGACCAGCGCGCCCTTCATGAAGGGGTGGACGGTGCAGTGGTACGTCACCTTCCCGGCCTTCGTGAAGGTATGGCTCCAGCGCTGTCCCTGGTTCAGCCCTTCGGAGTCCCACGAGCCGTCGTCGGCGGTCGCGGTGTGCGCGTCGTCGTCGTCGTTCACGAACGCGACGGCGTCGCCGGCTTTCACGGTGACGGACGGCGGGTTGAACTTGTCGTCCCGGATGTGGACGACGTAGGTCTTCGGTGAGGGCGCGGCGGCCAGCAGCGCGACGAGCGCGGCGGCGCCGAGGAGCGCGGTTCTCATGCCTCCCCTACGCCGCCGCGGGGAGGGACGGTTCGGACCGCGCTACGGCAGCGCGGGCGGGAGCGTCGGGAGCGGGCGCGCGACCGAGAAGGTCGAACGCGGCAGTGCTTTCGGGAAGCGCCAGCCGGCGAAGGCGAGCTGCTCGCGCGCGATGCCGCCGGGCGTCTTCGCCTGCGCCGTCGCGCCGCGCGCGACCCAATAGCGGTCGGCCTTGCCGAACGAGACCGTCCCGCTCGCGCCGTGCGCGCGCGAGACGAAGGCGACGCTCTGCGGCAGGAACGTCACGCCGTCGACGGTCACGCCGGTGAAGGTCACCGGCCCCGGCGCGCCCTTCCGTACCAGCGTGAAGACGTAGTCGAGGTGCTTGCCGTCGCGGTGCGGTCCGGCGTACGAGAACGCGTACGCCGTCCGCTTCGGCGCGAGCACCGCCGCCGCGTAGCGGTAGCGCCGCCCGTGGAAGATGCGAACGAGCGGTTTGCGCGAGCGGTTGCCGTTGACGGCGAGCGTCTCGTCCCGCTCGTCGTTGCCGCTGCGAAAGACGCGGTGCGTCTGGTCGAGCGTGCGCGGCCCCGTCTGCTGCAGCGTGTAGGTGAAGGTGAAGACGCGCGGCTCCTCGAGCGACTTGAGCGCCGCCTCATAGCGCGCGAGG
>DASWSC010000065.1:0-8310 GCA_036402855.1 Candidatus Elarobacter sp. | reverse complement strand
CGTCGGCAAGACGGTGCTCATCCAGGAGCTCATCCGCAACATCGCCGCGGTGCACAAGGGCTTCTCCGTCTTCACCGGCGTCGGCGAGCGCACGCGCGAAGGCAACGACCTCTGGATGGAGATGAAAGAGTCCGGCGTCATCGCGCAGACGACGCTCGTCTTCGGCCAGATGGACGAGCCGCCGGGCGTGCGCTTCCGGATCGCGCAGACCGGCGTCACCATGGCAGAATACTTCCGCGACGAGCTCGGCTCGGACGTGCTGCTGTTCATGGACAACATCTTCCGGTTCATGCAGGCCGGCTCCGAAGTCTCGGCGCTGCTCGGACGGATGCCGTCGGCGGTCGGATACCAGCCGTCGCTCGCGACCGAGATGGGTCAGATCGAAGAGCGGATCACGACGACGAAGAACGGTTCGATCACCTCGGTGCAAGCCGTCTACGTCCCCGCCGACGACTACACCGACCCGGCGGTCGCGACGACGTTCGCACATCTCGACGCGACGACGGCGCTCTCGCGCCCCATCTCGGAGCTCGGCATCTATCCGGCGGTCGACCCGCTCGCCTCGTCCTCGCGCATCCTCGATCCGGCGATCGTCGGCGACGAGCACTACCAGGTCGCCCGCGGCGTCCAGGAGACGCTGCAGCGCTACCGCGACCTCCAGGACATCATCGCGATCCTCGGCGTGGAAGAGCTCTCCGACGAAGACAAGGTCAGCGTCGGACGCGCGCGCCGCATGCAGCGCCTGTTCTCGCAGCCGTTCTTCGTCGCCGAGCAGTTCACGGGCCGCTCCGGCAAGTACGTCAAGATCGAAGAGACCGTCGCGTCGTTCAAGGAGATCCTGGACGGCAAGTGCGACGATATCCCGGAGCAGGCGTTCCTCTACGTCGGCGGGATCGACGAAGTCCGCGAAGCCGCTCGCGGCATGGGATGGAATGGCTAACGCGATTCCGTTTCAGCTCATCACGCCGCTCTCGGTGAAGTTCGACGGCGAGGCGGAGCTCGTCATCGCCGTCGGCACCGAGGGCGAAGTCGGCATTTTGCCGTCGCACGCGCCGTTTCTCACCGCGCTGCGCCCGGGCGTGCTACGCGCGAACGTGCGCGAGGCGAGCGGCGGGACGCGCCGCCTCGAGCTCGCCTGCAGCGAAGGGTTCATGCAGGCGCTCCCGGCCAAGGTGACGATCCTCGCCGACGCCGCGCTCGAAGCCGAGGAGGTCGACATCGCGCAGGCGCGCGCCGATCTCGCGGCGGCACAGGAAGAGCTCCGTGCCGCGGGCGGCGACCTCGACGCGCAGCGCGCAGCGCTCGCGAAGATCGACTTCGCCAACGCGCGGCTGCACGTCGCGGGAGTCGACTGAGCCGGCTGCGCAGCCCGGCGGGATGAGGCTGCTCGTCCGGCCGTGGGCCTGGTGGCACAACAAGGTCCCGCTTTCCGTGATACTCGTCGTGCTGCTCGCCGACGGCGGGCGGTTCACGTTCGGGGTGTTCGCGGCACTGGTGCTCGTCGTCGTCGCCGTCTGTGCGGTCGGGAACTACGGCTACGCGCTGAACGATCTCTACGACGTCGACGAAGATGCGCGCGCGGGCCGTGCGAACGCGGTGACCGCCGCGGGACCGGCAGGGATGCGGCTGATCTCCGCGCTCTCCGCGCTCTGTGCGCTGCTCGCCGCGACGGCGGCGGCGGGCGCGATCGCCGGCGCGCTGACGCTGGTCGAGCTCGCGCTCCCCGCCGCCTATTCGATCCCGCCGCTACGGATCAAGGAGCGCCGCTGGCTGGGCGTCGCGTCCGATGCCCTCGCGGCGCACGTCTATCCCGCGGTGCTCGCGTTGCTCGCCGCGGCACATTGGTCGCTGCGGCCCGTTCCGCCCGTGCTGTGGTGCGCCGCGCTCGCGTGGTCGCTCGCCGCAGGGCTGCGCGGGATCCTCTCGCACCAGCTCCACACCGCGGAGCGCGACGCCGGCGCCGGGCTCGCGACCGTCGTGCACGCCGCCGGCGCGCGCCGCCTCGAACGCGTCGTCGTCATCGTGCTGCTCCCGGTCGAGGTTGCCGCATTCGCGGTGGCGCTGTTCTGCTGCGACGCCGGCCCGGTGCTGTGGGCCGGTGTGCTCGCGTACCTCGCGTACGAGGCGTACAAGACGGTGAGCGGCACGGCGCGCGGCTTCACGTTTCGGCCGCAGGGGCAGCGCTATCTGCCGTTCCTCGAAGAGAGCTTCTACAAAGTCTGGGGCCCGCTGGTCCTTCCGCTCGACGCCGCGTGCGCCGATCTCGCGTATCTCGTCCTCGCGCCCGTCTACGCGCTGCTGTTCCGCGCGCACCTGGCGGTCGAGCTCGCGCGGATCCGAGCGCTCGTCGTCAGCGCGAGGTCGCCGCGAGCTCCAGCCACGGAGCCGGGTGACCGTTCCAGTGCAGGATCCTGACGTCGGGTAGCGCGGCGCGCAGACGTGTGACGATCCCGTCGTCCCAGACGAGTCTCTCCTGCGGCAGCGATGCGTTCGCGACGCACAGGTTCCACCGCGCGCTTGCGAGGACGCGGTGCTCGAGCCCGAGCGATTGGATCGCCCAGATCAGCGCGCCCTGGTCGTGCCAGGAGATCGCGTCCCGCACCGCACCGTCGCGTGCCGCGGCCGCGACCGGGACGGTGTACGCGGCGAGCGCAGCGTCGTCGCGCCCGCGCCGCCAGCCCGAGACGCCGGCGTTCACGACCGGCTTCGTTCGCTCGAACGAACGCGCGATCGGCAACAGGTCGTAGAGCTCGGGGCGGTTCGGGGCGAGCTCCGGCGCGTGGTTCTCCGGCGTGAAGACCGGTCCGTCGTCGAGCATCGCGAAGAGCTCGTCGAGTCCCCGCAGGACGAGCAGGTCGGTGTCGAGCCAGAAGACGTCGCGGACGGGCGCGGCGCGAATCAGCAGCGGACAGATCCACAGCGGCCAGATGCGCTTCCCGGGTTTCGCGAGCGGCGCCGAGTCCGCGGTCGCCGCGATGATGTCACCGATCAGCGGATCGTCGGGGAGCGGAAGGACGTGCAGCCGGTCGACGCGCGAGGCCTCCGCGCGCTGCGCGGGCGTCAGACCCGCGTCGTAGCAGAACACGTCGCACGGCGTGCTGCTCGCGATCGAGGCGTGCATCGCTCGCAAGCCCGCATAGTAGCCGGCGTCGCACAGCGTGACGACGCCACGCTCGCGCTCGACTCTCGTCGCGTCCCTCTCGTGCACCCCTGATACGCGCTTCCGCACGGTTCCGCATATGCGGCCGTACAGTTGCTTGACGGCGTCCGGCTTCATAGCGTCTCGCGGACCGCCTTCGACACGCCTCCGGCGGCATCCGCGTTCGCCCGCTTTCGCGGCTGCGTCAGTCGCCGGGGACGATGCGGCAGGCTTCGACCGGGACGTCGAGATGGACCGTGCTGCCGACGGTGCGGTCGACGGTGGGCGGCGCGGCGACGCGAATCTGCGTCCCGCCGAGGTCGATCAGGTAGTCGCGCGCGTCGCCGAGGTACGTCTGGCGCAGCACGGTTCCGGCGAGGCGGTTCGTGCCGTTCTCGCGATAGCCGAGGCCGTCCTCGCCGGTCCACTCCGCGAAGCCGATCTCGTGCGGCCGGATGCAGAGCGTCACCGGGCCGCGCGCCGCGGCGTCGAAGTCGTCGCGGACCTTGAGCTTCGCACCGCCGAAATCGACCGTGTGCGGATCGACCAGCGTCGCGGGGATGGTGTTGGTGCCCCCGACGAACGTCGCGACGAACGCGCTGGCCGGCTTCTCGTAGATGTCGTGCGCGGTGCCGACCTGCGCGATCTTCCCCGCCCGCATCAGCGCGATGCGGTCGGCGGCGACCATCGCCTCGGTCTGGTCGTGCGTCACGTAGACCATGGTGATCCCGGTCGTGTCGTGGATCCGCCGAATCTCGAAGCGCATCTCCTCGCGCAGGTTGGCATCGAGGTTCGAGAGCGGCTCGTCGAGCAGCAGCGTCTCCGGGTTCACCACGACGGCGCGGGCGAGCGCGACGCGCTGCTGCTGGCCGCCGGAGAGCTCGGAGGGGTACCGCTGCGCGAGGTCGGTCATCCGCACCGTCTGGAGCACCTTCGTCGTGCGGTCCTCGATCTCGGAGCGCGAGAGCTTCATCACGTGCAGGCCGTAGGCCACGTTCTCGAAGACCGTCATGTGCGGCCACACGGCGTAGCTCTGGAAGATCAGCGACATCCGCCGCTTCTCGGGCGGCACGACGTGCTTCGGCGAGGAGACGACGCGCTCACCGACCGCGATCGTCCCGGCGTCGGGCTTCAGAAAGCCCGCAAGCAGTTGCAGCGTCGTCGTCTTGCCGCAACCCGACGGGCCGACCAGGGCCATCACTTCACCGTCGGCGATCGACAAGTCGATCGCGTCGACCGCGCGCGCGGCGTTGCGGCCCACGTAGGATTTGGTCAGACCTGCGATCTCGATCCGTGCCATGTCAGGTGCTCTTCGTCTCCATGAAGTCTTTCCCGAGGAAGCGGTACGCGACCGAGACGATCACCAGGGTGATCGCGAGGATCAGGATCGCGAGGGTCGAGACGCCCTCGTAGTTGCCGGCGTCGCTGAAATCGAAGATCTGCGTCGTCATCGTCGCCGTCCGCGGGGTGAACAGGAAGATCGCCGAGCTCAGCTCGCGGATCGCCGGGATGAACACCAGCAGCCAGCTCGCCAGCAGCCCGCGCCGCAGCAGCGGCGCCGTAATCGTCCGCAGCGTCCGAATGCGGGTCGCGCCGAGCGTCCGGGCCGCGTTCTCCAGATCGGTGTTGATCGCGGCGACCATGGTGTTCAGGTTCGAGTACGCGATCGGGAGAAACCGCGTCGTGAACGCGATGATCAGGATCGCCGCGGTGCCGTACAGCAGCAGCGGCGGGTGCGAGTACGCGGCGTAGATCCCGATCGCGAGGACGATCCCGGGGACGACGAACGGCGCCATGCAGACGATCCCGAGCGCCTGCGCGCCGGGGAACAGCTTGCGGTTCCCGGTGTACGCGATCAGGAGCGCGATGACCGTCGCGGCGGTCGCCGCGATCGCACCGTACTCGAGGCTGTGCCAGATCGCGCGACGCGTCTCCGGGTTGTCGACGATCGCCCAGCGGTACCAGTACAGCGTCAGGTTCCCGGGGACGGGCCCGGCGCTCCAGATCCGCGAGAGCGACGTCGCGAGCAGCGCCAGATACGGCAGCAGCACCGAGCACAGCGGGACCAGCAGCGCGAACCCGAGCATCGGCCAGCGCCACGCGCCCAGCGCGACCAAACGGCGCCGGCCGCCCTTCCCGCCGACCATGGTGTACTTCCGCCGCCCCAAGATACGGCGCTGCACCATGAGCAGCAGCAGCGTCACCGCTAAGAGCGGCATCGCGTACGCCGCGGCGAGCTCCGTCCGGACCGGGAACTGGAAGAAGAGGTAGAGCTGCGTCGTGACGACCTGCGCGCGCGCCGGGATCAGCAGGAACGCCGGCGTCCCGAACTCGGCGATCGCCTCGAGGAACGACATGATGAAGCCGGCGATGATCGCCGGCATCACCAGCGGCAGCGTGATCGAGCGCATCGTGCGCCACGCCGACCCTCCCAGCGTCGAGGACGCGTCCTCCAGCTCGACCGGGAGCAGCTCGAGGCCGCTCGCCACGAACGTGAACGTGTACGGCACGTTGTAGAGCGCCATCACGAAGATCGCGCCGCCGAGCGAGAAGATGTTGAGCGGCCCGTGCGAGGCGTGCGTGAACGACGTGATCGCGCGGTTGATCCAGCCGCTGTTCGGCGCGGCGAGGAGAATCCACGCCTCCGCGCCGAGGAACGAGGGCGTCACGAACGCCGCCGTGATGAGCGCGCGGAGCGGCTTGCGCCCCGGCATGTCGGTGCGTGAGATGAGCCACGCGAGCGGCGTGCCGAGCAGCGCGGCGATCGTCGCGACCGAAACCGCGAGGATCAGCGAGTTCACGATCGGCCGGAGATAGATCGAGGTCGTGAACGCCACGACGTAGTTGTGGACCGTGACCCCGCCGGCGTCGGGGACCTGGATGCTGATCCAGAGCAGCCACGCCAGCGGCACGATGACGAGGATCGCCAGCACGACGACCGCGCCGATGAAGAAGATCGGGCCGGGATCGAACGATCCCGCCCGCTCGACACGGCGCGGCGCGGTCGTGGTGGCCTGGTTCACCGGGCGGCGGCCATCAGACGTTGAACGTCTCGCGCCACTTGGCGATCGCCTCGGGGATCCCGGTGAGCAGCCGGTCGATCTTCACGTGATACGTCTTCATCCGGTCGATCCGTACGCCGGTCGGCGAGGGGACGTCGAGCCGCAGCGGGAGGTTGTACGTGGACGCCGCGGTGGTCGAATATTCTTTCGAGTAATAGTAGTTCATGAACAGGCGCGCGGCGTTGGGGTGCGGCGCTTCCTTCATGATCGTCACCGGCGCGGTCACGAGGATCGTGTCGTCTTCCGGGAACGAGACGTTGATCGCATTGCCCCCCGCTTTGCGCTCGAGCGCGAGACTATCGGCGCCGGGCCCGAGGACGCGCTCGCCCGAGACGATGTCGGTCGTCGCGTCGAAGACGGAGCGCCCGATCTTCGGGTTGTTCTTGGCGAACGGCTTGAAGTAGTTGTCCCAGCCGAACTTGTCGGTCATCGCGACGACCCAGTTGCCGACGTAGCCGCTGAAGCCGGGATGCCCGACCGTGAGGAGATCCTTCATGCGCCCGTCGAGCAGGTCGTTCCACCTGCGCGGGGCCGGGAGCTTCTTCGGGTTGTAGTTGATCAGCATCAGCGCGATGTCGCCGAGCTGGTACGTGTCGTCGGGATCGAGGTGCTGGTATTCCTTCGGGATCTTGTCGATGTCGCCGGGGACGAACTGCGCGAGCGCGTTCTGCTTCTTGAGGATCGTCATGTGCGCTTCGTCCGTCGAGGCGAACACGTCGACTTGGTGCACGTTCGACTTGAGGTCTTGGGTGAGGCGCTGGAACAGCACTTGCCCGGTCTGGCGCAGCAGCTCGACGTCGATCCCGGGATATTTCTGCTTGAACGACGCGGCGATCTTCTCGGCGGCCCCCTGCGTGTAATGGCCCGTCCACCACACGACCTTGCCCTCTTTCTTCGCCGCCGCGTACAGCTTGGAGACGTCGGCGTCGGTGATCTGGTTCTTGCGCGCCGCGAGCGCCGAGAGCGGCGAGCCGGCGGCGAGGCCGGCCCCGACAGCCGCCGCGCTGCGGACGAACGTCCCTCTGGTGGTCATGACCTCTCCTCTCCTGGTGGGGTGACGAGCGCCGCGGCATAGACCTCCGCGACGTGGAGCGCACGGCGCTCGGCGCCGTGCGCGATCTGGTGCTTGCAGCTCATTCCGTCGGCCACGACGAGCGTGTGTACGTCGGCGGCGCGCACGGCGGGGAGCAGGTCGCGCTCCGCCATGCGCATCGAGACGTCGTAGTGTTCCGCCTCGTATCCGAACGTTCCGGCCATCCCGCAGCAGGACGAGTCGATGACCGAGGCCTGGAGCCCGGGGACGGCGGCGAGCGCGCGCACGACGGCCGGCATCGCGCCGAAGGCCTTCTGGTGGCAGTGGCCGTGGACGACGGCGGTCGCCGGGGTCGCGCGAAGGGGCGGTGCCCAGCGGCCCGCGTCGAGCTCGCGCGCGATGAACTCTTCGAACAGAACCGCTTGCTTTGCCACGCTGCGTGCCGCGTCGCTCGGGACGAGCGCCAGAAACTCGTCGCGCAGCGTCAGGAGGCACGACGGCTCCAGCCCGACGATCGGGACGCCGCGCTCGGCCCACGGGGCGAGCGCCGCGACCGTGCGCTGCGCCTCCGTGCGAGCGTCGTCGAGCTGCCCGGCGCTGAGATAGGTGCGGCCGCAGCACAGCGGCCGCCGTGCGTCCGCGGCGTGCGCGAAGACCGGCTCGTAGCCGGCGGCGCGCAGGACGCGCAGCGCGGCGCGCGCCACGTCGGCTTCGAACCAGCGGTTGAACGTGTCGACGAAGAGCACGACCGGCCCGTTCGGCGCGGGCGGGCGCGCGGCGGCCGGCGGCGCCTCCGGCTCGCGAAACGGTCGCGCGTGCCAGCGCGGGAGCGCACGCTTCGCGGTGAACCCGGCGATCCGCTCGAGCAGCGCCGCCGCGAACGGCAGGCGCTGCGAGAGGTTCGCGAGCGCACGCAGCGGACCGAGCCGGTACGCCATGCGCGGCAGCCCCGCGACGATGCGGTCGGCGAGCGGGATGCCGTGGCGCGCGCGGTAGTGCGCGAGGAACTCGATCTTCATCCGCGCCATGTCCACGCCGGTCGGGCACTCGCGCCGGCACGCCTTGCACGAGACGCA
>DASWSC010000064.1:0-15865 GCA_036402855.1 Candidatus Elarobacter sp. | reverse complement strand
CGGAGCACGGGTTCTCGCTCATCGAAGTGCTTCTCGCCACCGCGCTCTTCGGGGCGGTCGCGCTCGGTGCGTTCGAGCTCGTCCGGCAGCTCGGCACCGACGCGCGCCGCCTCGTCGCTCGCCATCTCGGCTACGCCGCGCTCGAACGGCTCACCGCGCAGCTTCGTGCCGAGGCGCGCACCGCGACCGCGATCTGGAGCAGCTCGCCGGCGGCCGACGGTTCGCACGACGGGTGCGTGCAGGTCGACTTCTTCACCGCCGACGCGAACGGGCCGGCGTTCTGGAGCTACCGCAGCTTCCCGAACCACACGGCCGCCGACGCGGTCGGACCGCAGGCGCTGCAGCGGCTCGCCGGACGCGCGCCGCTCGCGCCGTGCGATCCGGCGCTGACCGGCTCGACCGTGCTCGCCGATCTGCGCGCGCCGCTCGCCGTGAGCACGGTCTCCCCCGGCGCGCTGGCATCGCACGTCGATCCGTATCTCGGCGCGAACGATTCGCCGTTCGTCGCGGCCGGCGTCCCGTCGACCGCGCCGGTGGCGCTCGGCGTGCGCGATGTCTCGGGCGCCGCGGTGCAGGGCGGAAACACGCTGGTCGAGCTGCGCCTCGAGACCGCCGAAGCGTCACGCGCGGTCGATCTGCTGCCCGGTGTCTTCCCCGGCGGCTTCACCGAGGTGCTCCGCTACACGTGCAGCGAGCGCTGCGACGTCGGCCACGACGCGGGCGGCGCGAAGACGCTGAACGCCTGCGCGCTGAGCTGGCAGCCCGGCTGGAGCGCCTTCACGACGTGGAACGACTACGCGACCGATCCCGACGGCAGCCTGCCGTTTCCCGGCGGCTGGTTCATCGGCGGAACGTTCGTGTTCACCTATAGCGGAACGCGCGCGTCGGACGGCGCGACCGACACGTTCACGAAGCCGTACGCGGCGACGAACTGGGACGCCGCGCGCGACTACGCCGCCTTTCCGCCGGATCGCCGCGCGCCGGACGGCTCGTACGCCGGGAGCTTCGCGCCCTGGGACGTGCGGAGCGAGGCACCTGCGGCGTGGCTCGCCGATTTTCTGCCCTACCTCGCGCGCGGCGAGGCCGGGCCGATCGCCGGCGAGCAGCAGCGATGCGACGCCGTGCAGCGCGACGGTGCGGCGAACGGATTCTATGCGAACGGGTGAGCGCGGCTTCACGCTGCTGGAGCTCGTGCTGTGCGTTGCGATCATCGCGAGCGCGGCGGCGGCAGCGCTCGGCGCGTGCGCCGCGATCGCCCGCAACGCCTCGCCCGGCGCGGCGCGCGACGTCGCGCTGATGGTCGCGGAGAACGCGCTCGCGCGCGCCCGCGCCGCCGTCGCCTACGTCGGATCGCCGGTGCAGGACGGACCGGCGCTGCTCGCCGACCGGTCGTGGGCGCTCGCGCCGGGGTCGAGCTCGTACGTGGCCGGAGCGCGGCTGCGCGGCGCCGCGCCGTGCGGCGCGAACGGTGCCGCCGATCTGCGGCTCCCCGTCACGACGGCGTACGACGCGGCGAACGAGCGGTTCACGGTGGTCGTGCGCTATCCGCGCGACCCGTGCCGCGCGCTCGCGGCCGGCGCGATCGAGGGGACGAACGCCGCGACGGTCGCGCTCGCCGAGACGTTGCCGCCCTCGGTGTATCCGCCGGGGCAGGCGGTGCACCGCGACATCGCGCCGCCGGTGCGGATGTAGCGATGCTCGGCGTGACGCTCTGGCTCGTGATCGCGATCGGGCTGCTCGCGACGCTCCTGCTCGATGCGGCTGCCGGCTTCGGGCACGCCACGCTGCATGCGGCGGCCGGCCACGCGATCGAAGGCGCGATGCACGACGCGGTCGCCGACTACCAGAACACGCTGCAGTCTGGCGCGGCTCGTTCGGCGCCGCCGGGCGCGCTGCACCGGACGTATCCGAGCGCGCCGGCGGAGACCGCCGGGACACCCGGCTTCACGATCGCCTACGACGTGACGCCGACGACCCTGGTCGCGCCGTCGTGCGCACTCGCTGCGGCGGAGCCCGGTTCGCCTCGCGCGGACGCGCTGGACGCGATCGGGTGGCTCCAGTGCAACGGCTTCGTCGCCGAGTCGCGCATCTCGCTGCGGGTCGTGGTGCGGGTCCTCGACGCTGCGGGCGGCGCGGCGCTCGCGACGCGCGAGCAGTTCGTCACGCTGCGGCTCTTCGGCGAGCCGCCGTACAGTGCGGTCGTCGGACGGAAGGACGCGAGCGCGGGCGATCCGGCGGCCGCCGGCGCGCTCGCCGCGCCGGCCCACGAAGGCGACGTCGGCGGCGACACGCTCAGCGGCGGGATCCCGGCGCCGGCCGCGAGCCCCTGGCCGGCCGGCGGGACGCTGATCCACGTCCGGTACGAATGTCATGACGGCGCCGGCTCGTGCGCGAACGCCGCGCCGCCCGACCCGGACGGGGACCTGCGGGCGGGGGTGCGCTGGGCGAACGGAAACCGTCCGCCGCCGTGAGGACCCTAGCCGCTCAGCGGCGAGCGCTCCAGACCGCGTGGAGGAAGGCGTTGCGGTTGAGGTCGGCGTGCCGTACGCACGGCGTCAGGTCGCAGAGTCCGGCCTTCTCGCGCGCGGCGCAGCCGCATTTCCAGACGTGGTCCTCGCAGTTCGGGACGCCGCTCCCCGCATAGGTGAACGTTCGTGCCGGTGGACCAAGCGTCGATCGCAACACCTCATACGGGTGCTGGAGAATGTGCACGGGTTGGCTTTCCTTTTGAACGACGATGAGACCCGGCGTCAGAACCTGGCCGCTGGGGAGTTCAGCGTACGCGAAGGGGAAGGCGCTTGCAAGCTTACCCGCCGATTCCTTACGAACCGCTCATGGCAGGTTGACGCATCGACGCTCAGCGCGTGACGGGCGTCACAAATTCGGCCAGAACGGCGCCCACGGCCGCCGGTTCCTCCTCGTGCGGGAGGACCCCGCTGTGGGCGAACGTCACGAGCCGGGCGTCGCTCGCCAAGCGGAGGAACTCGTCGCCGTTCTCGGCCGGCGCCAGCACGCCGGCGTGCTCGCCCCAGAGCAGTTGGAGCGGGACGTCGAGGAACGGCAGGTCGCGAGCGACGTCGCAATCGAGCGCGCCGCCGACGAACGCGGCCGGGACGTAGCGCGCACCCGGCTGGTGCGTCACGGCATAGTAGTGGTCGACGACGTCCTCGGTGCAGTTCGCGGGATCCGCGTACACATGCCGCTCGAGGAAGCGACGGATCGACGTCCGCGTCGCCAGCGCGTTGAACGCGGCTTCGCCGAACAGCGGCGAACGCAGCAGCGCCGTGACGGTGAAGCCGGGGACGCCCTGACCGCGATCGCGCGTTCCGCCGAGCCCGGCCGGCGAGATCGCGGCGAGACGGGTGATGCGCCCGCCCGCGCGCGTGGCGGCGCGGATCGCGAACGCCGCGCCCAGCGACGACGCGACCACCGCCGCGGGTTCGTCGAAGAACGTCTCGAGCGCCGCGACGATCTGTTCGACGAAGAGTTCCGTCCCGTACCCGCGGCGCGGCTTCTCCGAGAGGCCGCAGCCGAGGAGGTCGAACGCGACGACGCGATGGCGCTCCGCGAGCAGCGCGAAGAGCTTGCGGAACTCGTACGACGACGCGCCGGCATGAACGCCGTGCACGAGAAGCACCGGCGGACCCGAGCCCGCGGCGGTGGCGAAGATCTCGGCGCCCCGCCAGCTCCACGGCAGGCGCGTTCCGCCGAGCGCGTTCGTCGGCAGCGGTGCGTTGCCGAGCGCGCGATTCGTCGCTGCGAGCACGCCGGTGAGGCCGGCACCGGCGATGAGCGGTCGAACGAGTCTCTTCACGATATCTGTTGATGGAAACGGCGAGCCGGGCCGCTTCGTTGCGAGGCTAGACTTGCCGAAGCGACCGCTCTCGCGCCTTTCCGACCCTACCCACAAGGACAGCCCGCTGCGCCCGTCGCAACGGCCGAACGTGGTCGCCCGAGTTCTCGGCGCGCTTGTCCTGCTTGCAGCGCTGAGTATTCCCGTGCAGGCGGCGCCGTGCGGTGGCGTTCCGGTCGGCCGCGCCGTCTTCCTCAAATCGGGCGAGATCGATCCAGACGTCTTCGTCTGGGATTCGAAGCAGGGGATGCTGGACTATGCGGGCGGCCATTGGCGCGACAGCCGGGACGTCATGGTGCATACGGTGCTCGCGAAGCCCGGGACGCGTGCGGTCGTCGTGCAGTGCTTCGCCGGCCTCGTTCGCAAAGAGGGGACCGAGCCGCGCGATGCGATCGGGATCCGCATCCTCAACGGACGCAACAAGGGCCGGTACGGCTGGGTGACCTCCGAAGACGTCCACGACGTCGCTCAACGCTGAGGACGGCCGCTCGATCTCGGGCTCGCCATTTGTCCAACGGCGCGCCGCTGCGGTACGGCGCGGCGGCCTACGACCTCCGTCGCATCGGCCGCCGAGTCTGACAAACTGTCGAGCCCTGACGCCCAAACGTTCGCCGATTCCCCAATGCCGCGAGGTTTTGACGGCCCTACGATAGGGTCGTGGACAAGATCAGCGCCGGCGACACCGCCTGGGTATTAGCCTCCGCAGCCCTCGTCATGCTCATGACGCCGGGGCTCGGTTTCTTCTACGGTGGGCTCGTACGCCGGAAGAACGTCCTCTCGACGGTGATGCACAGCTTCTTCATTCTGTGCCTGATCAGCGTGCAATGGGTCCTGTGGGGGTACTCGCTCGCGTTCGGGCCCGACTGGAAGGGGCTCGGCATCATCGGCGATCTGTCGTGGATCGGGTTGAACGGCGTCGGCGTGACGCCGAACAAAGACTACTCGGCGACGATTCCCCACCAAGCGTACATGGCGTTTCAAATGATGTTTGCCGTGATTACGCCGGCGCTGATCAGCGGCGCCTTCGCGGAGCGCAAGCGTTTCAAAGCGTTCGTCCTCTTCAGCTTGCTGTGGGCGACGTTCGTCTACGATCCGCTCGCACACTGGGTGTGGGGACACGGCGGCTGGCTCGGGAAGCTCGGCGCGCTCGATTTCGCGGGCGGTACCGTCGTCCACATCTCGTCCGGCGTCTCGGCGCTCGTGGCCGCATGGGTGCTCGGCCGGCGCATCACGCACACCACGGGCGAGGACGTCGAGCCGCACGACATCCCGATGGTCGTGCTCGGGTGCGCGCTCCTGTGGTTCGGCTGGTTCGGGTTCAACGCGGGCAGCGCGCTCGCCGCGAACGGCCTCGCAACCAGCGCGTTCGTCAACACGAACACCGCCGCCGCGATGGCCGCGCTGACCTGGCTCACCATCTCGTGGGCGCACAAAGGCCAGCCCAGCGTCGTCGGCGCGACGGCCGGCGCGGTCGCCGGTCTGGTCGCGATCACCCCGGCCGCGGGCTACGTCACGCCGGGTGCCTCGATCATCATCGGGCTGCTCGTCTCCGTCGTCTGCTACGCCGCCGTGATGCTCCGCGACCGCATGAAGGTCGACGACGCGCTCGACGTCTGGGCCGTGCACGGCGTCGGCGGGACGGTCGGTGCGCTGTGCACCGGTCTCTTCGCAACGACCGTGATCAACTCGGGCGCCGCGAACGGCGCGCTCTACGGCAACCCCGCGCAGCTCTGGATCCAAACCATCGCGGTGTTCGCCGCCTGGACCTTCAGCGGCGTGATGACCTTCGTGATCCTCAAGATCGTCAACGTGTTCGTCCCGCTGCGCGTCTCCGAGAAGGAAGAAGCCATGGGCCTCGATCTCTCGCAGCACTCCGAAGTCGCCTACAGCCCGTCATAACGTCAAAGGAGTCACCGAACGTGGATGTCGTGTTCGCAATGATCGCTTTCCTGGCCCTGGTCGTCTCGTGGTTCGTCCTCCCGGCCACGCCGCGAGCGGCGGTGTACGAAGCACCGGCGCAGCCGAAGCCAGAGACGCTCGCGCCCGCGGCGTGACGCGCGCCGCCTGACGGCGGCACGGCACACCTCACCATCACCACAAGCCGTGCGGAGCGCAGGCTCGGCACGGCTTTGTCGTTCCTGCATCGCACCTCGTTAGGATTAGGTTTGAAGACACTGGTCGCGGCCTTGACAGCCGCATGCGCCCTTTGCGCCGTCCCCGCCATCGCTCAGACGTCCCCGGCTCCCGCGGCGAGCCCGGCGGCCGGCGCAGCACCGTCGCCGTCACCCTCGCCGTCGCCGACGCCGCGCGCCTGGCAGGCGTCGGGCTACGCGGCGAGCTCGTACAACGCCTCGTCGCATCCCGGCGGCAGCGGTTTCGCCTTCGCGAACGGGACCGCGTCACGTGTGTTCGACACCGTCGACCGCCAGCCGATGCTGAACGCGGTCAACGTACAGCTCGTCAAGACCGGCACGATCGGCGGCAAGCTCGAGCTCACGGCCGGGACGAACGCCGACGTGATCGCATCCTATCCGACCGCGAACGGCAACTCGTTCGACATCACGCAGGCGTACTTGTCGTATACGGGCGGACCGTTCACGCTGATCGGCGGAAAGTTCGCGACGCTCGCAGGCGCCGAAGTGATCGAAGATCCGGGCAACGTGAACATCTCCCGCTCGGTCCTGTTCGGATTCGCGGTTCCGTTCACGCACACCGGCGGGCGCCTGACGTACGCGCCGACCGCGCTCTGGAGCTTCATCGCAGGCGTCAACAACGGCTGGGACACCACCAAAGGAAACGGAACAGGCGCGAAGACCGCCGAGCTCGGCATCGCGTACAACGGTCCGGTGGTGGCGCTGACGGCGCAAGGCTACAGCGGCACCGAACGGATCAGCAACGCCGCGTGGACGGGGAATCCCGCGACGCCGCTCGGGCATCGCTCGCTCGTCGACGTGGTCGGCACGTGGCACGCGACCCCGAAGCTGACGTTCCAGGCGAACTTCGACAGCGGCCGCCAGGAGAACGTCGCCCTGGTCGACGCGTTCGGCGCGACCACCGGGATCGGCACGGCGAGCTGGAACGGTCTCGCGGGCTACGCGACGTACCAGCTCAGCTCGAAGCTGAGCACGGCGCTGCGCACCGAAACGTTCGGCGACGCCGGCGGTTACCGAACCGGCTTCGACCAGCGCTGGCGCGAAACGACGCTCACGTTCGCCTACGCGCCCTCTGCGCCGCTCGTCTTCCGCCTCGAAGGCCGCTCCGACGCGTCGAACCGCGCCGTCTGGACGGACTCCGGCGGAATCCTCCGCAACACCCTGCAGAGCATCGCCGCCCAAGTCCTGGTGAAGTTCTAGCCGCAAACGCTCGCCGGGCGCTGTGACAACGTCATCCTGAGCTTGTCGAAACGTCATCCTGAGCTAGTCGAAGGATGAGCTTGTCGAAGTGTCATCCTGAGCTTGTCGAAATGTCATCCTGAGCTTGCCGAAATGTCATCCTGAGGTTGTCGAAATGTCATCCTGAGCTTGTCGAAGGATGCGCCGAAGGCACGATCGTGCGCGGCGCTCACCCTTCGACAGGCTCAGGGTGACAACGGAGGCGGCTCACGGTACACGGAGGCGCCTCACGGTGACAACGGAGGCGGCTCACGGTACGCGGGGGCGCCTCACGGCGACACCGGGGCGGCTTCACGGCGACGTGGGGGCAGCCGTTTTGGGGCTAGGGTGGCGTGGAGGGCGTGGACGCGATGCGGCGGTGGAAGGCGAGTCCGTCCGGGCGGTGCTCGACGGTTACCGCGACGCCGTAGGCGCGCTCGATCGTGGCGGAGGTGAGCGCGGCGGCGGGCGGCCCGTCGGCGATGATGCCGCCTTCGCCGAGGACGACGACGCGGCCGGCGAATGCGGCGGCCTCCTCGAGCTGATGCAGCACCGCGACGACGACCGCGCCTCCCGCGGCGAGCTCGCGCACGAGCTGCAGCGTCTCCACCGACGCCTTGAGATCGAGGTGCGACGTGGGCTCGTCGAGCAGCACCACGGACGCCCGCTGGGCGATCGCGATCGCGATCCAGACGCGCTGGCGTTCGCCCGCGGAGAGCGTCCCGAGCTCACGCGCCCCGAACGGCACGAGCCCCGTCCGCACCAGCGCGTCCTCGACGGCCGCCTCGTCCTCGGGAGTCGCTTCCCATTCCCACCAGCGGTGGTGCGGAAAGCGCGCCGACGCGACGGCGTCTCCGACGGTGAGCGCCGCCAGAACGGGCTCGGTCGGATCGACGAGCGCGATGCGCCGCGCGCGCTCGCGTGCGTCGAGCATCCCCAACGGGACGCCGTCGAGCAGCACGCGGCCGGACGCCGGCGCCAACCCGCCCGCCATGACGCGCAGCAGCGACGTCTTGCCGACGCCGTTGGGGCCGACGACGGCGACGAAGCCGGCCTCGAGCGTGAGCGACACCTCGCGCAGCAGCGTTCTGCCGCCGCGGGCGATCTCGACCCGCTCGAGGGCCAGCCTCAACGCGGCGTCATGCCGTCAGCACTGCGGCGGCGGACCGAAGCACGAACCGTTGTCGTTGTACGCGCCTTGCACGAGGCCGCCGTCGACGTGTCCGAGCGGCGCGGTCGTGGAGTTCAGCGACGTGATCGAACCGGCCGACGGTGCCGCGTTGAAGAACAGCGTCGCGCCGACGATCAGCTTCGCGGTGACGCTCGTGCTCGGCGTGAGCTTGATGCGCGGGAAGTCGTACGGGTGCAGGCTGGTCAGATCGGCCGGCGAGCGCGGCCCGTTCATCACGAGGTCGTACGACTGGCCGCCCGGGATCGGTACCTGCTTCGTCCCGACGAGGAAGACGGTCGAGTTGAACGTGAACCGCGGGTCGGTCGACGCGACGTTGCGCGCGGCGAGCGCGGCGGCGAAGTCCTGGTAGAGCTGCGCGAAGGTTTGGCCGTTGTTCGCTTCAGCGAGGATCGGCCCGACGTTCGCCGAGGTGCTCGAACCCGGACTCGGGACGAGGCTCGCGTACTGCCGGTGCAGCGCGGCATCGCCGCCGAACCGGTCGTAGAGATACCGCGCAAAGAGATACGCCGCGCCGTAGTTCCCGCCGGTGTTGTGGAAGAACCCGAACGACGGATTGCTCGACGTGTCGAGCGGGTTCGCGTCGTAGCCGGTGAACGCGGTCAGGGAGAAGTTCGAGGGGCTGTAGAGGTACGAGAACGACGTCTCGAGCGCGTTGGTGTCCTGCGCGTTCCCCGCGTTGACCAGATCCTGCGCGAGCATCGCGTCACCTTCGTCGATGAACGCGTCGTCGAACGCGACGCTCTGGTTGTTGACGAGGTTGGGGACCATGACCTTGTTGATCGCGTGCAGGTAGTGCTGGAACTCGTGCGCGACGCTGCGCGGCATGTCGACGTTCCGCCAGTAGCTTGCGTCCGCGACCGTGCCGCTGCCCACCGCGTACTTGTCCCCGCCGATGACGAACATCGGCAGCGCGTTGCTCGGGATGTGCGCCGCATGCGTCGCGCAGTTGAACTCCTGGTCGTTCAGGAGGTCGCCGAAGAAGAAGTAGCCGCCTTCCCCGGTGTTCTCGAGCGCGCGCGTGACCAAGATGCTGATGTGCTGATCGCTGCCGGTGAGGTCGACGGGGGGCTGGCTCGAAGCGGGCGGCAGCGTGTTTCCGTTGGTGTCGCACTGCGAGTAGTGCTGACTCGGCTGGAAGAAGGCAGGCGCAAACGCGGTCGTCTCGCGCGCATACGCCGCATCGAACTTCGCGCCGGCGGTCTGCCAGTCGGTGCCGCTGAAGCCGTAGCTTTGGTCGAACCCGTTGTCCACCCAGACGTACCCGTGCGAGGAGACGAACTGCAGCGTCGCCGGCACGTCGAGATAACACTGGCCGTTCACCGTCTGCTGCGGCGCCGCGCACGACGAGCTGTTCCCGGTGATCGTCCCTTGGATGATGTGGAAGGTGCGCTGCGTGCCCTGCGCGAGCGCCCGCGTCGAGCGGAAGCTTTCGATGCTGCGCGTCGTCCCGAGATGCGAGACGATCTGCTGCGACATGCCGCGGAGGAGGCCCGAGCGGTAGTCCATCGCCGGCCGGTACGGGATGCGCCCGCGCGCGTCGGCGCGAGCAGTCGCCGACGTTCCGCGCCACACCGCCGACGGCTTCTGTCCGGCCGCCGACTCGGCGGCGACGACGTCGTACTCGGTCAGCGTCGCGGCGCTCGCCGGAGGCTCGGCCGGCGCATCGGCGCTTTGCACGATGAACGTGCCGTCGGTCGACGTCGCGAGCAACGACGACGAGAACTGGTTCGAGGTCGCCGGCGAAAGTTCGGTCACGCCGCCGGTCGGCGCGACGTATCCGCTCGCCGGAGCGGTGGTCGGCGTCGACGTGGGGACCGGGGACGCCGTGGGCGTCGGAACGATGCCGCCGCCGCCGCCCGGAGGGAGCGCACTGCCGCCTCCCCCTCCTCCGCCGCCGCCGCCGCAGGCGGCGAGCGCGGCGACGATCGTCACGATCGCAAAGGAAGGCACAACCCGTAGAAAGCGCATCCGGGGCCAATACGCCGCGCGCGGCAGGTCACCCGCGCGAATCATGCGTAAGCGCGCGCTTCTCCACGCAGATATAACACAAGGAACGTCGGTACGCCGACGAAGGCGAGCAGCACGCCGAGCGGGATCTCCGCGGGCGCAGCAAGCGTGCGCGCGAGTGCGTCCGCGAGGACGACGAGCGACGCGCCCACCAGCACGCTGGCCGGAACGAGCACGCGCACGTCAGCGCCGACGACGCGGCGAGCCAAGTGTGGCACGATCAGTCCCACGAACCCGACCAGCCCGGCCAGCGCGACCGCCGCGGCGGTCAGCAGCGTCGAAGCGACCATCAGAATCCACTGCAGGCGCACGACGTTCACGCCGAGCGCCGCCGCCCGTCCCTCGCCGAGCCGCAGCACGTTGAGCGCCGGGATCGTCGCGGCGCTCAGCAGGACGCCGAGAATCGCTTCGGGCGCGGCGGCGCCGAGATCGCCCCAACTGCGTCCGGCGAGCGATCCGGCGAGCCACGCGAGGATCGTTTCGCTCGCCGTCCCGCGCGCGAGCCGTTCGATGGCGAGCGTGACGATCGCGGAGAGCAGCGCGGAGATCGAAACGCCGGCGAGGACGAGCCGCTCGGCGTCGAGTCGCGGGCCGCGCCGGGCGAGCACCGCAACCAGCACCGCCGTGGCGAGCCCCGAGGCGAACCCGAGCGGCGGAACCAGCAGCGGCGTCACCCCCAGCGTCACCGCGATCGCGATCGACGCGCCCGCACCGCTCGCGACGCCGGTCAGGTACGGATCGACCAGCGGGTTGCGCAACAGCGCCTGCAGCAGCGCGCCGGCGAGCGCGAGCGTCGCGCCGACGGTCGCGGCGATCGCGACGCGCGGCACGCGGAGCTGCCACACGATCGTCGCGGCGTCGCCGCCGGTCGACGGATGCAGCAGCGCGTTCGCCAGCACGTCCGGGCCGAGCGCGGCGCCGCCGAACGCGATGCCGATCAGCATCGCGACCGGGACGAGCGCGGCGAGCAGCGCGAGACGCACGCCGGCGCGGTTCAGCGCGTCGAGAGCTCGAGCGCGAACGTGCGCCCGGGCATCGGGTAGCCGCCGATCTCCTGGTACCGCTCGTTGCCGAGATCGTTCACGCGCAGCGTGACGATCGCGCGCGGGGCGACGCGCAAGCGCGCGTACGCGTCGACGCGCGTGAACGGGTCGGCGGCGCCGAACGGATCGCCCGACCGGGCGACGGAGTGCGCGACGACACCGGCCGACGCGAGCAGCGCCTGCGCCGCGCCCGCGTACGCGAGCTCGGCGTTCGAGACGATCACCGGCCGCCGCGGTAGCCGCTGTTCCAGCGTGGTGAGGTTCTGCGCGCGGTACAGGTCGGTGACGTTGATGCGCGCCGTGAACCCGTTGAGCGGCCGCGTGCGGACGTCCAGCGTCAATCCCGAGATCACGGCGCGCTGTGCGTTCTGCGGCCCGCCCGAGGTCAGCACGATCAGATCGTTCCCGCCGGTGACGAACCACCCGAGGCTCGCGCCGCCGAGCACGCGCGGCGCGTCGAGCGTCAGGTCGAGGTTCTTCGTGCGCTCGGGATGGAGATTCGGGTTGGAGAAGCCCGGATAGTAGAGATCGAGCGCGGTCGGCGCGCGGAACGCCGTCGACGCGTTTGCGCGGAGCGCCAGGTCGTCCCCGAAACGCCACGTCACGCCGGCCGACGGCGACAACGAGCCGCCGGCCGATCCGTCGCGCTCGGCGCGCAGTCCCGCGTAGCCCTGGAGCGCGCGGCCGAGCCGCATCTGGTCCTGCGCGTAGACCGCGGTCTGCGCGAAGCCGTGCGCCGGCGGGCTGCCGTCGCCGGCGTCGATGCGGTCGGTGCCGCGCGCCAGGTCGACGCCGTAGACCAGCGCGCCGCCGTCGTTCTGCACGACGTTGCGCAGCGACGCCTGCACGCGCGCTTCGACGTTCAGCAGCAGCAGCGGAAGCCCGGTGAAGTTCTCCGCCGCGACCGGATCGCGGTAGACGACGGACGTGCGCGTCCCGGTGAGATCGAGCGTCGCCGCGGAGCGCGCCGCCGACCGCGTGAACGACGCGCGCGCGTCGCCGTCGACGTTGTCCTGCCGCGCGTTCGGGGTCACGAAGGGAACCTGCCCCGCGACGCCGAGGTGCCGCGCCACGATCCCGGCGTCGAGCGCGAGCGCGACCGCGCCGAGCCGGGTCGCCGTGCGCCCGCGCAGCATCGTGGACGAGAGGTCCGCATCGTCGCGCACGCCGCCCGCATCGGCGCCGGCGGGCGGGTACGCGAACGCGTTCGCCGCGATCCGCCGCTCGAACGCGAACGACGGCGCGTCGATCACGATCGCGCGTTCGCCGAACGTCCCGCTCGACGCCGTCGCGATCGTATCGCGCCGCCGCGCGGTCGCGGTGATGATGTTGATGACGCCGCCGATCGCGCCGTTGCCGTAGAGCGTCGCGCCGCTCCCTTCGACGATCTCGATGCGCTCGACGCCCGCGGTGGGAACCGCGCCGAGGTCGAGCGTCCCGATCTGCGCTCCGCCGAGCGGCCGCCCGTCGATCAGCACCAGCGTCTGGTTCGGTGCGGTGCCCCGCAGCGAGACGCTCGCCGAGGAGCCGGCGGGGCCGCTGCGCGAGACGACGATCCCGGGAACGTCCTCCAGCGCCGAAGCGACGGTCGTGAACCCGCGCCGCACGATCTCCGCTTTGGTGACGACGTACGTGCTCTTCGAGCTCGCGCCGAGCGGTTCGTCGCGGCGGTCGCTGGTCGAGACGCGGCCGATCTCGCTCAGCGCGGCGGGCGACGGGCTCGGGCTCGGCGCGGTCTGCGCGAGCGCAGGCGCCGCCCAGAGCAGCGTGACGGCGGCGAACGCCGCGGAGAGGCGGACGGGCATCGGTGGCCTTCCCTTCGTGCGAGGGTGAGGTGATGACGGCGTCCGCGCGACGGTATCCTGACTTCGCGGATCGATGCCTGGTGCTGCGGCCTTCCAGCCCTCCCGGGCCGTGGCGCGTAGCGGCTCCCCGCTGACAGTGGCGCGACCGTGCCGGATTCCCACCGGCTTCCCGCGCACGCGAACTCTCGACGCAGGTTCGCGGCGGCACCGTGCCGTCCTGTACGGCCATGCACACGACGCTCATCGTCGGTCCGGTGCGGGCCGGCAAGAGTTCGCGCGCCGCGGCGCTCGCGCGCGCGAGCGGGAAGCCGGTGACCTTCGTCGCGACCGCGGCGATCGATCCGGGCGACGCGGAGATGCGCGCGCGCGTCGATGAGCACCGCCGCACGCGGCCGCGCGAGTGGTCGCTGGTCGAGACCGGTGCGCCGAACGGCCCCGCGTTGACGGAGGTCCTCGCGCGCGCACCGGCCGGCGATTGCGTCGTCATCGACGCGCTCGGCACGTGGATCGCCGCGTCGCTCTTGCGCGACGAAGCGCGTGCCGCGCGCGATCCGGTCGGCGCGCTCGCCGCACTCGATGCGCAGGGCGCCGAGCTCGCCGCCGCCCTCGCGACGACGCGCGCCGAGTCGATCGTCGTCGCCGAAGAGACCGGCTGGGGCGTCGTCCCGCCGACGCCGCTCGGGCGCATTTTCCGCGACGCGCTCGGTCGCCTCACCCGGACCATCGCCCGCGACGCCGCGCGCGTCGAGCTGGTCGTCGCCGGCTACGCGATCGACGTGCGCGCGATCGGAACCCCCGTCGAGGAACCGCCGGCGTGAGCACGTTCGTGCGGACGGCTCGCGCCGCGCTCGCCGGGGCCTCCGCGGCGCTGCTGCTCGCCGTCGCCGGATGCGCGAACGGCGCGCGCGCGCACGTGAGCACACCGCCCGCGCACCCGCGTGTCGTCTCGCTCGTCCCGTCGATGACCGAAGATCTCTTCGCGATCGGCGCCGGCGATCAAGTTGCCGGCGTCTCGGCGTACACCGACTACCCGCCCGAGGCGAAGCGCTTGCCGGTCGTCGCATCGTTCGCATCGATCGACACCGAACGCATCGTGGGGCTGCATCCGAATCTGTGCATCGGAATCGTGGCACAGGAGCGTCTCGCCGGCGACGTCCGGCGCGCCGGCATACCGGTGGTCCTCCTCAAGGACGACAGCTTCAGCGACATCTTCGGGAACCTGGAACGTCTCGGCGATCTGACCGGTCACCGGACGGAGGCGCGCGCGGTCGAAGCGAGGCTGCGCGCGCGCACCGCCGCCCTGGTCGACCGCGCGAAGCGCCGCGCGCGACGGCCGGCCGTCTTCGTCGTGCTCGGCGTCGAGCCGGTCTTCACGATCGGGCACGGCTCGTACATCGAGCATCTCATCGAGCTCGCGGGGGGACGCAGCGCGTCCTCGGACGTCGCGCAGCCGTACGCGCGCTACAGCGCCGAGGCGCTGGTCGCGCGACAGCCCGACGTCATCGTCGCCGACCCCGACGTGCGCCTGCGCGACGTGATCGGGAAACCGCCGTGGACCGCGCTGCGCGCCGTGAAGCTCCACCACGTCTACACGCTCCCCGACGCAGCGATCCTCGAGCGCCCCGGCCCGCGCTACAACGACGGGCTCGCATGGCTCATCGCGACGCTCGACGGCGCCGAGCGGTCCTGAGGCTCACACGGCCAGCGTGACGAGCGCGCTCACCTCGGCGACGGTGATCGCGAAGCCGTAGCCGTCGCCCGTGATCGCGCCGCCGAGCCGCCCGCGCACCCAGGTGACCGCCAGCGCCGACGTCGCGAGCGCGACGACCGCAGCGACCGCGCCGCGCGGGCCCAGCGGCCACGCGAGCGCGACGACGAGCGCGAGCCCGAGAACGAGCACGGCGAACGGCGGCCGCCGCACGAACGCCGACGCGGTCGCCCCGCCGTACGGCACGTAGAGCGCGTGCAGGATCGCGCCCCAGCGCGCGCTCGCCGCGGCGCACGCCAGCGCGAGCGGCAGCGCCGGCGCGGCGAGCGCCGAGAGCGCCGCCACCCAGAACGCGCCGGCGACGGCGATCCCGGCGAGCGCGAACGTACCGTGCCCCGGGTCCTTCAGGATCGCGAAGCGCCGCTCGACCGGGACCGGCGCGAAGAACGCATCGCAGCCGTCGAGGAAGCCGTCGAGATGCACCGCGCCCGTCAGCACGATCGTCGCGCCGAACGCGACCGCGACGGCGAGCGCATGCGGCGCATGCGCGGCGGTGAGCGCGCCGGCGAATCCCGCGAGCGCCCCGGCCGCCGCCCCGACGAAGGGCAGCCACGCCAGCGCCGCGGCGTCGGGTGCGCCGCCCGTCCCGACCGGCAGCACCGAAAAGTACGCGAACGCCGAGCGCAGTGCGCGCAGCACCTTCAGCGGCCGGGCTCCTTCGTCGCGACGCCGGCTTCGGCGAACGTCTTCATCTCGCGGACCATCCGCGCGGCCGCTTCGATCACGGGAAGCGCGAGCGCGGCACCGGTCCCTTCGCCGAGCGCGAGATCGAGGTCGAGCAGCGGCTCCAGTCCGAGCGCGTCTAGGGCGATCGTGTGCCCGGGCT